>PAQU01000100.1 GCA_002709395.1 Roseibacillus sp. | reverse complement strand
GCACCAGGACTTCGTCCGCTGCTGAAAGGGCAGAAGTCATTAAAACGCCGAGGGAGGGTGGCGTATCAAGGATGCAGAAATCGAATTTCCGGCGCTTTTTGGCCTGGCGCAGGATACCCTGAAGGATCAGGAGATGATCCTCCATCCGAGCGAGTTCAATTTCCACTCCGGCGAGGTTCATTTCGGCCGGGATGATTGAAAGATTGTCGTGCTGGGTGGCCTGAATCTTGGACTCGAGGGTGCTTTCTCCGAGTAAAACGCTATAGATGCTCCCATCCTCAGCATTTTCAGGCTCTACGCCCAGGCCGCTGGTTGCATTTGCCTGAGGATCCAAGTCGATTAGCAAAATGCGCTGGCCCCGGCGAGCAAGTGCCGACGAAAGGTTCACTGCGGTGGTCGTCTTGCCGACTCCGCCTTTCTGATTCGCGATAGCAATTACCTTCATCGTGCGCGCTCGAGTCGAGCGGTCGACTCGACGGCGGCATATTGACCGCCTTAAGGGGTTATGGCCATTCTGAATTCAACAGACCGGAGAATCCGGACTCAACTCGAACCATCCACCCATTGCGCTCACCACTACATAACTTCACACAATATATGTAATGCGGATTCGATGAAATTGGGGTTCTAGTGCCCAATCGTGCCCACGCGCCCTCTTTTGGAATGAATGCCTGGTATGGTTCTGCCACTTGTCGAGCACAACCCGGAGGCCCGGTTGCTTTGCCCCTTGAGGAGGCCCGCTTATTTCGGACGAGGTGTCACCCAGATGCCGGAGGTGTCGCCAAAGCGTCCCGTTCGTTCCGCTTCTCGCGGTGCCGCTCTTTGCAGTCCGACCGGTCCGTGAGTCAGTGCGCAGGCTTGATGTCCTTGGGGTCGCGGGAGACCGCTTTGTCGACTGGGAGGGTTTCGGGAGAAACCGGAGGAAAAGTGACTTTGCCGGTTGCGGCCCACTCGGTTCCCCTGATGAGCGTCTCCTGGAAGGCTACGCCGTGCATCGACTTATGGTCATGGCCCATGACGGTGTGAAAGATTCGCCCCTTGCCGTAGGTGATGGTCATCAATACGGGCTCGTGGCGCTCAGAGCCCCCTTTTGCCAGGGCAGTTGCAAGAATTTTCATGTTTTCAGCGGGACCGCGAAGACGATCGTAAAGCTCCTCTTTTGCCTGAAGGAACTCGGTTGGAAGGCCCTTTGTGATTGGGTGTTCGGTATCACGGACGACGACCTTGTATTCCCAGGCTCGACCATGTGATCCCCCTCGCCCTTTTGATTCGTCCCGGACGATCTTCCCATCCTTCCAGTAGACATACGGTCCATCGGTTTCGTTGCGTCCTCCCCAGCCGCCAAGGCCGATCATTAAATTGTATTCCTTCCATTCCCGGAAGGAATTGTCTGCTGCGTGGACTACCACCAGATTGCCGCCTTCCTCGATGTATTTGACGAAGGCCTTCTGGGTTTTCTCCTGCCACGGCTTGCCGTTGTAGTTGGAGAGAATTACGTCGTAGGCTGAAAAGTCGACGATCCAGTCGATTACATCAGCTTCGGTGACTGTTTCCCGGTGAATGCTGAATCTCCCCGTAGCCTCGAGGGTGGAGGTCATTACCGGTGAGCATCGTCTCCAGTCGTGATTGTTCTGGCCGTCAATTAGCAGGACTTTGATCTTTTTTCCGCCATGATTGTCGGCGGTGGCGAGGCCAGCGGTAAGGAATAGCAGTAGTCCGGTTACTGCAAAGAGGGATAGCGGTGTCTTGAACATGCCGAAGCTAAGTATTCGCGAGATTCCGATGCAATCAGAATATAATTTGGAGGCAGGCAGGCTTTCCTTTTAACTGCAGCCTGCTGTCGGGTTCCTCCATGGGATTGAAGAACTCCCTACTCCTCTTTTTCGGGAGGATTCGCATCAACCTCCTTCTCAGCAGGTTCTGGCACTCCGACCTCTGGCAGTCGAGCCTTCCAGATGACCTCTCCAGCGAGATTGATTACAGCTTTCTCGAAATGTTGTTTGAGAGAAACATGTGCATATCCGCCCTTGAAGGGTGCGGCGCGGGAAAAGTTTGCAGGGACGACTAGTTCTCCGGTCCGGGAGATGTATCCGAAGTTCTGGGTCTTCAGGTCGCGCACCACGGCTAAACCATTAAAAAATCCCCGATCGACATAATAGTTATCCGGTATGTCTGCGATGAATTCTCCCGTCGAACGTTGCAGGATCCCAAACCGTGGTTTTCCGGGAACGCGCCTTGTCCGCCTTGCCACGACCGCATCGCTTTCAGAGTTTTCGTAGCGTCGCTCAATCTGCCACTCCCCCTTTTCTTCCATAAGCCATTCGCCGTCCCGGTTCATGAGTCTGCCGTCGACGACCGCGGAGCCATTGATGAATTTTCCAACCCGGCGGAAGGGGCCCTCGGCGATAATCTCTGCATCGGTGTCGATGATTGCCCACTCCGAGGCGCGGATATCCAGCGCGACCCCCGCGCGCCCCTGGGAGAAGTCGTTGACCTCAAGATCCTCGAAGGCATGAAGAAGGTTTCCCTGGTAGTCGATGAGAGTCCATGTCCCGTTCCCCTGCTGCTGTCCTCCGGGGCGGTCTGCAGCTTCGAGGTTCACCCACGCTCGTTCATTATTGAAGGGTCGCCCATCTGCAAACCGGGTATTGATAAAGGGTTTGCCGTCCTTGCGAAGGTATTGCACGTAGGCAGACTCGCCGGTGCCATAACGAGCTAGAAAGATGGGTGCGTCTGATCCTGCCCGAAGTTCCGGGGGGCCAGATCTGGAGACTCCGAACATGGCCATTCCCTCCGAGTCAAGAACTCCCATGTAGGGGCCTTCGACCACCGCATATTGCCAGAGGCCGCTTGCAAAGCCATCGTAGTGAATTGTCTTGATGGCCCTCCGGAAAGCTCGCTGTCCGGTGATGTTGATGAAGTAGGACTCGTCACGTTGGAGTTTTTCGTTCCAGTCGGTGACTGCCACCAGGGCCTTCTCCGGGATGTTGACAGGGCTCAACCTTGAAGCCGGGTGAGAGTCGATATAGTCCTGATCCTCCTTGCTTAGTCTTGTAAGGGCGACGGTGACCATCTTTCCGCTTTCCATCCGCAGGTTGACCTTTGATTCACCGCTGAGGCCAAGAAGCTCGGCGGTGATCTTGCGTCCCTTGACGTCAGTGAATTCCCTTAATTCCGCGAGGAGGACCGGGCTTCCGATGAGTAGCAGGCTGAGGCCGGAAAGGAGGATGCGAAGGAAGGATCTTTTCACGCTCCAATTAGGAGGCAAAGGAGCCGGTTGAAGCAAGTAATTCCCATTTACAGCTCAGAGATTCTCCGGTTCCTGAAGAAGGTCGTTCAAGCGGTTGAGGAGCATGCCGGCTCCTCCCCCGTCGACGACCCGGTGATCGAAAGTGAGGACCAGGTCCGCTTCGGTGACAGGGACAAACTTGTCTTCTTCCTCGGACCACGAGGGCTTCTTTTTTCCTGCACCGATACCAAGAATGAGCGTTTCACTGGGTAACGGTATGGGCGTTCCCCACATCAGCCCGAAGGTTCCAAAATTGGTCACGGTCGCGATACCTCCTCCCGTATTTTCCTCCGGAACTCTTCTTTCCCGTGCCCGTCGCACCAGTTCTAGGTATTCCTCCATCAGTTCTCCAACGTTACGGGTGTCGACCTGGCGGAGGACGGGAACAAGCACGCCGTCCTCAACCTGAACCGCCACCCCGATATCAAAGGCCCGGGGATGAACGATTTTCTCGCCGATCAGATAGCCGGCGGAGGCGGGTTCTTCTGACAGGGCCTTACCAAAGGCCCTGAGAAGGAAAATAGTGAGCGGAGGCTTCGGGTCGAGGCTCCGGCGATAGTTAAGCAGGTTGTCGAGGGCGACGGGACGCCCTACCGAGGCGAGGGGGCGCGACCAGCTGCGTCGCATGGAGTCTGCGACCGATAGGCGCATGGGAGAGGCCTGGCTGTGGGGCCAGGTGGAGATGTATTCAAGGAACTGCTCAAGGTCCTCTACCGTAACGCGTCCCCCGGACCCGCTTCCCACGATGGCGGAGATGTCTGCGGCCCGGAGTCCGAGTTCATCCATGCGCGCCTTCATGCGCGGGGAGAGGTAATGGGCTCCTTTCATCCCGGCTGGGACAGACAGACCCCGGATGCTGGGTTCCACCTTGCGGGGCTCGTGAGCACCCCCCTCCGGGGTTGCGAAGTGAGCCCGTGCTTCTTCTGCCTCTGCGGGCGAGCCTGAAGAAACAGGGTCTTCGGTTCCACCGGGCTGGACTCCTGTCCGGGTGGCTTCTTCCTCGGTAACGTCAAGCAGTCCAAGGACCGTGCCTACCGGATAGCTCACGCCTTCTTCAACGAGAAGTTCCCGCACAGTGCCCCCGCAGAGGGTTGTGACATCCATTGTTGCCTTGTTGGTTTCGACCTCGATGACCTCCTGGTCAGCCACTACTTGATCTCCCACGGAGACATTCAACCTGATAATGGTAGCCTCAGCGATCGATTCACCAAGTTGAGGCATCAGAATGGGGACTTCCGGCATGATATTGATCAATTGTGATTAGAGTCGCAGCAAATTGCGGATTGCGGCAGCAATCGACTCCAGAGTTGGGCGGTGAGCCTCCCAGAGGTTGGGGTGATAAGGCACGGGCGTGTCACGGGAATTGAGCCTCTGGGGAGGTGCGTCGAGAAGGTGGAAGCCATCGTTGGTAACCCGGGAGACAATCTCGGAAGTGACGCCTCCCCAGGGAAAGGCTTCTCCAACGGCAAGAAGGCGTCCAGTGCGCGCTACGGAGGCAACGATGGTGTCGGTATCGAGAGGTTTAACACTGCGGAGGTCCACGACTTCGATTTCCCACCCTTCCTCGGCGAGGAGATCTGCGGCGCGCAGCGCTTCATGCACCATGGCGCTGTAGGCTACTACGGTGGCGTGTTTTCCCGCCCGAACGATCCGGGCCTGCCCGATGGGTAGTTTCTCGTCATCGTCACTGAGCCGGTCTGATTTCAGCCATCGATAGAGGAACTTATGCTCGCAGTAGAGGACGGGGTCATCGAGGGCTACCGCGTCAACAAGCATGGAGTATGCATCGGCCACTGTCGCCGGAGTAACGATGACCAGTCCGGGATAATACGCATAGACACTTTCCATCATCTGGCTGTGGAATGGGCCGGAACCGGGGGTGCCGCCGGACGGAAGGCGGACGGTGATAGGCGCAGGCACCCCGGTCCGGTAGAACTGGGTCCCTGCCTGATTAACGATCTGGTTGAAGCCGACGGAGGAGAAATCAGCAAACTGCATCTCTACAATGGGACGCATTCCCTCGATCGAGGCTCCTACCGCCAGTCCGATCATGGCGTCCTCGCTGATTGGAGAATCGATTACGCGATCCGGGTAAAGACTTTTCAGCCCCTGAGTCGCCTTGAAGGCTCCTCCGAAGTCCCCCACATCCTGGCCGTAGATAAAGACGCGCTCATCGGAGGCGAGAAGATCATGCTGCGCTTCGCGGATGGCATCGATGTAGGTGACCTCTTCCATCAGCAGTCTTCGGCAAGTTCGGGCGAAGCGTATACGGACCAGTCGTCGGTATATGGATCCGGGGAAGGTTCCTGCTGGGCTTGGGCTACGGCCGCCTGAACCTGTTCAGCAGCCTCATTTTTCCACGACTCGAGTTCAGCTTCCGTAACAAACCCTGCTTGTAAAAGCTGATGCTCTGCTACCTCCATGCAGTCTCTTCCAAGGGCAGAATTTCTGATTTCATCCGGCACGTAGGATCCGTCGTCATGCTCGCCGTGGCCGCTAAGTCGCAGGAGATTGGCAACAACGAGTTGCGGTCCCCCGCCCTGTCGCGCTTCAGTGACGGCCTTGGAGATCACCTCGAGTGAAGCAAGCAGGTCCGTACCGTCGACCTCGTAACCCGGAATCCCATAGCCAATGGCACGATCGACCAGGGAGCGACATCTGAATTGCCGATCGGTCGGTGTTGAGTAGGCGAATTGATTATTTGTCAGAACCACGACGAGGGGAAGTCTTTCGACTGCGGCGAGATTGATGCCCTCATGAAAGGACCCCGTGGAACTGGCTCCGTCACCGACGCTCACGGCTCCCACGATCCCGTCAAGTCGGCCCTGCAGTCTCCGGGCAAGGAGCATGCCTGCGACAACGGAAACCATTGCGCCCAGATGGCTGATCATTGCGGGAAGTCCTTGTGCGGGATGGCCGCGGTGAATGTTACCGTCCCTTCCCTTGGATGGCCCCTTTACCGATCCGAGATAGGAACGGGTTGCGTCGAGAATAGGTTCGCCGAATGCGGTACGTCCTCCCTGATCGCGAATGAGTGCGCCGAAGATATCTCGATTCCAGGTGAGACATGAACCAATCGAGGCGCTTACCGCTTCTTGTCCAGGACCGATATATACCCCTCCCACAATCTTGCCTGCCTTGTAGAGGCTGGCCAGTTTGGACTCGAGTGTCCGGGCCGTGATCATGGACCGGAAGGTTCGCCGCAGGTGATCCTCCCAGGTTTCCGACATGTCAGTGCTTTTGGATTCCCTTTCGACCTGCGGCACGTCCTGATTTAAGGCGTGTAGGAGCCGATTCGCAACGTGTTTTACCGGCCCTGAGCTGGCATCTCGAAATTCCCGTTGCATGCTGCGGCTGCCCACCCCTAAAACCAGATCGAATTTGACATGGAAAAACCTACGCTCCTTGTTCTAGCAGCCGGTATGGGCAGCCGGTATGGGGGGTTGAAGCAGATCGACCCAATGGGGCCGGCAGGAGAAACTATTCTGGATTATTCGATCTACGATGCGATCCGAGGGGGGTTTGCGAAAGTGGTATTTGTGATCCGGAAGGAATTCGAGGAATCCTTCAGGAACTCTGTGGGGAATCGCTTCATGGACCGGATTGAGGTGGACTATGCCTTTCAGGAGCTGGAGGATATTCCAGTTGGTTTTGAGGTTCCCGGCGAACGGAGGAAGCCCTGGGGGACGGCTCATGCAGTATACTCTGCCCGCAATGAGATAAGTTCGCCCTTCGCGGTAATCAATGCGGACGACTTTTACGGTTGCGATGCCTATGTTCAGGCGTCCGATTTTCTATCTGGCTCTGGGGCCGCCTTATCAGGATCCTATTGCCTCGTGGGTTATCGTCTGGGGAATACTCTCTCTGATCATGGCGGAGTGAACCGCGGGGTTACTACTCGCACGGATGGTGGACTGCTCAGAAATGTGGAGGAGGTTACCGGGATCACCCGCGGGAACGAGGGGGCGGTTCGGGGAGTCTCGATAAATGGGGCCCAGCGCGAGCTTTCTGAGGATACTCTGGTCTCGATGAATTTCTGGGGATTTAGCCCCCTTCTCTTTACGCAGCTTGAGGCGAATCTGAGGGGTTTCCTCGAATCATGTAGCGACACCGCCAGTGAAGAGTGGCACATTCCGACCGTAATAGGATCTCTTCTCCGGCAGGGCGAGGCATCATGCAAAGTAATCTCTTCTGAAGGGAGATGGTTTGGGGTGACGCACCGCGAGGATAAACCGATCGTGATGGAGACTATCCAAGAGCTGGTGGAATCAGGGGTGTATCCCTGCCCACTGTGGGCGTGAATTCTCAGCGCTGTGTGGCCTGAACAAAAAAACCCCGGGAGGAAATCACCCGGGGCCTGATTGTGAGGCAGGTAAAACGCAGCGTGTTCCTACATTTCAAGAAAGGTTGGAACTTGATTTGAGTTCAGTCCGGTGCGGTGGCCGGCGTCATGCTTAACTCCGTTAAACACGCCGCGCTCAGCAGGCGATCCCAGAGAAGATATTTCGTAGACTGTCAATTCTCGCCCTTTCCCGGAATCAATGGTTTTTCTGGCCATTCGAGATCCCAGGAGCTGCTCCATCATTTGAACCTCCATGCGGATAGCGTTGGGGTAGACCGCAAATATAGAAGACATGGGATGGTGATATTCCTCAATCCGGAGTCCCTCCTGTGCGTCATAGGTGCATTTGCTGAAGCACCCCTCTGTATCCCGGATCTCAGCGAGTTTGGTTGCTTTCTCAGCGAGAGAAGAGGCACCTTTCATGAGTTCTCCCCAGCGTTGGCGCTGGTCTTCAAAGTGGTGGAATAGCATCTTTTCCGGTGCTGACTCGCCGTAGAGCTGCCTGACGCCCTGGAGAAGGTTGAGCGTCAACGATACTCCAGCTTGGGGAAATAGTTCGGCGCAGGCCTCCGTCAGTCGATAGAGTTTCTCGGGGCGGCCCACTTGCGTGCGGGGTACCCTCCACGTTTTGAGGTAGCCCTTCTTTTCAAGGTTAACGCAGTGTTGTTTGACTCCCATGTAGCTCATTTTGAGCTCTTTCGCTAATTCGGAGACCGCCATTCCATCCGACCTTTTCAGGGTTTCCAGGATCTCGGCATACGTTGGGCGTGCAATATCACGCAGTGCTTGTGAAAACATGTGTTAAGACTCTATCCTCCTATAGTTAAGATAATTTAAACTTAAGGTTTTCCGTTTTTTTGTCAACCGGCTTTTGACAAGACCCGGTTGTCCCTTAAATTCGGCCCCTCTGATGGCCACCTTCGATTATGACGCGGAAGTCGCATTCTCTTCCGCAGCCCCGGGTTACTGGGCCTCCGATGATATCTCCCCTGAGGACTGGTCGGATTTTCGGTGGCAGCTGAAAAATCGGGTCCAGAAACTGGAACAGATTGAGCAGTGTATTCAACTGTCTCAAGAGGAGCGTGCAGGAATTATGCTGACTGGCACCAAGTTGGCTTCCGCCGTGACCCCTCATTTCTTTAACCTGATCGAGGCGAACAATCCTGGTTGTCCAATCCGGCGGCAGATTATTCCCCAGGTTGCTGAGACCTTTGAGGATGATACGGAGTTGTCGGACCCTTGCGGAGAGGACAGTCATATGCCCGTCCCGGGCTTAGTCCATCGATACCCTGACAGGGTACTGTTACTGGTAACCGATCGCTGTGCCTCCTACTGCCGTTATTGCACGAGGTCCCGGGTAGTATCAGGGGTAGGAGAGCAGCACCTTGAAACGAAGTTGGAAGCCGCTTTCGAATACCTTGAGAATAGTCCACAGGTCAGGGATGTGCTTCTTTCCGGTGGCGACCCTCTTCTGCTTTCGGACAACAGGCTCAAGCGCATCCTCTCCCGACTGAGAAGTATCAGGCACATTCAGTTTGTCAGAATTGGAAGTCGGATTCCTATTTTCCTTCCTCAGCGGATCACGCCTGAGCTATGTGATATTCTAAAACAGTTCCATCCTCTCTTCATATCGATTCATGCGAATCATCCTCGCGAATTGACAACCGAGGTAAGGGATGGGCTCGGCCGTCTGGCCGACGCGGGGATTCCGCTTGGTAATCAGTCAGTCCTATTGAAGGGGGTTAATGACAGTGTCGAAATACAACGTGCCCTCGTGCACAAGTTGCTCCTCTGCCGCGTAAAGCCGTATTACCTTTATCAGTGCGATCTGATCAAGGGTTCAGCACACCTTCGCACGCCGATTCACAGAGGCCTCGAAATCATAGAAGGGTTGCGCGGGCACACTACGGGTTACGCTATCCCACAGTTCGTCATTGATGCACCGGGAGGAGGCGGGAAAATTCCCCTGAATCCGGACTATGTGGTGAGCAGTGATGAAGAAAGGACCTTGCTGCGTAATTACGAGGGCAAGGAGTTCCTCTACCCGGAGGCGCAGGAACTTAGTCAGTTGCTGACCTGAGGAGTTCCGGTGTGGAGAACTCTCGCAGCGCGGCTACAGTTGAAGGCGTCCGGTGAGGCCCTGGCTTGATATCCCGGTAGTTTGACTTACCGGATTGTCTGTAATAGTTTAAGACGGTAAAATTAACGAACTGGCATCATCCTCTTCCGTGACCGATTTCGCCAAAGCTAAGATCCTGTTCGCCCTTGCGTTGGTAGCGGTCCTTTTTGCCCTCTATTCGGCGGTGAGGGAATTCGGGCAGGCCGGTTTTTCGTTCTTCGGCACTGTCCTTGAGTTCCGCCTGATCTACTTCCTGATGCTGGGATTGCTTGGTTGCGTTATCTACTTCTACGCGATCGATTTCATATCCGATAACCCTCTGGGGGTTTCACATCGGGTGGGTAATTTCTTTTACGCGCTAACCCTGCTCTTCCCCCCGGTTTTTGCCATCGTGGCACTCTCCATCAAAGTGGCAGAAGGCGTGGTATGGGTTTCAAGCTCCTCACTAGCTGGAGAGATTTCAAAGCTGGCTCTTGCGATTATTGCACTGAGTTTTGGGTTGCTCGTTGCCAAGTTGGCATCAGCGCACCTGAACCGCAGGGATCGGGAGGATGTAGTTGATCGCCTTGCCTATCAGTCAAAGAAACACCTCCAGCGAGCGGAGGAACTCATGGAGGATGGACATTATGACTTGGTCGCCCTAGAAGGCTACCGATGTGTCGAGAGTGTTTTGCAGCGGGCTCTCCTGAATGAGAATGTTCACGTGGCCAGCAGTCGCCCCAATCAACTCATCCCCACCGCATCCCGGGCTGGAATTATCCCAGATGAGCTAGTGGGGGTATTTCATGAACTTCGGATTGCCCGGAATCGGGCGATCCACAGCTGCGATCTCTTTACCGACATGGATGCATCCTGGTTTCTGGTAACTACCCGTCGGCTGATCGCTTCGGTTGGGGTTGCAAGGAAGCTCGATGAGGAAGAAGAGTTTGTTGTGGTACATGACTCTCCAGAGGAGCCTGAAAAGAAGGATCCGATATTGGAGCCGAGGGAAAAATCGGTGGTGTCCTGAACTTCGAGGGCAGGCGCTTAGCGCATGGCCAGGTAGCAGACATAACAGGCGTAGGCCGCGAGCAGCGCTCCCCCCTCCTTCCGCGACAGGGATCTCCGGCTCCAGAGCAAGGGAAGGAGGATCGCAGTGAGTCCCAGCATTACCCAAAGATCCAGATTCCGAAGGTCGTGAGTTCGCGCAAGAGGGGAAATTGCCGCAGTCAACCCGACCACGCAGAGAATGTTGAAAACACACGAGCCTACCGCATTACCGATGATTAGGTCTCCCTGTCTTCGGATGGCCGCAACGATGGATGTAGCCAGCTCGGGAAGTGAGGTTCCGAAGGCTACAATTGTCAGGGCAATGGTTGCCTCGGGAACCCCGAACCTGCCCGCAATGCTGCTGCCGCCCAGAATCAGGCGGTCTGCTCCGTATACGAGAGCTCCAATACCAAGAACGACAAATCCGATATCAAGGAACATGCCCCCTGCCCTCTTCGTTGCGGGGCCTTGATCTGAATCCTCTGTGGCGGGCTCGAGGGCCGATATCTCGCCGTCCTTCCGGGCCTGGCGAAGGCTTATGATGGTGTATGCAACCACCCCGACAAAGAGAACGACACCTTCAAGCTGAGCGATGGAGCCATCGAGCAGGAGGCAGGCGAAGATGACGGAGATAATGAGCAGGAAGGGAACTTCCCGTTTCAGGACCTGAGCATGGACCGCCATGGGGCGAATCATCGCCCCGACACCCAGAATCAGTGCTATGTTGCAGATGTTGGACCCTACGACGTTACCAAGCGCCATGTCGCCCTTGGGAGGGTCCTGAAGATTGGCCTGCAGGCTGACGAGAAGTTCGGGAGCGCTCGTGCCAAAGGCTACGACCGTGAGGCCTACCACAAGGGGCGAGATCCCCACCTTGAGAGAGATCTCCCGGGAGCCTCTGACCAACCACTCACCTCCCACATAAAGAAGGATCAGGCCGAGGAAAAGCCAGAGGAAGTCTGTAAGAATGGGCACGGGTACGGAGACTGTCGGATCGTTCGCGAAACTCGACTCTAAAATCCTGCCCGAATTCCATTTCCCTCTTGGTTCAGACACGCTAACTCCCCGTCATGTCAAAGCATCGTATTGCGGTTTTGCCCGGTGATGGAATTGGACCGGAAGTCATGAAAGAGGCCTTGAGGGTTCTTGAGTCCGTGGCCGGCAAACAAGGGTTTGAAGTTGTCACTGATGAATATCTCGTGGGAGGGGCAGCTCTTGATGCCAGTGGCAATACCACTCCCCTTCCGACTGAGACACTCCAGGGATGTGAAGACTCCCAGGCCATTCTTTTTGGATCAGTAGGTGGGCCAAAGTGGGAAGATCTTCCTCCGGATATCCAACCGGAACGGGGTGCGTTGCTGCCGCTCCGTAAGCATTTTGGACTTTTTGCCAATTTACGGCCAGGGGTATGCCATGCTGCTCTCAAGGACGCATCTCCGGTTAAAAACAGTCTTATCCCGGAGGGGTTTGATGTCTTGTGTGTTCGCGAACTAACCGGCGGGATCTATTTCGGAACCCCCAAGGAAAGGAGGGAGGAAAATGGAGAGGAAGTTGCGATAG
Organism: Roseibacillus sp.; assembly: GCA_002709395.1. GTDB lineage: Bacteria > Verrucomicrobiota > Verrucomicrobiia > Verrucomicrobiales > Akkermansiaceae > Roseibacillus_B. The sequence goes on along the minus strand of PAQU01000100.1, from coordinate 2,366 downwards.
ACACCATGGTCTACCGGCGAAGTGAAATCGAGCGTATCGCTCATGTGGCATTTCAGGCGGCAAAGGGCCGCCGGGGGAAACTCTGCTCGGTGGATAAGGCCAATGTTCTCCAGAATTCAAGGCTCTGGAGAGAGGTTGTTGTGGAGGTCTCCCGGGAATATCCGGATGTCGAGCTATCCCATCTCTATGTGGATAATGCGGCCATGCAGTTGATTCGCTATGCGCCTGATTATGATGTTATTGTGACTGGCAACCTTTTTGGTGACATCCTGTCTGACGAGATGGCCATGATTTCTGGTTCCCTGGGAATGCTTCCCAGCGCCAGTCTGGGCTCCCCCAGCGAAGGTGGATGTAATTTTGGGTTATATGAACCTAGTGGGGGCTCGGCGCCTGATATTGCTGGTCAGGGGATTGCTAATCCAATCGCTCAGGTCTTGTCCCTGGCGATGCTTCTCCGCTACTCGCTGGCAGAGGAAGCGGCGGCGGTTTCTATCGAGTGCGCAGTGGAAAAATCCATTGAGGATGGATTCCGGACTGGTGACATTTTCAGCGGGGCAGCGGGAGAAAAATTAGTCAATACCAGCGAAATGGGGCAAGCAATTCTGGACCGCCTGTAGGAGATAGCCTGAACGGCTCAAGCAGGATGACGGCCTTGAATACAGCAGGGGCCGGGTTTGCCTTCAAGGGGCGCAGATGACGCTCTGCGTTACGCTTGATAAAGTCGTAGCCCTCATTGGAATGCCAACACTGTGGCTTTCAGGAGCCATTTATTTAAGAAAGATAAATTATCTACTAGTCAAAAATAACGTTCTTGGGTATTATCTATCGCATCCCCTGCCCTTTTTAAAGTTCACCCGAAAATCTGCCATGCCTGCTGGAACTGAAACCGAGCACACCCAACATCTGAGACTGAGAGAAACTCAGATGAGCCTGCAAGATGAGACCTGCCGTTCTTCAGTGGGTGAAGATTTCGAAGGCCAACTGCGTGAGGCCCAGCAACAACTGGAAGCTTTGCAGCAACAGCGGGAACAGTTGGAGCAGCAAAAGTGCGAGATGGATGACCTCAATCGGCGCAAGGAGGACTTCATCAGTGGTCAGATTGAGATTACGGAGCGCCTTTCGGGGTCTGTTACGTCGATAGACAGGGAGCTTTTCGAATTGCGTCAGGAACTCGAGGACCTGGAACAGACCCGGCAATCCTTTGCGGCACACCTTACTCGGATCGAAAAGGTTGAGCCGGAAGGCTGGCAACGTGAGGCTTTCAACGCCGAGTTAACCCGCGCTCTGGCAATGCTGGATCAGGCTGAGGAGGAATTCGACAGCGCGGTAGCTCACTTTGCAGGTGGGAGAACGCGTGGTATTTTCGGGTCTATGTCAGCGGGTTCCAAGGCGCGTGCCGGTGAGGCATTTGGAGCAAGTTTCCGTGCGGGGCTCGCCTACAATCTTCCGATCCTTATTCTGGGCGCGGTGGCTCTGATAATTCTATATTACAAATAACAAATGGGCTTCTTCCGCAAAAAACCCAGGAGTAACGGCAGGATGAGCTTACGCGAACAGCAGTTGCTTGAGCGTATCAGCGAGCTTGAGGAGTTCATCGAAGGTGCTCCTGAACGGATCCGGCGAGAAATGGAGAAACAAGTATCTACCATGCCTCCGCCAGATGACCTTGATGACCGTCGACGGGAAATAAAGTTCTACTCTCGCCTAAGTCGGGGCGAAATTCGTAATGAACACCGTTATCAGACAAGAAGCGCCTTTGTTTTTCTTCTTCTCGTAACCGGAATCCTGGTGCTTTCATTCTGGATTTATTCGGTCCTGCAGTCGGTATAACGCGTTTTCGATTGAATTGGCTTTTTCGCCAGACGCTCGAGAAGGAGACATTTTAGCCTTTAATCCTCAGGCTTTACCCCGAACATCCGACGCGTGAGCGAAAGGAAAGACGGTGCTCCTGAGATCGACGTGAACTATGTAGCCGGCTTGGCCAGGTTGCATCTGACAGTCGAGGAGGCTGATCAGTTTCAGAAACAGCTTGGAGATATCCTGGCTTTTGTGGATACGCTTTCCGGCCTTGAGGTTGAAGGGGTCGAGCCTACCGCTCACCCTGCCCCAGTCCTTGACGTCCTTCGTGAAGATGAGGCCAGAGAGGGATTGTCACGAGAGCAGTTTCTGCGTAACGCTCCGGATAGAGCAATGGACCAGGTAAGAGTGCCCAAGGTCGTGGATTCCTGATTACCTCATATCGTGAATCTTGCCAGTCATAGCATTGTCTCCCTTCGGCGAATGCTCCTCGCAGGAGAGACCACACCCCGGGAGATTGTAGAGTCGGTCGCCACTGCCATTTCCGCCCGGAACGATGATATCGGTGG
>PAQU01000099.1 GCA_002709395.1 Roseibacillus sp. | reverse complement strand
TACGGATTCGATAAGGGATCTGCCCGTGATCCCGACGAGGAACTCCCCCGGCTACTCGGCATCCTGGAGGACATTCAGGCTGACGGACTCGGATCCAGTGCCCATCCAGGCCTCCGCAAGAACCACCTCGAAACCCTCGAGAAAGCTGGCTTCCGGCACCATGTCTGGACTGTCAATGACCCCAATCTCGCCCGGCGCTTCCTTGAAATGGGATGCCGCTCCATCACCACCGACTTCCCCGGAAAGTTACGGCATGCCCTCGCCCAGTAACAAGTCTTCCCCGATGGCGAACCCGTATTGCTTCCGGCATCTAAAAACCTTGCCTCCATGGAGGAATGCGAGAACCTCCGGCCCACCTTCACTGACCTGCGCAACTCCGCAAAAAATTCGATACTGAGCACCTCCCATGGCCGGATTCTTCAAGAACCTCTATAACAAGGTCTCCAACAGGGCCGATGTTGACTGGGATGAACTGGAGGCGGAACTCATTGCCGCTGATCTGGGAGTCCGCACCTCACTGGAAATCGTTGAAAGCCTGAGAGGTCTGGGACGCAAGGTTTCAGCCGATGACGTCGTGCAGGCCGCCCGCGATCATATCTCACGGGTGTTTCCCGATGACAGGCATGCCCTCAACCTCCCCGAGGACGGAAACCCTCTTGTCATTCTGGTTGTCGGAGTCAATGGAACTGGCAAGACGACTTCCGCAGCCAAGCTCGGGAATCTCTTTTCGACACAGGGAGTCTCCGTTCTACTGGCCGCCGCAGATACCTTTCGTGCAGCCGCGGTCGAGCAGTTGGAGCGATGGTCTGAACGCCTTGACATCCCTCTGGTCAAGGGTTCTCCGAATGCTGACCCCGCCTCCGTCTGCTATACCGCACATCAGAAAGCGCTGAACGAAGGCACCCAGGTTCTCATCTGCGACACCGCAGGCCGCCTGCACACCAGCCACAACCTGATGGAGGAACTGGGCAAGATCAGGCGCATCCTGGGCAAGCAGGACGAAAGCGCTCCTCATCATACCCTCCTGGTGGTCGACGCCACCACCGGTAGTAACGCTCTCAACCAGGCCCGCGAGTTCAATAAGGCTGTGCCTCTTGATGGGGTTATCGTAACAAAGCTTGATGGGTCAGGAAAGGGAGGGGTAACGGTAGCTATCCAGCAGGAACTTGAGATCCCTCCACTCTTTATCGGCACTGGCGAGGAACCCGAGCAATTTGACGTTTTTTCCCGCAGGGAATTTGTCGAACAGGTCCTATAAGGCAGGTCCGGGAGTTATTCTCAGGGCAGCGCAACTTCCAGCCGGTAAAACCTTTTCCCCACATCAGGAAGATCATCGTCCATGATCTCGTAGGTTCCGGGAAGGACGTCAGCGCCAGTGTCAACAACCTCTTCCAGAGCGGTCCAGTTCGCGAGGTCTGAACTCCAGGAGATCCTGTAGTGGCGGTCTGGTATACTAGCAAATACGATCCGAATCCCTCCCCTCTCATTACGGGAAATCCAGAACCTCGGAAATGCTCCCCGGTCAACCGCATTGGGATCCAGTCCCACGAGGAACTCCATGGAATTCAGGATACCATCACCATCCGGGTCTCCAGCGGGCCCGTTCCCCGCGCTTCCCGGCATACTCCCATTATCCTCCGCATTGAGTCCGTGCGCGATTTCCCACCAATCTGGAAGACCATCGGAATCGTTATCCCGTTCGGGGGGAACAGAGGGCTCCAGTGCCACCGTGATCTCCCTGGTAGTCGTAGCCAGCAGAGGCCCGTTACGACTGGCACGCGCTTCCACCCTGATCCGATACTGACCAGCGGATACGCCACTCCACCGATAGTCCCAGGACTTCTGTCTTCCCGCCACATCCTCGCGCAGGAAAGTGAGATTTCCGGTGCCCCTCTCAAAGACGATATCAAGATGATTCACCCGCTCATCTGTTTCGATACGGAGAGGGATCTCCCTCTGCCCCGGACTGGGAGCGAACACATCAGGAAGGAATTCCACCCAGTCCTGCCCTCCTCCATCAGTGACAGGAGGATAGACCACGCGCACGAAAGAGTCCTCCACTTCTGCTGCCCGCACCAACCGGACCGCCTCTAATTCAATACCCTCCCGGGCATGCATCACCCTGACATGGTGAAGAAAATCAGGATCCCCGTTCCATAATCCAGGCACGTCGAATGCAAGGGCATGGTAATCTCCTGTCTCATTGCGGATAATACGGAACAAGCCCCTGTCCTGTGGCACCGACCCCACCGAGGAACCGCTCACGCGACTTCCGATCGTAATGGCGAACTCCTCAGCAAGCTGCTGATCGCTAATCCCGTCCCCGAGGCTCTTCGAAAAATAAGCTTTCAGCACGTAATCATCGCCCACTATCTCGCCATCGGAAGATGGAAATGCCACGAAAAGCCGCCGATCGGGTCCATTGGCCCTTACGTTGCGCATCAGGGTTGTATGCCACCCCGTAACATCATCCGCGGGACCGGCAGCACTCGTCCAACCAGAGGACTCGGTCGAGGTTGCCTCCCTCAATCGCACCCGGATAACGGAAGGCGTATTACCGGAGGGAATATTCGAGTAATTGAAACGAAACTCACGGGGGAACTCGCTGTCCACCCCGGGATCGGCTCTCGTCTCGGACGCTCTTACCCACTTGCCAGGGCCATTACCGTTGCTGGATTCCGTTGATTCATCGTCGTTGGGCCCTTCTCCATCATCGATGGAAAACCAGGCTTCGGTTACACTCTCATCAGCCCGGACAACCACCTCGTAACTCTGCCCGTTGAGAGTATCCCCCTCATCCGGAAAGACGATTTCCCCACGTGGAAGGGAAGCGTCGTAATAGAATGTCTGCTGGAACGTATTATAGAGGGAGGCCTTTCCTGTCCGTTCCAGGAAAGCACGAGCCCGTAGAATATGAAATCCCTCTTCCAACCCGGTCTCCATCACGAAGGATTCCTGGTCCGGGGTCTTGGCGTAGTCATTATGAGGGAAATGCCTCACCGCCTCGCCGTTGAACCCATCAATTTCAAAAACTGTCATCCCATGGCGCTTTGCACTCACCTCCGTTGCTCCTCGCGGGAACAATGGATCTACGGTGGCACGACGGACCCCCGCAATATAGCGGATGACCCCAGCCCGCCTTATCTGAATCGTCCCTTTCCACCAACTACCTCCCTCGGCGTCACCAACCCAGTTCATGGGAACCGTCTCCGTTGCCACATTAACCCCTCTACCTCCTGCTCCTCGGGGAATGGTCCGGTCGAGCGTGTAATAAACCGCCCCCCTGTATCCTTCGAGCCCCGTGTTAGTCTTGACGTATATATCAATGGCTCCAGGGCGCTCCTGATAGTGACGTCCACTGCCAATTGAACCCGGCAGCACCGCTTCGGGGTCGTGGTAGACAAACTGCACTGTATCGGGAGGGGTAGCGTTATCTCCTTCCCCGTTGAGACGGGAAAAAGCTCCCGAACCCGAGCGAACCGTCCAACTCTCCGCCTCATCAGAAGAAAGCGCACACCGGGAGGTATCCTTCGCCGCAAATTTCTCGGGTCCCATGCGCTCAACAAAATCGGGCTGCTCGTAACCAAGAAAGACATCTGTAGTGAGAGCCGGGGGATTGTCCCGGAAACCCGGATCAAGGTTTCCTCCCGGGCGCGATCCATTCAGGTCGATTCCGCCGTTCAGCTTACAGAGTATGTTTGCCGCTGACCGATCTGCCCTGAAAACAAACTTCAGGTTGCTTGCGTCAGTCACCCTCGGAATCCGGACCTCATACTCAAAGTCACTCCCTCCGGTCCCGCTCAGTTCCGAGGGACGGGGGTGAAACCCCGGGTTGGAAAAAGGGCCACTGAAACCAGCGTCACCATCCGGACCATCACGCCGGACAACCACCATCCTTTCAACCTGCTGACCATCCTGGAGAATCTCAATGGGCTGCCCCTCAGCTTTACTCCATGCCAGAGACTCCTCCGGGGTCCGGTAGGAGAAGACCATGTAACTCCCTGGATCGACTACCACCTCATCCAGTTGCGAGGCATACTTGTAAAAAGCTCGCTGACTGCCGTAACCCCGCGCATACTGGTAAAGGTAGGCATCATCCACAAACGGCGTTGAAGGAAAAGTGGTTGAGATGTTACGCCTTGCGCCTCCGGCATAGTTGTCGTTCAGCAGCACAATGGACACCACACCGGCGTCATCACTCATCCCGGGGTTCTCCCGCTTGTCGATACGCTCATAGGCCAGAAAATCATTATCGGCCCATCGAGGGCGCTGGAATCCACGGGCGAAGTGCTGGTGAATATAAGCCAGGTTGGGTAATCGGTTATCGCCAAACTGCCCCAGAAACGAGGTGTTTGCATGTCTGGGAAACGCTCCCCCGCTTCCTTCCAGCGTTCCGGCATGATAATTACCGTCGGTATATACTAGGGGTAATCCTTCACGAGTAAAGTAGAGCGCGTGCTGCAACTCACGGCGAACAGCATAGTCATTGTCATGGCTCTGGGCATGCATGACCGAGACGAACGGACCGAACCCACCTGCACCCGCCTGGTCGTAACCTGAAAGGGTCGCGGAGGGGTTGCCGAGGATCTCATTCAGGTTGTTGCGAAGGTCATTATCGATAAGCCTCATCCCTGCATCTATGTACGGTCCATAGGCAGGCGGCTCTCCGAGATGCTCGCCAAAGAACATGGCATCATCTCTTGCTGCATCGATGCTAAAAACAGTATCGCGGTGGTTCGCATCGAGATAACCCCTGGTCAGGTTAAATTGCCTCTGGGCTTGACCGAGGTAGCCATAATCCGAGGTATCCCTGTCCGCTCCAAAGGTGGATCCAAAGAAGTCTGCAGGGGTGTGCTTGACCGCATCAAGGCGCGCGCCATCAGCCTTGGTTCGATCCAACTGCCACCTCAGGGAACGATGCAGCATGTCCTCCACAATCTCCCGGTAATACGATTCGTTGGACTGCAGGAAGGCTCGGGTAATTCCGTTTTCTGGCCCAAATCCCACATAAGTTCCTTCATTCGCTGCATGGGTCTGCCCCGGCCCGTCCGGAACATAACAATAGTATTCCGGGTTGTTCGGATGGCGCAGGAAGACAGGCTTTCCCGAAGTATCGCCCTCAAAGATACCATGGTTACGGTTGGTCGACCCCGGTTCGTTTGCGATGTCGATAAGGCCTGAAAGCCCCAGGTTCTGGACCTGCCATTCGCTGCCCCAGTCCCTGGTATTGTCCCACCTTCGGAAGAACCCTTCCTCGGTCCTCCTCAAGTGGAAATCTCCGGGACGAAATCCCGGATAGATATCGTCTGGCACCAATTCGTTGTAACCGGGCACATCGAATCCATTATGATTCATGATGTTGTCAAAGTAGACCCGGATTCCAAACCGATGAGCCACCCGGATAAGGTCGAGAAGTTCCTGCTCCGTTCCATAACGAGTAGCCACGGTCCCCTTCTGGTCTCTCGAACCAAGATCGAACCGGTCGAAGAGGTCATACCCGACAGAGAATCCTCCACCTGCCTTCGTCGGAGGAGGAACCCAGAGCGACTCATAACCCGCTTCCGCGATCTCAGGCATCTTCTCACTGATTTCCCTCCAGCTTGTATTGAAATACTGCAACATTGCCTCACCTCGGACCATGGGCAAGGTCAGGAGAAGAAGAGTGGCAAAACACCAGAGCAGTCTCATACTGGAAGATCCGGGGGTTGCGGAAAAGCCATCCTCAATAGACAGCCCGGGGCTCTTACTCGCAAAGAAAAACTTTCCACAACTGCCCTGCCCCCTGATTTGGACTTCTCAAAGAGAGCTCCCTTCCTAATCTGCCTTGGTGCCGGAAGAGGATCTAAAAATTCTCGATGATTTGAGACAGGCAATCGCAGCGCGTGACGGAAGCGCCTTCCTGTCCGCGGCCGAGGAGGTCCATCACGCAGACCTCGCGGTCGTATACGAAGACCTTTCCCGAAAAAGTCAGGCCTGGTTCGTCCGCACCCTTCCCTCCGAGCCCTTTTCCGAGGTGCTCGCTGAAATTCCAGACCCCCTCGTGGAAGAAGCCCTGGACTACCTTCAACCCAGTCAGCAACGGGAAGTTCTTGAGGAACTTCCCGACGACGACCGCGTTGATGTCCTCCAGGACGTGGAGGATGAGCAGAAGCGGGAAAAACTGATCGCTCTCCTCGGCGAACAGGAAGAGCGTGAGCTCACCCGCACCCTGCTCGAATATGCCGAGGATACCGCTGGCGGTCGCATGACCACCCAGATCGGCGACATCCTCAGTTCCATGACGGTAAAGGAGGCGCTTGAACACCTGCGCCCGGATCTTGAGGACACCGAGACCCTGAGCCGCATCTTCGTCCTGGACGAAGATGAACGCCTGGTAGGCAAACTCCGGTTACGCGATCTCACTTTCAATCCCTGGGAGACCCCGGTAGGGGACATCATGCAACCGGTGGAGCACACCGTACTGGCGAGCACAGACCAGGAAGAGGCCTCCATTGCGGTTCTCAAATACGACATGCTTGCCCTTCCGGTCGTGGACAACAACGACAGACTTCTCGGGGTAATCACCTCCGATGACGCAATGGAGATCCTCAGCGAGGAATCAACGGAGGACATCGAAAAGCAGGCAGGCCTGACCGGGGAGCAATCGGAAGAGGGCTATCTCAACACCCGGGTTACCACCCACTTCAGCCGACGCGTCATCTGGTTGGTCGGACTGGCCCTTCTTTCAATCGCAGCTGGTGCGATCATGTTCCGCTTCGAGGAAACACTGAAGGGCATTCCCCTTCTCATGCTGTTTCTTCCAATGATCATTGCTGCGGGAGGCAACTCGGGAGGACAAGCTTCTACCGTCGCAATCCGCGCCATGGCCCTGAACGAACTCGACGCCCGTGACGCCTTCAGGGTCGCATGGAAGGAATTACGCCTTGGAGTCATGCTTGGTTTGATTCTGGGCCTTACCATCGCTATTGTGGCAATCTTCGTTCTGCCCGCATTTCATCCGGAAATTTCCCCGGAAATCAGCTTCCCAAGGTTCGGCTTTGCGGTCGCCCTCGCTCTTGCGATACAGGTGACAGCCTCTACCCTGATCGGCGCTCTGCTCCCCCTGGGCGCCCGGGCAATCCGCCTCGACCCAGCCGTTATAGCAGCGCCAGCTGTCACTACCGTGGTAGACGTTTCCGGGATGCTGATATACCTCCTGGTCGCAACGAGCATGCTGGGGCTGAGCGCCTGAGCGAACTCTGGTCACCTCATCAGGTCACCAGCGCAGTCATCCTGCATCATTCCGATATTCCGCTTCCATTCGGGAATAACCCCCGCAAAATCCCACCAGATCATGAAGAAATACCTCTCACTCGCTGCTCTTCTCCTTTCAACTCCTTTCGCACTTGCCGCAAACCCTGCCCAGGACATGGGCCGGGCCGCGCACAGCTTTCTGAAGGGACTCTCCGCTGAACAGAAAGCCAAGGCCGTCTTCAAGTTCACCGATGAAGAACGTGAAAACTGGCACTTTATTCCACTCGATCGAAAAGGACTCAAACTAAGCGAATTAACCCCCGCCCAGACCCACCAGGCCTATGCCCTGCTTGCAAGTGGACTCAGCCAGAAGGGAGTGCTGAATGCTTCCACGATCATGGGCCTCGAGGCCGTTCTCGCCGAAATGGAAAATGACCCGGTCAAGCGGGATACCCAGAAGTACTACATCGCAATCTTCGGGGAGCCCTCCAGCAAACAGAAAACCGGGACCTGGGGCTGGCGCTTTGAAGGACATCACCTCTCTCTGAACTACACCATCATCAATGGAAACGTAGTGGTGACTCCGGCCTTCTTCGGGACCAATCCCGCCGTCGTCAGGAAGGGACCTCTCAAGGGCACTCGACCACTGGGCCGCATGGAGGATCAGGCACGCACTCTAATGAAATCCCTCAAGGAGGCGGGCAAACCGGTGGTCCTGTCCGACAAGGCTCCCCGCGACATCCTCTCAAGCCAGGACCGCGTTGCCAGCAAACCCGAGTCCCAGGGAGTCCAGGGAGCCGACATGAACGATGAGCAGAAAAAGCTCCTTCTCGCCGTCCTCCGGGAGTTCTCCAGTAATACCCGCTCGGAAATCGCCAGGCCAGCCATGGCGGAGGTCTCCGGGGCCGTCGACAAACTGCAATTCGCATGGGCCGGAGGCCTCAACAAGGGAGATCCACACTACTTCCGAGTGACTGACCAGGGGGAATTCATGGTCGAGTATGCTAATACCCAGAATGGAGCCAACCATGCTCATGCCGTATGGAGACTTTTTGATGGCGACTTTGGTCGTGACGTCCTCAAGGAGCACCTCGAAAAGGATCACCCCAAGTCCAAGTAGCGTCTTCTACCGTCGCTCAAGCCAGGACGGACAGGCAAACTGATCAATCAATGCTGCGAAGCGCTCTCCCGACGGTTCACAGCACATATCTTCCACCTTCAGCGCCAACCTGCAGGCGAAGGATCTCATCACTGTATCCCCATCTACTCCCTGGCTGCACTTGACGCTACCCTGATGCAGCAGACCGCTGCGGGTGCGCCGCTGCCCGGCCCCCGCTACCTTGCGCCCTGCATCGTCCAGGATATCCCACGCCACCGGCTTTTCGAAACATACCGGAGATTGAACCGGAGCATTCTTTTCTACAATTCCCACCGTCATTCCTGCCTCTTTGAGGGCCTCTGCCAGTGCCTCGTGAACTACCCGGTAACTTCCGCTCCCCTTCCGCCCTGCCAGCCGACTGGTCCGCGGCACTACAATAGTATAGGTCAGATCATCCCTGTGATCCACAAGACCTCCGCCCGTGGCACGGCGCACCAGCGAAACCCCGGGAACGACGGTCCTGGCTTCGTGCACTGATCCAAAATAGCCCATACTGCACCAGTCTCCCTTCCAACCGTAGACCCGCATCACAGGCTCCCCTCGCTCAAGCAGCCAGCTATCCACTGCCATATTCTCCGGTCCACTGCGCACCAACGAGTCTTTCCACAATCCAATGGCAGCAATCTCAGCCATACCGGATCACTCCATTCCCGGGGCTGGGATTTCGCTTCGGACAGGGTCTTCTTTCAGCCCCTCCCCGTAACGTTCTGCAAGCAACTCCACGACTCCCGGATGGGTGGCAAAGAGGTCACTCGCAAAGGTCTCCAACCCGGGGGACCGGGCTTCGGCCTCTTCGCGTATCCGGGCAATGTCTCCCCCCGGACCCGCATGCCTGCCAGGGGAAATGAAGAGCATCGATAGAATCACTTCGCGTGCAAAACCCGGCGTTCCGAGAAGGTTCTCAAGAAGGGGCTCGTTAAAATCATACTCCTTGCCCTCCCGGCGCTCCATCGATGATGCCTCCACCACCGTTACCCGGTCCCCCAGCACCTCAGCCAGTTGGCTTGCCACATGGTTCCTCACCTGGTTGACAGCTATCCGTGGCGTCCCGTGATCAACCAGCGTCACGGCGGGACGATGCAGGCCCTTCTCCTCGATCTTACTGGTCACTAATTCTCCGAGGATCCCTGCTACCCGGCAATCGGAGGGCTCATTCAGCTTCACCATGGAAGGTGCCACCCTCACCTCAAGTTCCGGCCAGCTCTCCCTCATCTCGAGCACCCTCTGGGGAAGATATTCGTAAATGGCCGCGCTATGCCCGAAGAAAAACGGGATCACGAGGAATGAATGCTCATCCTTTTTTCGTCGTTCCCGGAGGAAAGGCTCCAGGATCTGGGCCGGAACACCTCCCAACTCGGAAGGATCTACCTTGGTGGAGTGCAGGAGCGAGACCGGATGAACCTTCGCCTCAATCCGCGCGCTGAGGGCTTCTGAAATCCGGCGCAGGCTCAAGGTTGAGTCCGCCCGGTGCGAGCCATTATCTACCAGAAGAATACAGGGATGATCAGTCACCGGAGCTATTCTATCCCGCTAATCATGGATGTCCAAACGTCATCACTCCGGAATCGAACGAATAGAAAGCGGGAGGCCCCCTGTCTTCTCCTCTTTTCTGGCTCTCCGGACTCTTACTCAACAGGTTCTGGATCTCCTTCCAGAAGTCCGGTCCGCGGATAGGCGCCTGCCGAAAAGCTAATCCCCTTCGGAACGAGCCCCTGAGCCTTGAACTCCTCAATCAATGACTCGATTCCCGGAGTGTCGAGGTTTACTGCCAACTCTACTTCCAATACCTCGGGGGGGTCTCCCCTGCTCGTCACTCCCGCAAGATAACCTGCCTTTCGTTCCCTCAGGACAGAGTCCATCCGCTCACCGTCCGGATCAAACGCCTTAAGCATTATTCCCTCCGGGTATTCCACCCAGACATACTCGGCAAAGGCCGATTCATAACTGGGTTGGTCGCGCTTTACCTTCCTCCAGACACCAATTCCCGCCCCAACTGCCAGCAAGACTGCCAGAATCACAAGAACGCGCACCCGACGACTCATTGAACTGAACCAACCTAGCCCCTGACCTCCTGAGGGCAACCCTCAAACCACCGGACAACCCCAGTCGGATTCTTCAATTCCCTTGCCCGTCAGGGTCAACCTCAAAGAGAGGCAGCGCATCAAGAACCAGTTGCAGGGCCTCTCTCCGCTTAAGGTCAGAGGAATCGGTTGTATCGAGGGCCCCCCGGGCGAGTTCCCCGACATGCAGGTGGGTGAGCGGACCACCAAAGGGAGACTGGCGTAATACCATGCCCCAGGCGGACAGAGCCACCGCTGTCCTGAGATTATTACTGGCCATGCTCCAGCTCCGGGGAGGATTTGTCACCGGAACGACCAACTCCCCATCCTGTGCTCCTGCATCAAGGCTTACCCTCGCCACCACCTGCTGGGCGTCGAGCTTTTCCGGGGCAGAGGGGCGCAGATGATAGAGGACGTAATTCGATCTCCCCGGAGGCAACCCTTCGGAAACCCCTCCTGCGTCCTCCCCGGACCTCCTGCCCGCATACCCGATCAAGCGGTAACTTCTTACCAAGTCCGGCTCTACTTCAAGCTGCAGGACAGTATCACCGGAAATGACTTTGCCCGACTCATTGCGAAGGAGCACTCCCATCAGAAGCATCTTGCTGTCCCACGGGCACACCGCAATCTCGACCGACAGCTTGATGCCACCCAGGTCCGCACCTCCTTCCTCGACATACGAAACATGATTGATCAGTTCCTCCGCGCGCACGCTGCTCCTGGGCGGCAGTGTATTTTCGCTACGGATGAACCTCTCCACCAGATGATAACTAGCCCTTCCCGAAACAATCGGCACCACTGCACGAGGCTCTTCATCAGCAGAGACAAAGGGGTTATCCTGCAGAAAGTCCATGGACCCCAGATCGGCAAGATCCGGCTTCCGGGCCGCCTTCCTCACTTCCGCAATAAATGCCTCAGGGTTTTCCCTCCAGAGCTTCTGCAGGACAAGGCGCTCTTTCTCTGCAATCTCGGAAGGAACTTCAGATGCGCCCTCGTTGACACCTTCCCGGGATGTCCCGGGCACGGAAGCAGCACCACCTGCCATGGGTCTGGCGGAAGGTGGAGCAGACCGAAGAAGAATCTGCACCCGGGCCTTTTCCCGATGGCCGGATTCACTCCCCTCCGGAAGGTCGGCAACTTGGTTCTCACCCACGGGAATCTGCTGCAATACCCAGAGCACGCAGGCTACCAGACCAGCTGCTACCGCAGCAACCGCAGCCGGACGAATCCAATCCCGGCGACGAGTCTGCATCGACACCAGGTTTTCCGGCCTGGGGCTACGACCTGCCCTCCGAATGGCCTCCCGCCTGTCCTCCCCCAGTTCCAAGCTTTCCTCGCCAAACCCACTACGGATCAAACCCGCAAGGGCATTGGTCTCAGCCAGAGCAGACCGCAGGGCCGGGTCGTCCTCGACAAGACTCCTCAGAACGGCGGCCTCATGCTCCGGCAACTCGCCCAGGGCGTAGGCAGTCAAGCGGGGGTCTTCTGAATCAATATGCTTCATGACTTTCGAATTGAATTTTCCAGGAGATCATCCGGAAGCAGGGCACGCAGACGCTTCAAGCCGGTATGCAGCAGAAACCCGACATTTCCCGTGCCGAGACCAGTCGCCGCACTGATTTCCCTGTAGCTGAGGTCCTGCTGGAACTTCAGCCTGATGACTTCCTTCTGGTTGTCGGAAAGCCGCTCCAGGGCGCTCATGACCTGATCCACTCGCTCGTCCCAGTCCGCCGTATGATCAGGAGCCGAGGAAACTCTCTCAGGAAAGCCAGCCTTATCCTCTTCCATCGAGACCATCCGTTTCTCCTTGCGCAGAATATCGAGAGCGCGGTTCCGGCAGACCGTGAACAACCATGCCTTGAGTCCGCCTCCTACTTTCTCCCGGTCCTGCTGATAAAGGCGGATAAAGGTGTCCTGGACAACATCCCGGGCACGGTCGAGATCATGCAAAATCCCCAATGCGTAGCCGATGAGCGGCCCCTCGAACTCGGCGAGGGCCTGCTCCACGAACTGCTCGTGGGTCTCAACCATACGCTTTTTGTGACCCATCAGGGCTCAAACTATACCAGGAACGTCCCGGAAAATAGATCCTTAGGCCTTTTATGGAAATAATCCGCCCAACACCCCCTCCCCTGGGATCTTCATCCCCACCTGCCTCACTCTTCGCCGTGGCTGACAAAATAGGAGAGATTCTCTAGCTCAAGGGCAAGATCCACATTGTTGACCGTAACCGCCTCAGGCACCTCCAGCAGGGTGGGAGAAAAATTCAGGATCCCCTGGACTCCTGCATCAACCAGTTCATTGGCTACCTCCTGTGCTACCCCTCCGGGAACGCAGAGGATGGCCAGCTTCACATCCTTTTCCCTCACGAATCCCGCCATTTCATGCTGATCGTGAACGGGAACCGATACTCCCCGGGAAATAACCGTTTCCGGCGCGGCATCAAATGCTGCCACCACCTCAAAGCCCTCCTTCGCAAACCCCCGGTAACGCAACAGGGCCACTCCAAGATTTCCGGCACCTACCATGACCACCGGCTGCAGCTGCTCCCGCCCCAGTACGTCACGGATGGCGTCCCGTAACTCGGCCACGGAATATCCCAGTCCACGCGTTCCAAACTGGCCGAAATAAGTAAGGTCCTTCCGCAACTGGGCAGGCTTTACCCCTGCAGCTCCTGCAAGAGCGGAGGAACTCACTGTTTCCTTTCCATTCTCCTGCAACTTGCTCAGGCAACGCTGGTAAATCGACAGGCGATATATCGCCTTCTTTGGGATCTCAACCCTATCCACGCCACAGCAGGATCCCTTTCCTCCCTCTGAAGGTCAAGGACAGGATAAAAACCTTCCCCTTACAACCCACTGGGAGTTCACTAACACCACGTGAAGGACCTGAAGGATGGCATACGCTCCCAAGTCCGTATCGACTTCAAGGGACACGTCCACAAGAAGTTCAGGGGGCACGAACGATCCACTCGCTGTGAAAACGAGGCCCGTATCCTAAAGGCCCTGGAGGAGCGTGGATGCCCCTATGTCCCTCGACTTCTTCAGCATCTTCCGGAGGAAGACTACCTTGTTACCACCAACTGTGGCCAACCTGCTCCGGACATCTCGCGAACCAAGTCGGACGCCCTCTTCTCTGATCTTGAGAGAGAGTACGGCGTTCGCCATGATGACCCCGAACCCCGCAACGTCACTTACTGTCCACGACTTGGCCGGTTCTGCCTCATAGATTTCGAACTCGCCAAGCTCCTTCCCCGGCCGGATGTCAGAAAAAAAAATCAACGCGAAGTCTGGAAAGTCAACTGGTCCTCCGTGTCCGAAGGTGGCACCAGGCGCGATTCCAACGATGACGCCTACCTCGCACTAGAGGTCGGACCACACGGGGCACGGAGGTTCGAAGCACAGGGAGAAGCTCTCCTGGAACCATCACACCTCGTTCTGGCCGTCTCCGACGGAATGGGAGGTGGCTCTGCCGGCGAACTGGCCTCCCGTCTCATCCTAACATGGGTGAAACGTAACTCCGGAGAGCTGTACGAAACCATCCGTGACCATGCCGAAGAGCAGGCCAAATCCGTTCTGGAGCGACTCATGCGGAACGCTCACGATGGACTCAACGCTCTCGCTTCACAGGATCAGGCTCTCAAGGGCATGGGAGCCACCCTGACCCTGGTCTGGCTTAGTCCCGGTGAATTGAATGTCGCCCACCTCGGTGACTCACGCCTCTACCTCCACCGGTCCGCGGACACAATCCAACTCACAAAAGACCACTCGAGGGCGTGGGCAGCGTGGAAAAGGGGAGAAATCAACGAGTATTCCTATCGGGCTCACCCCAGACGAAGTGCCCTCTACGACGCTCTCGGTGGAGGACACCGGAACATTCATCCTCAAATTGAAACCCATGCTCTTCAGGATGGCGACCGGCTGCTCCTCTGCACCGACGGCATCATCGATGGTCTCTGGGACAGGACTCTTGCCACTGAACTTTCCGGAAATGGGGAATCGGCCGATCTTGCTACCAGAATCCTGACCCGCGCCCGCGAAGGAAGCCACGACGACGACGCTACCCTCATTGTGGCCAATATTGCTCAACTTTAAGCTTTCCCACCCGGCATTTTCACGCAACTTGGCACGGCTGCTGCTGCAGATAAGCATCTCCGAGACGCTGTCACGCAAGTCCTTTCCCGGATAATGCAGTGCCGAGAGTCCCGGTGATTGAAACCCGACTAAAATACTAAAATGGCAAAATACAAATTGGATTACATCTGGCTGGACGGATACACGCCCGTCCCGAATCTCCGGACCAAGTGTTGCATAAAGGAATATGATTCCTTTCCCGAAGTTGCGGACCTGCCTCTCTGGGGCTTTGACGGTAGCTCTACTCAACAGGCTGAAGGCAGCGACTCCGACTGCATCCTGAAACCTGTGGCGGTTTACCCTGACAAGACCAATGACCAGCAGGCCCTTGTAATGTGCGAGGTGATGCTGCCAAATGGCGACCCTCATCCCTCGAATACCCGCGCTACGATTCTTGACGACGAAGGCGCATGGTTTGGCTTCGAACAGGAATACTTCCTGACTCAGAACGGAGTGCCCATCGGCTTCCCGAGTGAAGGTTACCCCGAACCCCAGGGTGAGTACTACTGCGGAGTCGGATTCAAGAACGTATCAGCTCTTGGACGTAAGATTACCGAGGAGCACCTCTGGCAGTGCATCCACGCTGGAATCAACCATGAGGGCATCAATGCCGAGGTCGCCAAGGGCCAGTGGGAATTTCAGGTCTTCGGCAAGGGATCGAAGAAGGCCGCTGACGACGTCTGGGTCGCCCGATTTCTTCTTCTTCGCCTCTGCGAGCAATACGGTGTCGACATCGACTGGCACTGCAAGCCGCTCGCGGGTGACTGGAATGGGTCCGGGATGCACTCGAACTTCTCCACGACCTACATGCGGGAAACAGGCGGCAAGGAGTATTTTGAGGCACTGATGGAAGCCTTTGAGGCAAACTGTGAAGAGCACATTGCTGTCTACGGGCCCGACAACCACTTGCGCCTCACCGGCCTGCACGAGACCCAGTCAATCGACAAGTTCTCCTACGGGATCGCTGACCGGGGAGCTTCAGTCCGGGTGCCCCACGCCTTCGCTCAGAATGACTACAAGGGCTACCTGGAAGACCGTCGACCAAACTCCCAGGGAGACCCCTACGCGATCGCGAGCCGGATCCTCCAGACCATCGCCACGGTCCCGGAAGCGATGTATGAGCCGACCGGAAGTTGACCGGATCAGGGAAATCCTGACCTTCTTACACGGCCAACCCTTGCATGGGGTTGGCCGTTTTCATGCTCGCTGAGCACTTGACAGCATGCTCAGCCAAATCAAACTTCCGCCCGCGATGGCAGCAGCAAAACTCGAATACATCTGGCTCGACGGCTACACGCCGGAGCCCAACCTTCGTAGCAAAACCAAGATCTGGAACTACGACGGGGAAGAGGTTCCAGCTCCCGAATCCCTTCCCGAGTGGTCATTTGACGGGTCCTCTACCGAGCAGGCCGAAGGGCACTCATCCGACTGCCTCCTTAAGCCGGTCCGGGTGGTTCCTGACCCCGACCGCCTCGACGCCTATCTCGTCATGTGTGAAGTCCTTACAGCCGAGGGCAGCGTCCACCCCTCCAATACCCGGGGCGGCTGGGAAGACGATGCAGACATGTGGTTTGGTTTTGAGCAGGAGTATGTTCTCAGCAAGGGCGGCCTTCCCATTGGCTTTCCTGATAAGGGCTATCCCGCCCCCCAGGGCCCCTATTACTGCGCGGTCGGAGCTGGAAACGTGGATGGTCGGGACATTGTCGAAGAGCATCTCGACCTCTGTCTTGAGGCTGGCCTCGGGGTAAGCGGAATCAATGCCGAGGTCATGATTGGCCAGTGGGAATATCAACTCTTCGGAAAGGGCGCAAAACGTGCCGCTGACGATGCATGGCTGGCCCGTTACCTTCTTTACCGCACCGCCGAGAAATATGGATTAACTGTCGAACTGCATCCCAAGCCAGTCCTCGGGGACTGGAATGGATCCGGAATGCACACCAACTTTTCCAATACTTTCATCCGCGAGGAGGGCGGTGAAGAAGGAATCAAGGCTCTCCTCGACAAATTCGCCCCGGTGCACGACGAGCATATTGCTGTCTATGGCTCATGTAACGACCTTCGCCTGACAGGCCTCCACGAGACTCAGGCCATCGACAAATTCAGCTATGCCGTCTCAGATCGGGGGGCCTCCATCCGAATCCCGGTGGGAACTGTCCAGGATGGATGGAAGGGGTATCTTGAAGACCGCCGTCCTGCCTCAAACGCGGATCCATACCGCGTAGCGCACCGAATTTGCCAGACCGTAAACAGCTGACAGGGCCTGAGGATCTTCACTCGGCATCAGCGCTGATAAAGGGCCGGGGACCACAGGGTTCCCGGTTTTTTGTTGTCTCGCTTTCTCGAGGACCATCCCCGGACAGACAATCCGGCCAAGTCTGCCACCCTCTGCTGCAATCCGGCTCGACCCATTGATATCCCGCCGGCATAATGTAGGTTAACCGTCAATTATCCTCTCTCCCCCCCTCCCGTGACTCGGCGCTGGATCCTTATCCTCTACATCGTTCCTGCGATTCTACTCGCCTTGGGCTCCCTGCCCTTCCTGCTGAGTGACCTGGACATGGAACTCTCCCGGAAGCTCTACAACGAGAAGGCCCGGTTCTGGACTCTTTCCGAAAAGTCACCGTGGTTTCAGCTTTCCCGCCTTGGCGCAATTCCTGCCATCGTTACAGCCATCCTCGCTCTCTCTGTCGTTATTCTGGGACTCGGGAGACCTGCGTTGGCACGCCGTCGCAAGACTTCCGCATTTCTCTTCCTCAGCCTTATTATCGGACCCGGCCTCATCGCCAGCCTCCTTCTCGGCGAATTCTGGGGGCGACCTCAACCTCATGAAACCCTGGGGCTTGGAGGAAACAGCAAGTTTGAACGACTCCTGAACCCTGACCCGGCCACTGGAGGTCATTCCTTCGTCAGTGGCCCCGCCTCGACTGGATTCTATTTTTTCTCGGCAGGACTTGCCTTACTCGCTTCGGGAAGACGCAAGAGCAGCCTTGCGGTAATCCTCTTTTCAGTGGTCTACGGGAGCGCGACCGGAATAGCATCACTGGTGCGGGGAGCACACTTCGCCAGCGACGTCCTATGGTCTGCAGGCGTTGTCTGGTTCACTGCCGCCGGCCTCTTTCACTTCCTCGGGCTGCACCGCGCGGATTTAACTCAACCGGCACATAAAGAGGAGAAGAGAATGCCGGCCTGGGTATCCTTTGGCATCCTCATGGTCGTTCTTGCCGTAATCGGCACGACCTCCCTTGCCTTTCCCCATACCCGCCTCACCACCAATCCCCTCGTCAGTGCAAAAACGGAACGACTGCCTGATACCGTTCAACTGACTCTGGACCTCGAAGGCCCTCTCGAAATCGCCGGCGGTGACAACCTCCACCTTGAGACAGAATCCCGCGGGATTGGATTTCCAGGAGCTCGACTACTGAACAAGCTCCACTTCATCGAAGACGGCAGCGAAGTGATCCATCGCCGGAGGGGCTTTTTCACCAAGCTTAATATCCGCAACCGCATTACCCTCCCTCCCAACCGTGTCTATCGGATCACCTTGGGAAAGAAGGTAAGTTCGGTAGTGGTGCTCCCCCCCTCAACAGAGGGAAATTCAGGCCACTTCGCCCATGTCTGGCTCACCTCAGGATTTGGGACCAAGCTCCGCAACATCAAGAGCAGAGCTACGGGCGAAGACTTCTTCGGCCGCCGGACCCGTTCCTTCAGGGTAGAATAGCCAGTTGGCCCTGAATATTTACTCGCTTTTGAAGCGCTTGATTCTGGGGTAGTTCTTCCCCGCACCACTACTCCCATTCCCAATCGATGCACCAGTTCCAATACCGCCAAGGCGTTCTCCACTGTGAGGAGGTCAACCTGAATACCCTCGCTGCGGAACACGGGACCCCTCTCTACGTTTATTCTGCCCGCACGCTCCGGGAGAATTATCAACGGCTGGACGAGGCCCTCAAGAATCTCGACCACCATATAGCCTATGCGGTCAAGGCGAACTCCAATCTGTCCGTTCTCCGCCTGCTTGCCGAACTTGGCAGTGGGTTCGATATTGTCTCAGGGGGAGAACTCTTCCGCGTTATCAAGGCTGGAGGAAATCCCGGACTCTGCTCCTTTGCCGGAGTCGGCAAAACCGCGGAAGAAATCACCTATGCCCTCGAGCAGAAAATCTACTGTTTCAATATCGAGTCCCTGGCCGAACTGGAGTTCATCAATTCCGTCGCCGGAGAGAACTCCACCACTGCCCCCATCGCACTGCGTATCAATCCAAACGTGGATGCCGGAACCCACAAATACATCTCCACGGGAAAGGCTGAGAACAAGTTCGGCATCGACCACGAAGCCGTCCGGGAGGTCTACGAACGCGCTGCTCGACTCCCTCACATTCGGATCAGGGGTATCCAGATGCATATCGGATCCCAGCTTACCAGTGCAACCCCGTTCGTTGAAGCCGTTGAAAGGGTCCTCCCTCTCGTCTCCGAATTAAAGTCCGCCCATGACCTGGAATTTTTCTCGATTGGCGGAGGGATTGGCATTGTCTACGAGGAAGCGTTGGCTTCAGGGCATCCGGACTGGTGGAACCGGCAGGAAGAGCCCCCCCTTTCCCCGGAGATTTATGCCAACAAACTCGTCCCCCTCCTTGATTCCCTCGGCCTGAAGATTCTTCTCGAACCCGGTCGCTACATGTCAGGGAATGCCGGGGTTTTGCTAACCACCTGCCTCTATGAAAAGAAAGGGCAGGCCAAGACCTTCAAGATAGTCGATGCGGGAATGAATGACCTCATCCGTCCCGCCCTTTACGAGGGCCATCACGAGATTGTCCCACTAGAGGAATCCCGTATGACCAACCGCATCACTGCCGACGTGGTAGGCCCCATCTGCGAGAGCGGTGACTTTTTCTGCCAGGGCAGGGAGATCCCCGACATCAAGGCCAATGACATTATCGCTCTCATGAGCGCTGGGGCCTACAGCTTCACAATGGCCTCAAACTATAATTCCCGCCCCCTGCCGGCTGAAATCCTAATTGACGGCAGGCAGGTCCACCTTGCCCGCCGCCGCCAGTCCTGGGATGACCTTGTGACATCAGAATAGTTACTGGGATTCCAGTTCGACTGCTCCACAAGCCCCGCAACCCCGGACCAGTTGCTCCTCGAGTGCTTTTGATGTCGGAGTAACAGCCAGGCCCCCGAGGCCGGTGCAGCAGATCTCCCTCGGCATCAACTCACCAACCTGCTTCATGGCATCTACCACTTCGTCGAATGGCACGAGATGCTGGTAGTTTGCCAGAGCCATGTTGGCGGAAGAGAGAGCATTGGAAGCCGCGGTAACATTGCGTCCAAGACAGGGTGCCTCTACCCGGTTGGCGAGGGTATCACAAGTCATCCCCAATGAACTCTGGAGGGCCATGGAAGCAGCTCCCAACTGCTGGTCGAGGCTCCCTCCCATCAGGAGAACAATCCCGGCCGCCGCCATGGCCGCCCCTGATCCACACTCGGCCATACATCCAGCCTCTTCAGCCGCAAAGGTCGAGTGGGCTGCAATAAAAACTCCGATCATGCCTGCCGCCAGCATAGCCTCAACCCTCTCCTCTCGGCTCTTCCCCAGGGTATCAGCCACTCCGAGAACAGCTCCTGGAAGCGCCCCACAACTTCCCGCCGTTGGAGCCGCCACGATAACCCCCATTGAGCTTTTCATCTCCATCATCGCCGAGACATACATGATAATCCGATTAAGCACGTCGCCTGGAACCAGCTGACCTGCCTCCATCTTCTCGGCAAAATGTGGCGACTGCGCGGGAAGAATCCGGTCTGCGAAACTTGTCCCCTGCAGCCCTGAGTGGATAGACCCCTCCATAGTCTCAATAAGGGCCCCCATCCGCTCCCGCACTTCATCCACCGGAATACCTCCCCGCTCACTCTCATACAGCGCTCCCAGCTCCCCCAGGGTAAGGGAGCCTCCTTCCTCACGTTGATAGGATTCCATCTCCGCACAGCGCAACCAGGGAACCGAAAGACCACGACGCGAAAGAATCGGCAGAACCGGTTGAAGCACCCGGACATCGGAAACTGCCGGGTTGCATCGCAACTCTTCCATCAATTCCTCGTCGAGAGCACAGCGACTTTTAATTTCGAGCAGCAACTCCCTGTCTCCCCTGCGGACCCCCACCTCATCGAAGGAAAATTCATCTGAGAGCCAACTGGACAACCCACTGGCAGCTTCCGGATCGGACAGGAAGACAAGAGTCTCATAATAATCTCCCTCGATCCGGACTTCGGCACCCTCTATCTCCTCCACCACGATCATTCCGCCCCCGGTGGAGATTGCTCTCATACGGCGTTCTTCACCTCGATTGCTCAAGGTGAGCTTATAGGTATTGGGGTGTTCCGCCCCGTAACTCGCATACCGGATCTCCACCTTGATTCCCGCTTTCTCTATCTCGTCTCGAAAATCCGGAAGGCGGGCATCATCCGTATCCCATCCCATCAAACCACCAAAGAGGCCCAGATCCGAACCCTGAGACTCATGGGTAGTCACCAGAGAGCCATTTGGATCATATTCGACCAGAACCTCTGCAAGGTCGCCCCCCATCAAGTCACGAGCGAGTCGTCCAATTCTTAATGAGGCCGCACTATGAGAACTCGAAGGACCACGCATTACTGGTCCGAGCACATCATTGAAGATACTGGGAGGCGTCACCAAGCCATCCTATTGCGGAACAGGGGACAGATCAAGACACCTGTAAACTCGCCTTAAGATACAGTATTCAATGGACAGGACATCACCGCCTCCCAAGGTGAACCCACATCATTTCGAATCCCCAGCAGGTTTTCCCATTAAACCAATAATCCAGTATCATTTCCTTGTTTTCATCCTCGCCCTGACCGCGGTCCTGGGCCGGGTCATCTCAGTGGAAGCCCCCTCCCTTGTCTTCTGGAGGGTCTCGATTGCTGGATTCGCCATGGCGCTCTGGCTGGCCGCCACCAATCGTTCACTTCTTGTAATGCCCCGCCGGCGCCTGCTGGCCGTGACCAGCCTCGGAATGATCCAAGGTGCCCATTGGGTCTGCTTCTTCTGGTCCGTCTCCCTCGCGAACGTATCTGTCGCCCTCGCTGCCTTTGCAACCATCTCACTCTTCACGGCCTTCACTGAGCCCCTTATGGAGCGCAGGGCAATTCGTCTGGGAGAACTACTTTGCGGCGGAATCGTGATTGCAGGCATTCTCCTCATCGCCGGAAACCTCGGAGCCCACCACCGCCTGGGTCTTGCCGTGGGACTCGCGGGAGCCTTCCTTCATTCCATCTTTCCCGTTCTCAACCGCAGACTGGTCGCCCGGGGAACCTCTCCCCGCAGCATGGTGCTCTACCAGATGGCCGGGGCGTGCTTGATAGCAACATCCGCCCTGCCATTCATTGCCCCCCATCATTTTCAGTTTCCAGCCCGGAACGACTGGATCCCGCTCCTCACCCTTGCCCTTCTCTGCACAACCATCGCCCATGCCTGGAATCTCCATCTTCTCCGAAGGTTGACCGCATACACCGCAAACCTCACCATGAACTTTGAACCTGTCTGGGGTATCATCCTTGGAGCCATAGTCTTCTTCGAATACGAGCAACTTCATTCGGCCTTCTACCTTGGCACCGCCCTCATCATCATTGCCAATTTTCTCGACCCCTGGCTCAAGAAACGGCGCATTCCTCCACCGCAATCAGGCTCCCCCGGAGAAATCCGGGGCTAATTTCCTACATTCTGAAGAGGCCTCCGCGTTTGCCAGCGAGGGAAACCGCCCCCACGATGGAGATCCCAAGAAACACCATGGCCCATACCCCGAGGGCCGAGGCCAACTCATACCCATTGCCCAGCGTGTTAAGCAGGGCATATATCGCCTTCGTGATGGGGAAGTGCTCGGCCTGCTGGGCCAGGATCAGGCTGTCACTGACTTCCAGCATGGCGAAGGCAAAGGCCAGGATACCGCCGGCCAGAAGATTTGCGGCGAGCAGCGGTAGCGCGATCCGCCGCATCATACGCAACGGACTTGCTCCCAGGCTAAGCGCCGCCTCCTCAAGGGTGACATTACTCTGCTGCAATCCGGCTACCGCAGCGCGCACCACATACGGAAGACGGCGAACCGCGTAGGCCATTACCAGCAGCAGCGCCGGGTTTCCATTCGCCCCGACCAGAAAGGAGAAGGCCCGCCCCTCCTGGGAGAGCGCGAGATAACCGAAGGCGAGGACCAGTCCGGGAACTGCAAGGGGCAGCATGACGAGGGCGTCGAGCAGGGCTCTTCCGCGAATAGTGCTTCGAACAATCACCCACGCTATCGCCAGCCCCAGGACCAGATCTACCAGCATCGCGCCCGAGGCATAGAGAAGACTGTTCTGAATCGAGGGAACCACCAGAGGATGACCAAGCGCCTCGTCATAATGCGCTCCGGTGAACTGCTCCGGAAGAATGGTCCCATACCAGTCGGTGGCTACTGATAGCAGGATCACGCCCATATGCGGCAGGGAGGCGAGCAGGAAGACACCAAGGAACACCGCAGTCAGCCCCCACCCCTTCCAGCCCTGCAGCCTTTTCTCACTCTGTCTTCCCTTGGGACGGGGAGCGGTTCCAAGCTTCGATCGTCCGAGCAGGGCCTTTGAAAGCAGAAAGACCGCGGAAGAAATGATCAACATCACTGCCACCAGGGCGTAGGGGAACGGATTGCTCTCGAGGTCCTTCAGGCCATCGTAAATCTGGACCGGAGCCACTCTTGAATAATCGAAGACCAGTGGCACTCCCAACTCGGTAAATGACCAGATGAATACGATTGCTCCGCCCGCAAAGATCCCAGGCATCGTGAGGGGCATGGTGATACGCCTCAGGCGACGCCACGGCGAACACCCGAGATTCTGAGCCGCTTCCTCCATCGCCGGATCAAGATGGGCCAGCGATGCCGCGATATTCATGTAGAGGATAGGATAGAGGTGAAGGGCGTTCATGATCACAATGCCCCAGAACCGCCCCTCTCCCAACCAGTCAACGGGCGCTGCCGGATCCATCATTCCAAGCTTCTCCAGAAAGGCGTTGAGAGCTCCCTTCACCCCGAGCATTTGCTTGACCCCAACGGCCCCCACAAAGGGAGGCAGGACAAGAGGCACAAGGATCAGAGCAGAAAGAGGCCCCTTCAAGGGGAAGTAGTAGCGGTGGGTCAGCAATGCCAGAGGAAAGGCGATCAGGAGAGCCGCAAACGTGCTGGTCACCCCAAGGAGGAGCGCATTCCAGAGCCCTTCGAGATAAACCGGGTTGACGAAAATCTGGATGACATAGGCGAAGGTGAAGCCCCCTCCCTTGTCCTTGAAGGCCTCTCCCAGTACCATCAGCACTGGAAAGAGAAAAAAAACGCCAAAGAAAAGCGCTACCGCCGCCGTAAGAATAATCGCCTTTCTTGCGTTCATCTCCCTTCTTCCGCCAGTCGGAGCGCCTCCCTGTAATTCTCCCTGAAGAATCCACCAAGCTCATTCATGAGCTTCACTGATTCCACCTTTCCCTTCTTGAGCGATGCCTTGATCGATCCGCCAGCCAGACCGTAGGACACCGCGCTGACATCATGAAATCTGGCCGTAGCCTGTGGAGGAAAGCCCGCCTCAATCAGAGCCCCCCAGGCTTCCTTCATCTCGTCATGAGGGTCGATACACATCACTTTGATGATGACCCTGAGGGGGGAGAAAAGATGCCCGGTCAACTTCCGGTCGTAGGTAAACTTCCTGGCCTCCTCAAACGGCATTGCCGCTCCGTCGATCATTGCGGCCAGGGTCTCACCCTCATAAAGGTCCGGACGAATAGGCAACCGGCGCAGCGCACGGTATGTAGGACCCGGAATATTGCCAGGAGCCGCAGCCCAGAGCATCTGTCCCTCCCTTGAGAGGACGAACTCGACGAAGGACTGCGCCAACTCAGGGTGGGGTGCTCCCCTCATGACCGCTACCGGGTCTACACTGATCGAACTGCCCCCCGACGGCATGACATACTGCAGGCGGGACGAGCCGTCCCCTTTCTTAAGCGTCTCGCTGGTAGTTCGACCGTAGAAATCAATACACATCCCGGCAACCGCATTACCCTGCGCCACATCGCGTGGGATCTTGGCCGAGCTGTCGGTAAAATAACGTGCATTGGCACCAATCCTCTGGATCAGGTGCATACTCGCATCCCAGCCACGCGCCACTACCAGGGCGCGCTCCTCCCCGGAATCGGCCAAGGCAAGTTCCTCCTGGATCTTCTGCTGCACCAGCATCTCAAACGATTTGGTCACGGAAGAGCTCTTGGTGGTATCGGCAAGTGCGATTCCCCTTACATAGCCCGGGTCCCCCAGATCATCCCAGCTGACCGGGGCTGCAAGCCCCCGCTCCACAAGAAGATCGGTATTGTAGCAGATGCCGAAACTTGAAAGCACGGATCCGATCCAGGCGTGATCGGGATCATAAAAGGTCTCTCCGCTGAGAGTGGCAGGAATCCCATTTTCTCCAAACAACTCGGGATGGGTTTGGAAGATTCTCAGTTTCTCGAAACGATCCAGCTTCGCCTGGATCGCAAAGTCATAGGCTCCTCCACCAAAAAACACATCAATCCCGCATCCTGTCTCGCCACGCTCCCGGGCTGCGTCAAACCCGTTGCCGATGACGCGCACGCATTCAGATGTGCCCCCGGGAACAAGAAAGTTCACATAGACACTCTCTCCCGTTTTCTTTTCCCAGTAGGCCGCGAAAGCCTCGCCAAATTCACGGCGCAGGGTCTCGGTATGCGGGGTAATCACATCCAATCTGAGATCAGCCCGGTCGAAATCTTCCACCCCGCTGTCACGCAGCACAAGTGGAGCAGCTACCACCACCGTGAGGGGCGCAACGATCAGGAGGATCTTCTTCCAGCTGTTCATACCGTCCTGTTATCAATCCCTTTGGTTCTTACTCGCGCAGCACCACCACATCCTCCGAATGGAATTCAAGGCTGACTCCCGATCCCTGCTCAATGACGCTCCGGGGGTTCATCTCCGAGGCTTGAACCTCCACTCCGGATCTCATCCGGATCCGGTACTGGATGATTTCTCCCAGATAGGTCGTTTGCAGGACTTCCCCTTGGGACTCACCTCCACCCCCGGTGACCCTGATCGCTTCCGGACGGACTGAAATGGCAACTTCATCCCCCTCGCGCGGCGACCACCCCTCAAGGGTGAGGCGCCCGGAAAAATTTCCTGCATCCGTTTCCACTGCCACCAACCCCCCGCTCTCCAACCCCTTCACTCTCGCAGCAAGGAGATTGGTCTCTCCGATAAAGGAGGCCACAAGGGAGCTCTCGGGGTTGCGATACACCTTCTCCGGCGAACCCACCTGCTGCACCTTGCCCTGATCCATGACGGCAAGCCGATCGGCCATCGAGAGTGCCTCTGCCTGATCATGGGTCACATAGACCCCAGTCAGCCCATTCTCCTTAACGATCCGCCTGATCTCCGAACGCATCTCCAACCGCAGCTGTGCATCCAGATTGGACAACGGCTCGTCCAGAAGAAGGCACTTGGGTTTCACCACGAGAGCTCGAGCAAGGGAGACCCGCTGCTGCTGACCTCCGGACATCTGGTCGATACCACGGTCCTCAAAGCCAGGCATCTGCACCATTTCAAGAGCCTCTCGCACCCGGTCAGAGATCTCACTGCGGGGCACTTTCCTCTCTTCCAGGCCAAAGGCAATATTCTGTCCCACCGTCATATGGGGCCAGAGGGCATAACTCTGGAAGACCATCGCAGCCTCCCGCTTGTGGGTCGGAAGGTCCGTGACATCCTTCCCCTCAAAGAGGATCCGGCCCGAGGTCGGTTCCTCAAGACCCGCAATACAGCGAAGGAGGGTCGTTTTCCCACAACCGCTCCCTCCGAGCAGGAAGAACAATTCCCCCGGGTCGATCCCAAGGCTGACTTCATCAAGAGCCCGGACTTCCCCGAAATCCTTGATAACTGAATCTGCACAAATCGCCTCCATACGTGGACTGCCCTACTAGTAGTCCGCTGCCCCCCGCAGTTGGCAAGACCAATTCCACACCTCCTTCCTTCTTCACGCAAAAGGCGGCGGGCCTTCCGGTCCCGCCGCCTTGTATCTTAAGATCTTGAGAATCTATTCCGCACTCAGTTCAAAATTGTCCAAGGACAACCCGCTGAAGGCATCCACGCTTCCATCACTGACAAAACGGAATTCTACCAGAATAGTCTCTCCGAGAGCTTCAGCCGGCACCGTGACCGAGGACGGGTTCCAGTCGGTGTCCAGGGTTCCCATCTCGATCGGAATTTCCGCGCCAAGCTGCACTTCGTCGCTGGCTCTGAGGAAACGGACAAAAGCGGCATCCGCAAACCCATCGGCATCCCGATACTGGTCAAACTTAAGAACCGCTCCTCCCAGACCGCTCAGGTCGATTGCCGGGGTGCGAAGGGCAACATCAGAATCCGGGCCATAGTCTCCGAGGTTGGTGCTCCAGGCCGTACCCGAGTCACCTGATCCACTAAGGGGCCCGGTGGTCCCTCCCGGGGTGCCAAGTTCCCAGACCGTATTGCTGGCCTCGTCGTTGACCAGCGTGGTCCATCCATTGTTACCACCTTCAAGATCATCCGAGAACAGGGCAGGAACGGGGCCCGCCACTAACTTGAAGAATCTCAGATCCCCTGCGGGCCTTGCAATACTGTGAGAATTCAGCGGCGGCGTAGCTGCAAGGTTCTCAAGACCTGCCACCGGCGTCCACAAGTTCGGGTCGGGACTTCCTGCCGGGTCCTCGGTAGTCACGATGGTGTATACCTCTGCTCCCGAACTGTTCCACTGAAAGTCGATCGTTCCCCCTCCGTCTGCGCTCGATACCGTAAACCCATAGAGATCACCTTCACTGATTGACACCCCATCAAAAAACAGGGGCCGCTCACGCTCAAAGGCGGCTTGGATCTCCTCATTTGTCCACGGCTCATCGTGAACTTCCACAAGCGCAATGGTCCCGGAAAACGCCTGTGGGGTATTATTCGCTCCTCCGGCATCACTGCCTGCCCCCAGACAGAGAAGGGTTGGGGACCCATCCTGGTAAACCCCGTGAACGTCAAGCAGATTGGGATGCTCTTCCTCATTGTTGAATTCACCGTCGATGTAGACCCGGTCGACAAGACCATCATAGACATACGCCAACTGTGCCCAGCGACCCCGTGTTTCCAGAATGTCCGTTCCGGTTCCATTGGGTCCCCAGCCGACATCCGGTTCCGCGGGATTGGTCACCGGACCTCCTCCCCAGTGACCGATGGCACCAAAGGTAGGATGGGCTCCCTGGTTGAACTGGGCATTGCTCCCCAGCGGCCCACCCCTGCGACCCCATGACACGATAGTCTCCTCGTTACCAAAATCGGTGTTATACACCCACGCCCGCACCGTATAGCTCTGATTCCCTTCCAGTCCTACCGTGGACGCGGCCACCGCAGCTGTCATTTTATCTCCCTCGAAGGCCAATCCCTGAACTTGAACATCAGGATTGTCATTAGCCGGATGACTGACGACTTCAACCTGCCCGATCAGGGTGGAGAATTCGCCTGCCTGTCCCTGATTTG
>PAQU01000098.1 GCA_002709395.1 Roseibacillus sp. | reverse complement strand
ATTTACTGGACGTGATGTGGAAGGGCTTCTCAGGGAGGGTAAGAGTGTGGATTCGATTCCTGAGGGAGTAATTCTCACGCCGACAGCCAAGGACGTGATCAAGGAGTCTCAATCACGGCAGAGAAGGGTTGAGTCGAGCGCTCTTGAGGCGGTCGTGCCAAGTGTTCCAGACTATGAGTTCCGGTGGGAACCCGGAAGCGACCCTGAATCCCCGGAGCAGATCGCGAGATTCTTCCGGTCTCCTGAATTAAGGGATCTGAAGGAGAGAATGGTCGATATCGGCGACCGGATGTGGAAGAAGAACTATACGGATGGTAACGGAGGAAACCTCACAATCAGGGTTGGAGACAATCTGGTTCTGTGCACTCCGACTCTGATCTCCAAGGGGTTCATGAGCCCCGAAGACATGGCGCTTATTGATCTTGAAGGAAATCAGCTTGCTGGTAGCCGGAGACGCACAAGTGAGTGCCTGACGCACATGGCGATCATGAAGCGTCAACCCAAGGCCAAGGCCTGTTGTCATGCCCATCCTCCCCATGCTACGGCTTTTGCGGTTGCGGGGGTGCGCCCGCCAACATGCATGATTCCCGAGGCCGAGGTGTTCCTCGGAGAGATCGGGATGGCGGAATACCAGACGCCCGGGACCCCTGCCAATGCCAAGGCGGTCGGTGAAGCTGCCATTGATCACATGTCAGTGCTCATGATCAATCATGGAGTCATTACCTGGGGAAAGGATATTGAGGACGCCTATTGGAAAATGGAAAATACGGATGCCTACTGTCAGACTGTTCTGCTGGCCACGCAGTTGAAGGGCGCAGATCTCCTGACAATCACAGGCGGTCAGGCCAAGGAGTTGATAGAGTTGCGATCATCCCTTGGGATGGAGGATAAGCGTGCTAACTGGAAGGAGTGTGAGCTTTGTGATAATTCCGAGTTCAGGCCCGGGGCAGTCTGCTCTGTGCCCGAGGGCGCTGGGGCGGCTAATTCTGGGGGAGAGGCTCTTAATGAAGAGGCAGAAGAGGTTGTGAAGGCGCTCACAGACCAGATCATGTCCCAGCTTTCCTCCTGAAGCAGGCGGATGAGCTTTTCTGCAGGTTAATAGGGACAGGAGCAGTAGAAGTCCTCAAGGGGTCTTCCGAGGGGTTTAGGCTGTCTCGGTAAGATGGTCAGATAGTGCCCTGGGTTGTGTTTTAAGCGATTTCACAGGGAGATCGGTGCTGTGCCTGAAGGAGGGGAGTTCTTTACGACCCGTTTACAGACGGCCCAGAGGTCCCGGGGTATTCTGTCATCGTCAAACAGAGATTTTCCATGAGACGGTCGACATTTTTAAGAAACGCAGTGCTGGTTGGTGGTGGAAGCATGGTCTGGATGCCCCGATCCCAGGGTTGTGGAACATATGGTCGTAAGGTTCCTCATCACTGGATGCCTCATGTGAGGCCGGTTCCGCGCTCCCTCGGCCCGGTAGAAGTCAGGAGAATCGATGCGGCGGTAGATCTTAAGGACCAGGTAGGCCATACCAGCCTGACGATTACGTTTTTCAATCCAGCGGGTCATCAACAGGAAGGGGGGGTGCTGTTGCCGGTTCCTGCTGGTGCGGGTTTGAAGTCCTTCGCCATGGAGGGAGGAGGCAAGGAGTTGAAGGCTGATATTCTGCCGGTGCAAAAGGCCCGGGAGATATACAACCAGATTGTGGCACAGTCGAAGGATCCGGCGATTCTTGAGTTTGCGGGATATGGAGCAGTAAGCTCCAGTGTTTTCCCGATTCCGCCTCGAAGCGAATGCCGACTTCGTATTGTCTATGAGGAGTTACTGCAGGAAGAATCCAGTCGGATTGATTATGTGCTCCCCCGTTCGGAATCTCACGATTGCCGTGTGAAGTGGAGCGTTGACGCCAACTGGGAAGTGAAGGGAGGAGTTGCGACTACCTACTCGCCGAGTCACGAGATCTCGCCGGTAAAAACGGACAAGGGCGTACACGTAAGCCTGAAAAAAAACATGGAGCCGGGTCCGTTCCGGCTATCGGTCCTGCGACGGAGGAAGAAGGCCGCGGCAGCGTCGTTTCTGACGCACCACGGAGAAAAGAATGGCGAGGGATACTTCCTCCTTCTCATGGCGGCCCCGGATAGGAAAAGGAATGCGCGCCCCCTGCGGAGGGAGGTGACTCTGGTGATTGACCGGTCGGGGAGTATGGCGGGAGAGAAGATGGACCAGGTCCGGACGGCTGCCCTTCAGATCGTGGAGGGTCTTGAAGATGGAGAATACTTCAACCTGATTACCTATAACGAGGGGGTGGATCTTTTCTCAAGCAAACCGGTCTTGAGCGATCGAGGAAGCAAGGTGAGGGCCCGGAAATTCATCAGGGAGATTCGGGTCAGTGGCGGAACAAATATTGATGGGGCACTTAAGGCTGCGATCTCCCAGCCAGTTCGTGAAGGGGTGGTTCCGATGGTGCTCTTTCTAACTGACGGCCTGCCGACCATCGGAGAGACTTCCGAAAGGAAAATCCGGGAAAAGGTTCGACTACTGAATTCCGGGCAGCGTCGTATTTTTACCTTCGGGGTCGGTGTTGACGTAAATACTCCATTGCTTTCCAGTCTGGCGGATGACAGCCGGGCTCTACCCACCTACGTGCTGCCCGGGGAGACGGTGGAAGTGAAGGTGGCCTCCGTATTTCGGAAGCTGAGGGGGCCGGTTCTTGGCTTTCCTGAGTTGAAGGTGTTCACGCGGGAGGGAAAGCAGGCTTCTCACCTCGTGAGCGACCTTGTTCCAGGACGGTTGCCGGACTTTTTTGCTGGGGACCAGGTTATTGTGACGGGGCGCTACAGGGGGGCGGAGCCGCTTGAATTTCGAATTACCGGACATGATGGGACGGCGAGAAGAACGCTTGCCCTGCCGTTCAAGGCAGGAAGCGGTCGTAACCCCTTCGTTCCCCGACTCTGGGCAATGAGGAGAATTGGCGTGCTCACAAGTGCGCTGAGGGATCTCGGAGCCGAATCGTCACCCCCCAACCCGGGTGCCGGGGGGGTAGACCGGGATGATCCAAGGGTCAGGGAGCTCGTTGACGAGATAGTGCGACTTTCCACCGAATACGGTGTGTTGAGCGAATATACCGCATTCCTGGCACTGGAGGGGGAGGTTTTCAGTTCGAGGAAGAAAAGGGTTTCCCGGGCGGCTGAGAATTACGATCGGCGGGGGCTCAAGACCAGAAGCGGTGCGTCCAGTGTAAACCAGGATCTGAACCTTTGGAGCCAAAGGCAGAGTGAGAGCCTGAATCGCCGTAATTACTATGTGGACGAGGAGCTCAACCTGCAGGAGATCGAGAACGTCGCGCAGTGTGCCGACATGACATTTTTCCGGCGTGGCAGCCAGTGGGTGGATGCGAGACTCGCTGCCCGGGAGGAGGAGGGCGAGGGGGCGCCGGCAAGGGAAATCAAGATCGGCAGCAAGGAGTTCAACCAGCTAGTCGATCGGTTGGTGAGAAAGCAGCGTCAGAGTTGCCTCGCCCTGGGTCGCAACCTGGAACTGGTTGTCGATGGGGTCCGCTACCAGATCAAATAGCAGTTAAAAAACGAGTAAAAGAACACGATGAAAACAGGCCGGAGGAGAAAGACCCTTCCTGGCGAATCTTCAGGAATAATAAGACAGAAAAAGACCATGAAAATGAAATCACTTCTATATAGTGCCGTTGTCCTCTCCGGAGCTACATTAGCCTTGGCTCTTCCGCCGACAGGGAGAGGAAAGGAGCTCGGTATCAAGGAGCAAGTCGCAATCGAGGCGCAACATCAGGCCAGAGTGCAGCTGGCTATCCTGCTGGACACCAGTGGAAGCATGGACGGATTGATCGAGCAGGCAAAGACGCAGTTATGGAGCATCGTCAATACCTTCATCAATGCCAGGCAGGGCGGCAAGGCGCCATTCGTGGAGGTCGCGCTCTATGAGTATGGGAACCAAGGTTTGAACGGGGAGACCCACTGGATCAGGCAGATCCAGCCGCTTACGCGTGACCTGGACAGGATCAGCGAGGATCTCTTTTCATTGAAAACCAACGGAGGCTCGGAATTCTGTGGGGCCGTTATAAGCCGAGCGGTTGGAGACCTTCAGTGGGATTCGTCCCCGAAGACCTACAAGGCCATCTTTGTGGCGGGCAACGAGCCTTTCACCCAGGGGCCAGTTGATCCCGAGTCAGCCTGCAGGGAGGCAATCAAAAATGGAGTGATCGTGAATACGATTCATTGCGGCC
The DNA here is from genome assembly GCA_002709395.1 of Roseibacillus sp. Classification (GTDB taxonomy): domain Bacteria; phylum Verrucomicrobiota; class Verrucomicrobiia; order Verrucomicrobiales; family Akkermansiaceae; genus Roseibacillus_B. The sequence continues at coordinate 33,605 of PAQU01000098.1, read as the reverse complement.
CGGAGCAGGTTGGCATCAGTACCGGGTGGAAGACGGGTCCTCTTCTGGCCGATGGCAAATACCTCGTCATTGATCACAATAAGGCAGTCGTTCACGTGGATGCCCCTCAGGACAAGGAGATCATTAAATGGAATGCCCGACTCAATGAGACCTATGTCCCAATTGGCAGGACTGGTGCCAGGAGGCTTGAGGTTCAGAAGGAGCAGGACAATCTTGCGGAGGGCGCGCGCGGTAACGCTCTCCAGGCCCGGGTTCAGACCAAGGCCAGTGTTAATTACTGGAATGGCAACTGGGATCTTGTTGATGCCTGCACTTCAAAGGAATTCGACTGGAAGAAGGTGAAGGTGGAGGATCTGCCCGAAGAGATGAGGGCGATGTCTGATAAGGAACGAAAGGCCTACATCGAGGAAAAGAGAGAGGAAAGAAAGACCTGTCATGAGAAGATCAAGGCCCTTGCCGAGGCTCGCGAGGAATACGTCAAGGAGAAGCTCAGGGAAATGGGAGAGGGAGAAGAAGATACCCTTAATGCAGTGATGGTTCAGACCGTCAGGCAGCAGGCCTCCGGCAAGGGATACACCTTCGAAAAGGACTAGCGACCTTTCGGGCTTGGACGGTGCCGGGGTGGTTGATTCCACCGCGGTGCCGCTTGGGGTTGCGCATTTAGGCTGGGGAATAGGCGTGGTGGCGCTATTCTCTAAACAGGATCTCTGAACAATGGATGCGCCGACAATTCTGGTAGTGGAAGATGATGACGCAGTGAGGCGTGGTGTTGTCGATGCGCTGACGATGTCGGGGTATCAGGTCCTCTCAGAAGGAGAAGGGGGCCGGGGTCTCGAGACGGCTTTGCGAGCAACCTATCAGCTCCTGCTCTTGGACCTTGTTCTTCCGGAATACAGTGGTTTTGAAATCCTTGAGGCGATTAAGAGAGAGAGGCCGGGACAACCGGTCATCATCCTTTCGGCGAGAGGAGAGGAGAATGACAGGGTGCGAGGCTTGAAGATGGGTGCGGACGATTATGTAGTGAAGCCCTTCAGTGTGCGAGAGCTTCTGGCACGGGTGGATGCCGTGCTTCGGCGAACTACGGAGAGGCCATCGGTCGTTAAGGACTATCAATTCCCGGGAGGGAAGGTCGACTTCCTCAGGCGGGAGGTCTGTTTCGATGACGGGGGGCGGGATGAGTTGTCGGAGAGAGAGGCAGAGTTACTCCGGTATCTTGTTGCCCAGGGGGGAAGGGCGGTGCCGCGTGATGAATTGCTGCGTCAGGTGTGGGGTCTGGAGCCCAGAAATATAGAGACCCGGACTGTCGACATGCATGTGGCGCACCTGCGGCAGAAGCTGCGTAGCCAGAACGCGGTGGTCACGGTCAGGGGAAAAGGGTATATGATCGAAGGTTCATGAGTCGTTCCTGGTTAATATGGAGTGTTCTGGCAGCTTGTGCCCTGCTGATTGTCGGGGCGATGGCGTGGTCCACGAACAAGGCGATCCAGCTCGAGGAAAAGCAGGCCCTGGCCGAATCCGATGCAGAGCTCGAAGAGCGGGTTCGCATGAGTCTTGCGAGGATGGATTCAGCGGCTTCGGGCCTGATGATTCTGGAGAACCAGCGGCCGTTACACCACTATGAGCCCTTTTTCGAACCGGAGGATGTGCTTACCGCTAGTTTTCCGAGGCAGGTTGATGGGTTTGCTCATCAGTTGTCTCCTCTTCTTCCGGAGTTGCCGGAATTTGTGAGGCTGCATTTCGAGATTGATGCCAGTAATGGAGGGATCACTTCGCCACAGGTTCCTGTCGGGTCAGAGTGGGGGTATGCGCTGCAGAATGGCATCCGGCTGGATTATCTTAGCGCCAGTAAGGGGCAGTTGACAAAACTCCGTAGTCTGTTGGCGGAATCTGCAGATCTGGAACCAGGATACGAGGGAACCAAGATGGACCTGCTCTGCCGGGTGTGTACTCGGAATGATGAGGCGCTGGCGAGCATCAGTCGCTCGTGGAATATCCCGGATCCGGTGATCGTGGAGGAGGTGGAACAGAAGGTAGCCAAGGCGAGGGCGAGTAACGAAGGAATCAGCCAGATCAGGAGTCAGGCTTACACTCAGGACCTGGCAATTATTGAAAAGAACAAGCGGGCGGAACTGTATCAGAGCAATTATCGGCGAGCCGTCCCGAAACTGCAGATTGCCGGGAGGAGTGGCCCCAGGACCGACGAGGGGCCTGCAACCGCGACAAGAAAGCAGAAGGCGAATGTCGAGAGTGCTCCGAAGGAAGATTCCAAGTCCCTTTTGAGTTTGAGGGACGCTGGGACCGAGGAAAGGGAGGGCAGGCAGGCGGCAGAGTTGGTTGAGTCTCCTTCCCGGATCAGCCCTTTTCATCCGGTATGGCTTGGGAGTGAATTGTTCATGGTGCGGGAAGCGCTTGTAGCAGGAACCCGGCGGTATCAGGCAGTCTGGCTCAGGGCCGGGGATCTTGGGGCTAACCTTCTTCATGTGATCCGAGATCTTCTTCCGCATGCTGCTCTGGAGCCTATTTCCGAGGTGTCTGCCTCTTCATCATCCGTTCTCCCGGATGAGATGATGAAAAGGGTTTCGAATGACCCCTACGCGCTGGTGACCCTGCCATGGCGGATTCAGCCTGGGGAAGAGCCCCTGAGGACTGCGATCGGGTGGTCGCCACTTCGCATTTCTCTTACAGCGGGCTGGGTAGTCCTGCTGCTGGCTCTTCTGGGGTCGGCAATGCTGATGAGCGGGGTTATGAGGTTAAGTGAGCGACGGGCAACTTTTGTCTCGTCCGTGACGCATGAGCTCCGCACTCCGCTTACGACCTTTCATCTCTACTCCGACATGCTGGCAGAGGGTATGGTGAAGGAGGAGAGCAAGAAAAAGGAATACCTCAGGACCATGCGGAGAGAGGCGGAGCGCCTTAATCACCTGGTTGAGAACGTTCTTTCCTACTCACGCGTTGAACGTGGTAGTGCGCGTGCGGAGTGCCAGAAGGTCAGGCTCAAGGAGTTGCTTGAAAGGATGGTGCCACGCCTGGATGAAAGAGTCCGCAAGGAGGAGGGAGAGTTGCGGCTTCTTTGGAGTGGAGGAGCAGAGGAGGCTGAGGTGGATACTGATCTCACGGCGGTAGAGCAGATCATATTCAATCTTGTCGATAATGCCTGCAAATACGGGATGCCGGAAGAAGGTGAGCGGGCGGTTCTCCTGAACGTCTCCGTGGTAGACTCAGGGCCAATCAGGATCGAGGTTTCTGATCGGGGACCAGGGGTGTCTCATGGTGATGTAAAAAAACTCTTTCGACCGTTTCATAAGTCGGCGCGGGAAGCGGCTCATTCAAAGCCGGGAGTTGGGTTAGGGCTTGCGCTTTCGAGGCGACTTGCCCGGGAACTTGGGGGAGAGCTCAGTCTTTGTGAAGAGAAAGGAGAGGGATCATGTTTTGTCCTGGAGTTGCCAGCAGTTAGTTGAATCAGGATCCGCCTTTTGGTAGCGTTGGTGTTCACCAGACTCCTGTAAGTCAGCCTGGCGGGGATTGAGTTTGCCCGGGCCCGCAGTAGTTTGATTTTCGATGCGAAAAATCCTGCACATCGACATGGATTGTTTCTATGCGGCCATCGAGGTGCGGGATGATCCTTCCTTGCGGGGGAAGCCCGTCGCGGTAGGAGGATTAAGCAGGGGAGTGCTCACTACCGCTAATTATGAGGCCCGCAAATTCGGGTGCCGCTCGGCGATGCCGACCTTCAAGGCGCTTCAGTTCTGTCCCGATCTGGTTGTCAGACCTACTCGATTCGATGCGTATAAAGAGGAATCGAAAAAGATCGTAAGGATTTTCCATCAGTATACGGAACTGGTCGAACCCCTGTCTCTCGATGAGGCCTACCTGGATGTAAGTCATCATGGCGAGGGAGGCAGCGTGGTGGCTTCCAGGATCAGAGCGCAGATAGAAAGAGAGATCGGACTAACTGCCTCAGCTGGAATAGCCCCTAATAAGTTGCTGGCAAAGATTGCGAGTGACTGGAACAAGCCCGACGGACAATTTGAGATCAAGACGGGCGAGATTGAGGAGTTTCTGGAGCACCTTCCAGTTACCAGGTTGCACGGAGTAGGGCGAAAAACTGCAGAGAAGTTGTGCGCGCTCGAAGTCCGGACCTGTGGAGATCTCCAGTGCCTCAGCAAGATTGAGTTGGCGGAACAGTTCGGAAGCTGGGGGCTGGAGCTTTACCTGCTGTGCCGGGGAAGAGATGAGCGACCAGTGAAGGTGGACCGGATCCGGAAGTCGGTAAGCAGTGAAACGACCCTCCAGGAAAATGTTGCGGATTTGGTTGTGCTCGGAGAGATCATGGAGGAGTTGCGCAGGAGGGTGCTCGAAACCGTCTTGGGAAAGCATGCCGACCGCGTTATCAAGTCACTGGTGATCAAGTTGAAGTTCTCCGATTTCACAACAACAACAGCAGAGGGTGCTCCGCACCCCATGAAAAGAGGAGGTGGTGCTGAACTGGGAATGGATGTTACGAGATACAGGAAATTGCTTGCGGAGGCCTGGGGGCGGGGTGAGGGAAAGTCGGTTCGATTGATCGGCGTGGGGGTTCGTTTCGCGGATCTCGAGGGCAGGGATCAGTTGCGGTTGAACCTGTGACGGGGTTCCTTGACCTTGGCGAGCGCTGTGATCTCATCAAGCTGTGGAGTTTACTGATATAGACCGTGATGATTTGCGTAACCTCTTAGAGGAAATAGGTGGGAGTAATATGCCCTTCGGGAAGTATGGGCCTCAAAATTATCCTCCACAGGGAGTTCCGATCCATGATCTGCCTCCGGAATATCTATCCTGGTTCGCAGAGCGCGGGTTTCCGGGAGGCCGGCTTGGCGAGCTTCTCTCCATGGTATTTGAAATCAAACAGGCTGGTGCAGACGAAGTATTTCAGCCTCTGAGAAATCGTAATGGTGGTCGTTTTCGCCTTTCCGGAAAACGAAAACGGATTGTTGATTTCGAGGAAGACGAAGAGGAGGGGTAAAGGGTTCGTAAACAGGAATATCTGGGCCTAAGTTTCTGCTAAGATTTCGTGCTGTGGGGGTTCTTATTGCCAAGCAGCCTGCTCAACATACGAAAACCAGGCAGGCATCCCGGAAAATACCATCGGTCTTCAATGAAATTGCACCTCCCATTCATCATATTCCTGTTAGCTGGCGTTGGTTTCTGCGCTGAGAGTTTACCGTCAGCAGAGGAGAGCAGGAAGAGGGCAGGGAAGCTCGCCAAGGAAGGTAACTGGAAGGAGTCCCTGGAGCTTAACCGTAAATTGCTGGCGGATATAGATGACGACCGAAGTTGGAAAGATCTTGAAAATGCCCTGCAGGCTCTCAGGAATCTACGCCAGCCGGGTCTGGCGGATGAATTGATAGAGGGTGCGGTGCGTGATCATGTGGGGAACTCGTCTGTCCTGAGAAAAGCAGCGCAGAGTTATCATAATCTACAGCATTCCGGGTCTCTGCTGGATGGCGAGTTTCAGCGAGGGTTCAATCGGGGAGGGGGAGCCTATGTCTCCTGTGAGGGGCGGGACCGCGTGCGGTCCATCCAGTTGATTCTGCAGGCTATCGAGAAGGAAGATCCAGATGATGCAGGTTCGCTCAGCGACATGTATTCGGAACTGGCGATGTATCTCTCCAGTGGTCGGACCGGATCGAGGAGAGTCTGGGCCCTCGGGGTTCTTACCGGATTAGATGAGCTTCCTGATTTCGGAAGTGAACAACGCCTTTCAAGTGGTTCCGGGGCCCCCGTTGACAGAGATGGAGAATTGCTGCTGATCCAGGTCCCTGAAACCTGGGATGCCGCTCGTAACGATGGAGAAAGATGGCGCTGGGCAATTAGCAAGTCGGTGGGCTTGGATCCTGGCAAGGGGCCCGGAGCGGCAGACCAGTGGGCCCGCTTCCTGGTGCAGCATTATGGAGTGGCGACCTTGTCCGGATTCGGATGGTGGAGGCAGCAGGATCCAGATGATGCGAAGGGAATCATGCAGGTGCACACCCTGAAGGAGAGTGAAACGATAGCAAGGCTTGCAGCTGGGGTGAAACGACTCGAATTGCCTGTGGACTACCAGTTCATCCCTCTCCTGCGGCGCCTGTCAACGGGCAAGGGGTCGAATGCTGCACTGGGAGATCTCCTGGTGCAGGTTTTTCTGGATCGGCGGCAGCTCGTCAGCGCAAGCAAGGAGTTGAAGAGGTTGATCAAGACCCATGGGAGAGGTGAGGCGAGTCAGCGGCAGAAATTGCTTGGGCAGATAGAGGGGGACTGGGGCCGTTTTGAATCAGCTCCAATGGCACAGGCAGGGAAGAAGCCTAAAGTTGATTTCATCTATCGAAATGCCGAAGAAGTGAGTCTCTCCCTGCACGAACTGAAGATGGATCTCGTGATCGAGGACCTATTCAAGCATCTGGAGGGGAATCCACGTCAGATCGACGGCTCTGCCATCAATGTGTCAAGGGTTGGGAGTCGACTGGTTAACGAGAATCAGAGGAGGTATCTCGGGCGGGAGATCAGGGAGTGGAAGGTTAAGCTGCAACCACGGGAGAATCACTGGGATACCAGGGGGGAACTCGAAATGCCTGTGAGTCGGGCTGGAGCGTATCTTCTCAAGGCCACCGCGGGGAAAGGGAATAGCTCATGGATTGTGGTGTGGATCAGTGATACGGCCCTCATTTCCCATCAACTCAGGGACGGCAAGCTATTCTACCTCGGAGAAAGCAGAGCCGGGGTCCCGCTGAGTGGAGAGTTGGAATTCTTCGGATACCGGGTGGAGCGGAGGAAGGGAGTGGGCGCAGTGCTCAGGAAGTTTGACGTTAAGACCAAGAGGATACGAAGGAAGGTGGGAGCAGACGGGGCGGTGGTCCTGGCCAGAAATGTGCTGGACCAGGATTACCAGTGGATGACGGTTGGGCGGAGCGTGGAGGGTGGACGCGCGCTGATGGGTTTCCAGCATCAAGGGTGGCATGATTTCAGGTGGCAATCGCTCAACCAATCGAAGACCTATGGAATTACCGACCGCCCGGTTTACCGTCCTGAGCAGAAGGTGCACCTGAAGTTCTGGAGTAGAACGGCCCGGCACGACCTGGACGAGGTCTCGCTCTTTTCAAATCGGGAGTGCTCGATCGAAATTCGCCATCAGAATACTGGCAAGGTTCACGAGTTAAAGAATCTTCGGACTGATGAGTTTGGGGGGGTTGAGTCCGAATGGGAGCTGCCGGAGGATGCACGACTGGGCATGTATTATGCCGTGATTAAGGGAGAGCTCCCAGGTGGGTCGGTCCGGTTCCGAGTGGAGGAGTATAAGAAACCTGAATTTGAGGTGATGGTCGAGGCTCCGGAGGAGCCGGTTCAACTAGGGGAGCTGATCAAGGCCGAGGTGCTGGCAAAGTATTATCATGGGGCTCCGGTGACGGAGGGCAGGGTCAAGGTGAAGGTGGAAAGATTAACTCACAATCATTCCTGGTTTCCACGGGGTGAATGGGACTGGCTCTATGGGCCGGGTTACTGGTGGTTCGGACAGGACTATCCGTGGTATCCCGGCTGGGAGGACTGGGGGTGCGTTGCCCCGGTGCCTCCTTGGTGGGGTGGAGGGCGCTGGACCCCACCCGAACTGGTAATGGAGCGGGAATTCGAGATCGGGGCGGATGGCACGGTCAAGGTGGAGATCGATACCTCAGTGGCAAAGCTGATGCATGGGGATATGGACCATCGCTACAGCATTTCCGCAGAGGTGGTGGATTCCTCCCGGAGGACGATCCGAGGCTTTGGCAGCGTTCTTGCCGCCAGGCGCCCCTATGCGGCTACGGTATGGCTGAACCGGGGCTATGCCCGGCCAGGTGATGCTCTTGAGGCCTCGTTTTCGGCCCGGACACTTGATGGGAAGGCCGTGCAGGTCACGGGTTCTGCCGCTTTGTTCAAGGTGCAGGTGGATGCAGAGGGCCGGATAAAGGAGGAGAAGGTGAAGAATTTCCAGTTGGAGAAGCGGGAGAAGGGAAGCGGTGAAGTGCGATTCAATGCCCCGGGACCCGGACAGTATCGGTTTTTGGTTCGCCTTACTGACGAAAAGGGAAACGAGGAGGAGGGAGCAACCGTGTTTCTTGTTCGTAACGTTGGTGATGACGGGAGCAAGGGCAGGTTCAACCCGCTCGAACTGGTCGTAGACAAGAAGGAATACAGGCCGGGGGAAGAGGCGAGAATTTTAGTCAATACCAGGCAGAAAAACAGTGTAGTGCTGCTCTTCCCGCGTAGTAATGGAAACTCGGCGACTGAAATGCGTCCGGTGCGGATCAAGGGAAGGTCGAAAGAAGTAGGGATTAAACTTACCCGTGATGATATCCCGAATATTCATGTGCATGCGGTCACCCTGATTAATGGGGCTGTGGTGACGGAGACGCGCCAGATTGTGATTCCTCCCGAAAAGCGTCTCATTTCCGTGGAGGTCCTGCCTGCGAAGGAGAAGTTCAAACCGAGGGAAAAAGGAACCCTCAAGCTGAAACTGAAAGACGAAAATGGAGATCCGTATCGGGGAACAACAGTGGTGACGATTTATGATAAAAGCCTCGAAGCTGTTGCGGGAGGATCAAATGTGCAGAATATAAGAGACTTTTTCTGGAGCTGGAAACGTACATTTCACGGTCATGGGCTGCGTCACTCGCAGCAATTCATGGGTCGCAATCTGAGTAAGACCAAGGCGCCGACGATGAGGGTCCTTGGTCGATTCGGAAGGTCTCTTGCCGACGAGGAAGGTGCCGTCTTCTTCAGTGGCGGTAGCGATGCGAGAGGTCGAGTTCCCCAGGTTGCGGCCGACTCCCTTTCGCTTAATGCCTCTGTAGATTCTCCTGTGGAGCGGTCGCTTATGAAGTCTTCGTCTGGAGAGCTTTCAGAGGCAAAAGGCGGCTTTGGCAGTATTGGTGTCGAGGGAATGGGAGATAGGTCACAGGTCATGGTGCGATCGCAGTTCGCGGACCTGGTCAAGTGGGCGGGATCGATTACGACCAACGAGCGGGGAGAGGCCGAAATCGAGGTGGAGTATCCCGACAACCTTACGACATGGAAAGTCAAGGTCTGGGCCTTGGGGCACGGAACCCGGGTGGGTGAGGGGGTAGCGGAAGTGATAACCAGCAAGGATCTTATTGTTCGGTTGCAGGCGCCACGCTTTTTCGTTGAAAGCGACGAAGTTGTCCTGAGCGCGGTGGTGCACAATTACCATGAGGAAGCCAGGGAGGTTGATGTGTCCCTTGAGGTGGAAGGAGGGACAATGGAGGTTCCGGGCCCCGGTGTTGCCCGGGTAATCATACCGGCCGGAGGCGAAAGGAGAGTGGATTGGAAGGCAGTCGCGATTCGGGAGGGAGAGGTTGTGGTCCGAATGAAGGCCGTTTCGCTGGGAGGAGATGAAGTTCCTGATGCGGGAGACGATTCTGACGCGATGGAGATGAGCTTTCCCGTTTACGTTCATGGAATGCTCCGTACAGAATCGTGGAGCCGGGCTCTCCGGCGGGGCGAAGAGGCTGTGGCGATCGATTTCGAGGTTCCCGAGGAGCGTCAGTCGGAGCAGACTCGTCTCGAGATTCGTTACTCGCCAACGATCGCGGGGGCGATGGTTGATGCGCTGCCATACCTCGCGAACTACCCCTACGGGTGCACGGAGCAGACCGTGAACCGCTTCGTCCCAGCGGTGATTACCCAGCGACTTCTGCAGGATATCGATATTGATCTCAATGAGGTGAAGAACAAGAGGGCGAACCTGAACCCCCGGGAGATTGGAGATGCTGCTGCCCGGGCAGCGCAGTGGAGACAGGGGAAGGGGAATCCGGTCTGGGATAAGGACGAGGTAGACAGAATGGTGCGCAAGGGGGTGAAGCGTCTGGGGGAGATGCAAAACAGGGATGGGGGCTGGGGCTGGTTCAGTGCCTACGCGCAACGATCTTATCCACATACCACGGCAGTGGTGGTGCATGGATTGACGCTTGCGAGGGCAAACGGTGCAAGGATTCCGGATGATATGCTCCAGCGGGGGGTCTCATGGTTGAGAAAGCATGAGTCAGGGCAGGCGGAGATGATCCGGATGTGGAAAAAGCGTAAGAAGAGGACAAAACAGCGGGCAGATGCCCTGGATGCGCTTGTCAGGCGAGTGCTGGGAGAGGCGACTGTTGAGCATGAGGAGATGCTCGGGTTTCTCCTGCGCGACAAGGTAGAGCTCCCTGTTTACGGGAAGTGCCTTCTCGGGCTGGAGTTACATCGGACCGGGGATGCGGAGAAGCGAGATGCGGTAATCCGGAATATTGAGCAGTTTCTGAAGGTGGATAAGGAGAACCAGACTGCTTGGCTGGAACTGGGAAACGGAGGCTACTGGTGGCGGTGGTACGGCAGTGAATTTGAAGCACACGCCTGGTATCTGAAGTTGCTGGCAGTCGCAAAGCCAGAAAGTCCTCAGGCAAGTGGTCTGGTCAAGTATCTCGTTAATAATCGAAAGCACGCCACTTACTGGAATTCGACGCGTGACACAGCCTACTGTATCGAAGGAATCGCGGATTATCTGAGGGAAAGCAAGGAGGCTGGCCCCGAGATGGAAGTGGAGGTGCTTCTCAATGGAAAGGTTCTCAAAACAGTGAAAATCTCGAAGGAAAATCTCTTCAGCTTCGATGGCATGGCCATGGTGGGAGGGGATGCGGTTGGGACCGGAAAACACAGGGTGGAATTGCGTCGCAAGGGCGACGGCCCGCTTTACGCGAATGTCTACCTAACGGTCTTCAGCAAGGAGAAGTTCCTGCGAAAGGCCGGACTTGAAGTTAAAGTTGATCGCTCCTTCTATAAGCTCGTGCCCGTCGAGGAAGTTGAAGATGTGGCGGGAGCGAGAGGTCAGGCCCTGAGGCAGCGCCGAGAGAAATACGAACGGATCAAATTGGAGGTTGGTGACGCCGTTGAGAGCGGGGATCTTATCGAGGTTGAGTTGTCAGTGGAGAGCAAGAATGATTATAGCTATATGGTCTTTGAAGACTGGAAGGCTGCGGGTCTGGAGGCGGTGGAACTTCGCAGCGGCCAAAACCATGGGGGCGGCATGAGTTCCTTCGTTGAGTATCGAGATGAGAAGGTTGCTCTCTTTGTGAGAAGCCTTCCAAGGGGGCGCCATAATCTAAGCTACCGACTCCGGGCAGAGGTTCCGGGAAGATTCAGTGCTCTGCCGACCAGGGCGCAGGCGATGTATGCGCCGGAATTGCGGGCTAACTCGGATGAGATGAAGATTCTCGTGAGGGACCGAGACAATTAGGGGGCGCTTTCGACTGGATAAGGTCCGGTTTGGATCAATTCAAGGCAAGGCTGGCTTCGAATTCCAGGTTGGGGTCGGCTCCGCGCTTGAGAGCTTCCTGATAGAATTTGAGGGCCTCCTTCTTCAATCCCTTCCGAAGGTAGATCACAGCAAGGTTGTAGTAGGGATCGGAAAGCGTGGGGTCTATCTGGATGGCTGTCTTGAAGTGAGCCTCTGCTTCGTCATCGAGATTTTCGCGTCCCGCAACATTTCCCAGGAATACGTATGCCTTGGCATTTTCGTTATCGAGGTCTACGGCGCGTTTCAGGCTCTGCCTGGAATTGTCCAGGTCGGAAAGGCGGTAATGACAGACCCCGAGCATGAAGTGGGCGAAGGCAAGGTTGTCACCCCGGATGACAAGAGCATCGTTGAAAGAGGAGACGGCAAGGGGAATGTCCTCGTTCTTCACGTGAACCACCCCGAGGTTGAGCATGGTTTCTACGTGTCCGGGATGTTGGTCTAAAATAGATTCGAATACCTCGCGGGCTGCAAGAAAGCGACCGTTAGCGAATGCGCGCCTGGCGAGTTGGTCCTTGATTGAAATGGACTGTTGGAGGTTTTTGGAGGCGTTGGCGACCTCGTGTTCTTGAGGTCGATCGTCAAAAATGAAATCATCGTCAATTTTGAACTCTGCGATGAGACGGCTTTCTTCGGCGGTCAGTTGAAGTTCCTGCTCAAAGAGCCCCTGGATATTATCAACAAGAGGTCCATTCTGTTGTCCGATCTTCCGGATTTCAGTCATGACAGCATCCTTGGCGCTTCGGCGGTGCTCCTGGATTCGGAGTTGCCGTGAGATGATGTCTCGTAGCATCTCCATTTCCTCGCGTGACTTGGTGTCCGGTTTGCCAGTCTCGAGTGCGCTCCCAAGTTCGGTGCCTGCGGCACGAAGACGATCTTCCATCGCTTCGAGGCGTCTTTTCTGCGAGGCATTTTCCCGTTGAAAGTCGATCATTCGTCCCTTTGCCTGGGCGAGATCGCGCTTGGCTTCTATGAGTTGGTCCTTGGTGGCATTGTTGTCAGAGTGCAGGGTCTTGAGGCGGTCACGAGCAGTCTTGAGGTCCCGACCGAGGTCCATATTCTGCTTGATGAGGAGTTGAACTCGCTCGCTTTCGTTGAGTTTGAGGAGAGCAGCCATCTGATCGCGCTGCAGAAGCAGGGCATCTCTTTCACTACGGAGTTCCCGGACCTGATCGCGGGCCTCTCCGAGTTGCCTGTCCAGTTGTGCGGTGCGGGTTTCAAGAGCCACATACTTACGGTCCTTCTCTGCAAGGGCATCCTTCAGGTCCTTGAGTTGTCGTCTCAGACCTGCAACTACTTCCTTGGCTGCAGATTGCTGGACGTTAACGACCTCCTCGAGATCGGCTGCCCGCTTCTGGGCGTTGGCAGAATCGTTCTTGGCCGCAGCAAGTTGAGTGAGGACCTTCTTGTGCTCGGCACGGCTGTCCCTGAGGGCCTGGAACATGGCATCCCTTTCGCTTTCCACTTTCTGGATGCGGCGATTGAGGTCCTGGAGCTGGCCGGACACCGGTGCTCGTGCCACCCTGTCGCGTTCTGCTTCGAGTTGGCGAAGAGCTTCCCGAAGGCGCACGGCGTTCGCATCCCGGTCCGAGCGGGCTTTCTGCAGTTCACTGCGATATTGAGCTATCTGCCTCTGGAGGGCGTCGACCCTCTTCTGTTCTTCTTTGCTGAGCCGGGGGATTTCAAGGTCGGTTTTCTGTCCAGGAGGAAGATTTCCGCTCTCGACAAGGTCACCCGTTCGACTGGCGTTTTGGTTCTGCTCGGCGATAGCCTTGTCTCGAATCGCGCTCATCGCCCGGGTAGTTGATTCCCTGCGGCTTTTAACCAGGTCGGGCTTGAACTCCGGATTGGAGAGGGCGACGGATTCGAAGAGTTGCCTGGCCTTGTCGTAGCGATTAAATGCCTCAAGAAAATTCCCCTCTTTTTCAGACTTCTCGGCATCTCGCACGGTTAGCCAAGCTTGGAAGTAGATATCCGAAGGCTTGAATGCAACCGGAGCCTGCGCGCTGAGTGGCAGGCACAGGAAGACGGCTGCGGCGGTGGTCAGGATGCCACAAGCGAAGGATCGCAGGGGGGTCATGCGCCCATGACCATACGACAGGACTCCAGCCTCGAAAAGAGGGAATTGGTATTCTCTACGTTCGCTTATCCTTAGGGGTTTTCAGCCATTCCCGTATATCCCCAGCAGGAAGACAATTGAGGATGTCTTCCCTTCGCAGCCAGCCTTTGCGGGCGATCCGGACACCGAAATGGAGGTTTTGGAGCCCATCCTCATGGTGAGCATCGGGATTAATGGAGCATTTCACACCTTTGTCCCGGGCACGTTTCCACCAGGTCCAGTCCATATCCATTCGCTGGGAAGAGCAGTTGAGTTCGATAACGGTCCGAGTCTCGGCTGCGCAGTCGATTATCTTTTCATGGTTCACGGCATAGGCTTCCCGCCGAAGGAGGAGTCGCCCGCTGAGATGGCCCAGCATGGTTACATGGGGGTTCTCCATTGCCTTGATAAGGCGTTTGGTCATCTCCTTTTCTGAAAGATTGAAGGAGGCGTGGACGGAAGCGACTACGTAGTCCAGTTGAGACAGGATGCTATCCTCAAAATCAAGGGTTCCATCACGAAGAATATCCACTTCATTACCGGCATAGAGATCGAGGTCAGGGAGGGTTTTGTCCAGGGAGCGGATACTCTCGATTTGGTTCAAGAGACGGTCTTCATCAAGTCCGTTGGCCTGAAAGGAGGATTTGGAATGGTCGGAGATGCCCAAATAGGAGAGTCCCAAGTCCAGTGCGGCGTTCGCCATTTCAGCCAGGGTCGAGCGACCATCAGACTCGGTCGTGTGATTGTGAAAGGTTCCACGCAGGTTTTCCTGTTCGACGAGACGGGGAAGGCAGCCCTCCTCTGCGGCGTCAAACTCCCCGCGATTTTCCCGGAGAGCTGGCTCAATAAACTGAAGCCCGAGGTTGTCGTATATGTCGGCCTCTTCGCTGATTGCGGGGGTCGGGTCATCGCGGTCTGCGTCCTTTACCGGTTGCAGATGATATTCATTCAGGGTCAATTGCTGCTTTAGGGCCCGGGAGCGTAATTCGACATTGTGCTCCTTGCTTCCGGTGAAATACATGAGAGCAAATGGCCATTCACTGGAGGAAACAGCGCGGAGGTCGCACTGAAGTCCGTTCTCGAGGCGGATGGAAGCCTTGGTCTCTCCATGGGCAATGATTTCCCGGACCCCCTCGGTCGTAGTGAAAAAATCCGTAAGGGTGGCGGGGTTCTGGGTTGCTACGAGGAAGTCGAGATCGTGGAGGATTTCCTTGCCGCGGCGGTAAGATCCCGCAATCGCTGCCCGGCTTGTATCCGGATGCTGTCTGAGAAGATCAAGAATGCGCTCCGCATCGGGGGCTACCTCGGAGAGGCGGTAATGCCCCGAAAAACGTTCATGGGACTCAATGGCAGAGAGAATCTTTTCTTCGGTCTTTTTACCGAACCCTGATAATTGTCCCACCTGACCGGATTGGCAGGATCGCTTTAACGCTCCGAGGGAGGCGATGGAAAGCTCATCGTAGAGTAGTTTTACCTTCTTGGGGCCGAGTCCCTGAAGTTCGAGGAGTTCAAAAAGCCCAGCGGGGAACTCACCCTTGAGGTCCTCGTAAAAGGCCAGGCGCCCGCTGGATGCAAGTTCGTGAAGTTTTTGCTGAAGAGCATCACCGATGCCCTTGATTCCCTTGAGTTGATCCTCCTTTGCCCGCGCTACGATATCGCCATCAAAGGACCTTACAACCTCTGCACCGTTGCGGTAGGCTCTGATCTTAAACGGATTTTCTCCCTTGAGCTCCAGAAGAAGGGCGATTTCCTCGAGAACTTCAGCAAGGTGATCACGAGTAACCTCAGGCATGAGCATCAGTTGGAGGCGCCAAGCATCCGGGTTGGGTGGATTGCCTGGAAGTTGAAATCACAGGGAAGGAGGATTGAATCGAGGGGGTTTGATTCCGATGGCTTCTGGAAGAAGGGGTTTGAGAGAGGTAGTGCGGGGGGAACAGGGGAGCGAAGGCGTGTAATCAGCGGGTCCGGGAGGCTCGGGTTCACTTCTTCAGTTTCCCCTTGAAGATTCTCAGGGCTTCATGCACGAGCGGATCATCATAGAAGGCATCCTCGGCCACAGCTTCTGGAGGAGAAGTCTCCTCGGCCGTATTGGATTCAGGCTCGGAGCTTTCAGGCGTCGACTCGGGTTGGGCAGGCTCTGGAGGTTCGGCGCGTTTCTCGGGAGCTTGCTCAATCAGAGATTCAAGCTGGTTTTCAACGCCGCGCTCTTTTTTGAGCGCGCGGGAAGAGGTGCGCCGGGGCGGGGGTGGGCGCTCTGATTCACCGGGAGGTGTTGCCTGGTTCCCCGGGGAGGTTGGTTGAGGGGTTCCTTTGTCTTCCTGGGATACCGGGAGAGTTTCTGCCTCGCTGCCTGTCTCCAGGGCTCGTACGACGTCGCTGATCCGGACTTCATCGAGAGATTGGGTGGCCCGAATGAGTGCTATTTCGAAATGTAATTGCTTGTTTGATGCGCGTCGCATTCGCGTATCGGCATCTGCGAGACGATCCAGGACGGCCAGGAGACGGTCGTCTCCAAGTTGTTCCCCATGCTCTCCGAGTCCCTCCCAGAAATCGGAGGGTATTTCTGAGTCAGCGGAATCAGGGTTGAGCCGAGATATCAGCAGGGCACGGATAAAGCCGGCCAAGTCAGAGAGGAGTTGGGTGAGGTCCTTGCCCCTGCCTGCCTCATCCTGTATCAGTGAGATGCTCTTCGCGGTATTTCGGCTGAAGATGGAGCTGGCGAGGGTTGCGATGGTCTCAGAGGAGGTGAACCCGAAGATATTCTGCACGTTTTCTTCTGTGATCGCCTCACCACAGAAGGCAACCAGCTGGTCCAGCATCGACTGCGCATCACGCATGCCACCCTCGGCTCCTCTGGCGATGGACCAGGCCGCGGTCTCCTCAAGAGTGACATTTTCGGCGTGGGCGATCTGTTGCAACTGCCGGGCAATGGTTTCCGTTGGAATCGGGCGCAGGTCGAAGCGCTGGCACCGAGAGATGATGGTAGGGAGGATCTTGTTGGGTTCGGTGGTGGCAAAGATGAATTTTACATGTGCGGGAGGCTCCTCCAGGGTCTTCAGGAGGGCATTAAAGGCCGCCGTTGAGAGCATGTGCACTTCGTCAATGTAGTAGATCTTGAAACGTCCGCTGGCGGGAGCGTAGTTAACCGTTTCCCGCAGTTCCCGGACCTGATCGACCCCGTTATTTGAAGCTCCATCGATCTCCAGCACATCGAGGGACCGTCCTTCCGCAATCTCGACACAGGCTTCCTCATCCGGATCAAAATCCAGGCGTGGTCCGTTACTGCAGTTCAGAGCCTTGGCGAAAATACGGGCGGTCGACGTTTTTCCGGTTCCTCGGGGACCTACAAAAAGGTAGGCGTGTGCAAGACGGTCTCCTTCGATCGCGTTCCGGAGGGTGGTTACCACATGGTCCTGGCCGAGGATGTCCTCGAAAGTCCGGGGTCGATATTTGCGGGCGAAGACCTGATAGCTCATTGGGCAGACGTCAGGCAGAGAGTTGAATCCGGGGAATCGCCTCCAGGAGTTTCCGGGTATAGGAATCCCGAGGCTCGTTGAAGACCTTTTCGGCAGATCCGTATTCGACGATCTTTCCGGCGTTCATGACGGCAATGTTGTCAGCCAGGTAGCGGACTACGGAGAGGTCATGGGAAATAAAGATCATCGTGAGGTCCAGGTCCTTACGGAGTTCCAGCAGGAGATTGAGGATCTGGGACTGGATGGAGACGTCGAGGGCCGATACCGGTTCATCGGCGAGGATCAGTTTTGGCTCGGGAGCCAGAGCGCGGGCAATGGCAATCCTCTGTCGTTGACCGCCAGAGAACTCATGAGGATATTTACGCATATAGCGGGCATCGAGGCCAACTCGCTCCATAAGGGCGGCAACCTTGGCGGGAAGTTCGCTTTTGAACTGGCGGAGCTCCTGAGAAGTAGTGTCGGGGGAGTGGAGAGGTCGCTGGTAGAGAGCCTCGGCCAGACTGGAGTAGACGGTCATCCGTGGGTTGAGTGAGGCGTAGGGGTCCTGGAATACCATCTGGAAATCCAGGCGCCTGCTTCGGATATCCCGGGAGTTGAGAGAGCTCAGATCCTGTTCCTCAAGGATGATCTGTCCCGAATTAGCCGGTTGCAGCTGCATGATGGTGCGGGAGAGCGTGGACTTGCCGCAACCGGATTCTCCTACGAGCCCAAGAATCTCACCTTTTTCAAGGCCGAGGCTTACACCGTTGACTGCGCGGACGGTGTCCGTAACGCCGCCAAAGGCTCCCTTTCGAACAGGGAAGTAGGTGTGAACATCAACGAGTTCGAGAAATGGCACGGGGGGATGAAAGCATTAAATCGAAAGTGGAACATTCTAAACTTCGGGAATCTGCTTTGAACCGGTTTTTTATCAGGACAGAGGCCCAGTTCCCTCGATCAGAGGCGGAGATTGCGCTTTGCAGGAATGGCTTGCCCATTAAGGTCCGCATCATGCCTAGATCGCCAGTGGTGCTCATTATTCGTGACGGTTGGGGAGTGAATCCAGGAGGGCGGGAAACAGCCGAGAAGGACGGGAATGCGACCCTTCTGGCCAGAACTCCGTTTCACGATGAGATGCTCAAGGAATATCCGAAGGGAATGGTGAGTTGCTCGGGGATGGATGTCGGCCTGCCGGAAGGTCAGATGGGGAACTCGGAGGTGGGTCATCTGAACCTCGGGGCAGGGCGGATCGTTTATCAGGACCTGACCCGAATCAACAAGGCGGTGGAGGATGGTCAATTAGGGGAGAACGAAGTTCTTCGGGAAGCATTTTCCAAGGCGAAGGAATCAAGGCTGCACCTCGTGGGGTTGGTTTCAGACGGAGGAGTTCACAGTCACCAGGATCATCTTGTGGCTCTGGTTGGTGCGGCAAAGGAGGCAGGGGTTGAGGATATCATGGCTCATGCCATCACGGATGGGCGGGATACCTCTCCGACCGGGGGGGCGGATTATCTGAGTAATGTGGAAGATAGCCTCGCTGAGCACGGTGCCCGTATTGCCACAGTCGTGGGGCGTTATTTTGCCATGGACAGGGATCGGCGCTGGGAGCGGACAAAGTTGGGCTGGGATGCGATCGTTCACGGGGTAGGTCAGGAAAGCGAGCTTCTGGCAAGTGAAGCGGTGGCCGAACAATACCGGGAGGACAGAACTGACGAGTTCCTGCCCGCTCTGATTTTTCATGAGCCGGGCTCCCAGAGGGTGAGAGATGGGGACGTTGTCATTTTCTTCAACTTCCGGGCCGATCGAGCCCGGCAGTTATCGGAAGCCTTTCTGGGAGAGGGATTCGAAGAGTTCGAGACAGGGGCTCGCCCGGATGTGCACTATGTCACTCTAACGGAATATGATGAGACTTACGGTTGCCCGGTAGTATTTCCGCCGGAGACACTGGTGAACGTGCTCGGTCAGGTGGTGGCGGCAGCAGGAAGAAACCAGCTTCGAATTGCAGAGACGGAGAAGTATCCCCATGTCACGTATTTCTTCAATGGAGGGGAAGAAGAGCCCTGTCAGGATGAAGACAGGGTCATCATCCCTTCTCCCAAGGAAGTGCCAACCTATGACCACAAGCCGGAGATGAGCGCTCCGCAGGTAACAGCTGTGGTGGTTGAGAAGTTGAAGGATTACGACCTGGTGATCCTCAATTATGCAAATCCTGACATGGTGGGGCATACCGGTGTTGTTGACGCAGCAGTGAAGGCCGTGGAGACGATCGATGATGGAGTGCGCCAGGTGGTGGAGGAAACCTTGCGCCTTGGGGGGAAGTTGCTCATCACCGCCGACCATGGGAACTGCGAATTCATGACCAATCCGGATGGATCCCCTCACACCGCACACACCACGAATCTCGTCCATGTGATTTATGTGGGAGAGGATGCAAATGATTGCATCGTTGAAGACGGAATTCTGGCAGATGTGGCACCCACGCTTCTCGCCATGCTGGGGTTAGAGCAGCCGGTCGAAATGACCGGGAGGAATCTCATTGGCAGGCAGCGAAGAGCGAGTTCCTCTGCGGCCAGCGAGTAATAAGATTGGAAGTGATTAGCGGCGGCATCTCGCGAGTAATCCGCGATGATCAGTAGTCTTCTACCGGGCTCAGAGTTGAGGATTCCGCGTCCTCGCTATCGGGAGGGAATTGCTGGTTGAGTTGAGAGATTTTGGAGGCAAGGGCAACAAGTTGCTCCTCCTTGTAAGGTGGGGGCGTCCGGAGGCGACCTCTGGCCTTGTCGAGGCGGCAACTGATGTCGTGGAGGATGGGGTGGCTGAGTTTCTCAAGAGACGTCAGGGTGTTCCGCGCCTCCATGAATTTGTGGCAGAGGAGAACAAGGTCTCCACCCGCTTCGATTGCGAGTCGAGCAGCCTCGGGTGTTCCGTAAGTTTGCTGAATGGCGCCCATATCAAGGTCGTCCGTCAGGACGAGGTGCTGGTCGAACCCAAGTCGGTCACGAAGCAGTCTCTGGATGATGTTCCGGGACAGGGAGGCCGGGAGATTGTTGTCATCGATTTGCGAAAAGTGGATATGGCTGACCATGATGGCATCCAGTTCCGGCATGAGAGCGGTATATGGAACAAGGTCCTGGCGCTGTAATTCATCTATACTGGCTGAAGTGACAGGAAGAGCGTGATGGGGGTCGGTCTGAGCCTGGCCGCCCCCGGGGAAGTGCTTGGCGCAGCCGAGGATGCCCTGGCGGCGCTGCCAGCGGTTAAAGGTGCCCGCGTGGTTGATTACCTGCTGGTCTCCCTCGCCCCAGCATCGTCCATTGAGGGAGTTCACGGCCTGCGGGTGATGGTCGATATCAAGGACAGGAGCGAGGTTGAGGTTGATCCCGAGCAAGGCGAGTATCTGGCCGGTAGCCCATCCAACCTCTGCGATGATCCTTGGGTCTTCCCTGGTTCGCAGTTGCTGTGCAGAAGGGGGAGAGGGAAGGAAGGGGGAGGTGCGCCACACGCGACCTCCTTCATTATCAATAGCGATGAAGGGGGTGTGATCACACAGTTGACGAAGGGAGTCAGTAAGTTGCCGGGTCTGAGATGCGCTAACCAGGTTCCGAGTAAAGAGGATGAAGCCCCCGGGTTGCACATCGCGGAAAAGGGCGAATTCCTCCCGCGTAAGCTCCGGCCCCGAGAGGCCTAGGAGGAGGCTTTGGCTGGGTCTCATGGTGATTGCCGGAAATGGGAGAATCGGTAACCACCGGTCTTCAGGCCGAAATAACCACCTTCGAATCCAATGCGGCCTTCACGAACCCGGAAAAGAGGGGGTGCGGGTGGTTGGGCTTGGATTGGAACTCAGGGTGAAACTGTGCTCCAAGATAAAAGGGATGGTCAGCCAGTTCGATGATTTCCACCAGTTCCTCCTTTGCTGAGATGGAGGAGATGGTCAAGCCGGCTTCCTTGAGTTGGTCCAGGTAGTCAGGGTTGAACTCGTAGCGGTGGCGGTGCCGCTCGTTGATGCGATCCGCGTCCCCGTAGAGCCTGGCGGCGAGAGTTCCGGGAAAGAGGATGGATTCACAAGCGCCGAGACGCATTGTGGCGCCCATGTCTTCAACTCCCTTCTGCTCCTCCTGAAGGCAGATAACGGGGTGCGGAGTGTCCTTGTTGCATTCGGTTGTGTCAGCGCCCTCGAGTCCACATACATTTCGAGCAAATTCGATTGTTGCTACCTGCATGCCGAGGCAGATGCCAAAATAGGGGATGCGCATCGAGCGGGCGTAATGAGCAGCCTGGATCTTGCCCTCAATCCCTCGATCTCCAAAGCCTCCGGGAATAAGGATGCCGTCCACGTCGCCGATGATGTCCTGGGCTCCTTCTGTTTCAATCGACTCCGAGTCTACTCTAATGATTTCGACCTTGGTGTGATGCGCTGCACCGGCAATGGTCAATGACTCGTAGATGGATTTGTAAGCGTCCTGTAATTCAATGTATTTGCCCACTACCGCAATCTTTACGGTGTGTTGCGGGTTGACGAGGCGGTCGACAAAGTCCTCCCAGTCCTGAAGGTCTGGGGTCGGGGAGTTGATCCCGAGGTTGTCGACCACGAGACGATCGATCTTGTCACGGCGCAGGTCGAGCGGGCACTCGTAAATGGTGTGCTTGACGTCCCGGAAGGCTACTACGTTCTTCTGCTCCACGTTACAGAACATCGCGATCTTGCGCCGGTTGTCTTCGTCGAGTTCGTGCTCGGTTCGGCAAATAATGATGTCGGGTTGGATTCCGATTTCACGCAACTTGGCTACGGACTGTTGTGTGGGCTTGGTCTTGATCTCTCCTGCGGCCCGGATCAGGGGCAGCAGGGTGACATGAATGAAGCAGACATTTTCCCGTCCAACCTCGAGTGAGAACTGGCGGAGGGCCTCAAGGAAGAGATGCCCCTCGATATCCCCTACCGTGCCTCCGATTTCGGTGATGATGACATCGACCTCGGGGTTCTGGGAGGAGAGGTCGTGAATGCGCGCCTTGATCTCATCGGTGACGTGAGGAATAAACTGCACGGTTTTGCCCAGATAGTCACCCCGGCGTTCCCTCTTGATCACATTTTCAAACACCTGACCTGAGGTGAGGTTGTTGAACCGGGTCAGGACGCAGTTGGTAAACCTCTCATAGTGTCCCAGGTCGAGATCCGTCTCGGCTCCGTCGTTGAGGACATAAACTTCTCCGTGCTGGTAGGGAGACATGGTTCCCGGGTCAACATTGAGATAGGGGTCGAATTTCTGGATGGTGACCTTCAGGCCGCGGTGTTCGAGGAGGGTGCCGATGGAGGCGGAGGCAAGTCCCTTTCCGAGGGAGGAGACAACCCCTCCAGTTACAAAGATGTATTTCACGCAGGAGATAGGCTAATTTTTTTCAGAGTATTGATCGGATTTCAAGGTCGCAAGGAGCGCTTCGAGTTGGGGGACTTGCTCGGGAGTGTCGAGTCCCATGGACTGATCGTCGGTCACAACAACCCGGATACGGGCGCCGTTTTCGAGGGCGCGGAGTTGTTCCAGTTGCTCGGCCTGCTCGAGTTGACCCGGAGGCCACTTGATGAACTGCTCGAGAAAGTTGCGGTGGTATCCGTAGAGTCCCATGTGCCTCAAGGGAACAAGGGAGTCGGGTTTGCTCCTAAGGTATGGGAGGGGGCTCCTGGAGAAGTAGAGTGCGAATCCCTCGCGATCGGTGGTAACTTTTACGATGTCAGGATCCTCGAGTTGAGCAAGGTCGGTCATTGGGTTCGCAGCAGTAATCATCTGGAGATCGGGATGCGCCTTCATCGTCTCTGCCAGGGTGTCGATGAGAGTCGGCGATACAAGGGGTTCGTCTCCCTGAATGTTGATTACGTGGCTGAGTCCGGGATGGCCTTGAACCGCTTCCGCGATCCGGTCCGTTCCGGTGAGGTGATCAGGAGAGGTCATGGCTACCTCTGCTCCGAAGGAGAGAGCTTCCTGCTCAATCCGCGCATCATCAGTGGCGACGAGCAGCAGATCGAGTTGTTCACACTCTTTCACCCGCTCGAATACGTGTCGCAGAAGGCTTTTACCCGCGAGGAGATGGAGGGGTTTTCCGGGGAACCGAGAGGATCCCCATCGGGCGGGGATAATACCAGCGACCTTGGCTGTCGTTCCCTCTGCAGGCACCTTGACGAATAAAAACTCAGGTTATCCGTCCGGAGCGGTCCGACAAGATATTACTTTCGATTAGTTGATTTTTTCATCGAAGGATCGACGAATCAGCAGGGGATCGCTAGGGTGATGGCTCGGATGGAGATTCATGAGTGGTTCGAGCCCTTGGACTGGGTTGTGCTCTTTGGGTATCTGGCCTTAACGACCTGGGTGGGGCACATGATGCGAGGGAGCCAGGCCTCCATAAGTGATTTTTTTGCAGGAGGGAGATCCCTGCCGTGGTTGGCGGTATCCGGTTCGATTGTCGCTACCGAGATCAGTGGGGTGACCTTCATCGGGGTGCCGGGGGGGGTGATGGCCGCCAACGGGGATTTTACCTATATGATCTGGGGTCTCGGATCGGTCCTTGGCCGGGTGATTGTGGGTGTAGTGTTTACCAAGGTCTTTTACGAAGAGGACATATACAGCCCCTACGACTACATGGGGCGCCGGATCAAGCCTCAGCTAAAGACCCTGGCAACAGTATTCTTCACGGTCGGTTCGATCCTTGCACAGAGTGTCCGGGTCTTGGTGGCGGCGATCCCGCTGATGATCGTGACGCCATTCTCCTTTGAGGTTTGTATTCTCCTCATCGGGTTATTTGCGATCGGGTGGACCCTGATGGGAGGAATGCGGACGGTGATCTGGACTGATGTGATGCAGTTCTTTCTCTTCGCGGTTGGAGGAATCATTACCTTGATATGGGCAGGGGTGCACCTGGGGGCTGCTTGGCTGGAGGGAGCGGAAGTGGCAGGAAAAACCCATTGGCTTCGATTCGATATGGGGATGTCTGATGCCTTCAAGTATACGTTCTGGGTCGCGGTTTTTGCCGTTCCTTTCCTTAATGTGGGATCCTTTGGGGTCGATCAGTTAAATGCCCAGCGGATGTTCTGCTGCAAGGATGCCAAAGACGCCCGAAAGGCGATCATATGGAGTTCGCTTGGCCAGGCGGTCACCCTTCTCATGCTCATGGTTGGGGCGGCCCTTTTCGTGTGGTACTCAAAGAATCCGCCAGAGGGAGTCGTTGCCGAAGCAATGGAGTGGAATGCCGTGGATGGAGTTCCCGGAGAACCGGACCGGGTATTTCCCATCTGGATCGTTAAGGAGCTGCCTCCCGGGTTAAGTGGATTGATTCTGGGAGGGGTCTTTGCGGCGGCTATTTCCAGTCTGGATTCGATCCTGGCAGCACTCAGTCAGACGACGGTATCAGTGCTCCACAGTCCCGGTGAGATCAATGATGCCCAGCAGCAGCGTAAACTGCTCTCCAGAAGCCGGATGTGGGTGATTATCTGGGGGGTGTTTCTTACTGGATTCACCCTGCTGATGCGATGGGTTCAGGAGAATACAGGAGTCGCAATCCTGCCCCTCGCTTTCGGAATGACGACCTACACAATGGGGCCTCTGCTCGGAATGTTTCTTTGTTCTCTCCTTGGGCGAGGGAGCTTTCCCGGTCTAGTGGCCGGATCAGCGGTTTCTTTCATCGCAGTTCTCTTCATCCGCAGTGATATCTGGGTGCTGCTGCACACGCTGGAATTTATCAGAATGCCCTATGACTGGCTCGCTTCGCTTCCCATGTATTATACTGAGGGGGAAGGTGATGCGATTTCTCTTAAGACGACGGTCGGCTTTTTCTGGGCGTGGCCGGTCACGACCTTGGTAACCTTTGCTTTTGGCTATTTCTGGCCGAGAGAAAAACAGGCCCGGAATCAGGCCTGAGAAGGCCGAGGAAATTACTCAGGAGAAGCTTTCGGACTGGGCTTCTGGCGAGGCGCTGGCAGAAAGGGGTTTATGCCATTAAATGTTAGTGGTTTGACGGTGATTTAGTTGCAATTCGAGCTTCCGCAGTTCCGCTTGGTTCATCAACAAGAGGACGGAGGTTCCTCTATCCGGAATTGCTAGTTTCATTCAGCGAACTTAACAGGCGAGCCTTGAAGTCTAACACCGGTGATCCTGTGGAACGCTTGTGGAAAAGAGGCCCGGGAGACCTTCGATTTTTTATCTAAAATTTTTTGACGGGTTCGCCACGACCAGTCATCCACTGAACCGCTGTTCCTCGTGGGTTGCCAAGGTCCGAAGTCAGGCGGGGAGCAAAAATTTACAAATTAAGATCAGGAATTGGAGAATACAAATGAGTAACAGGGATGAAGGAGGGGTAACAGCCCCAGGCGGAGTGAGAACGGATGAAGTGGCGGCTCGTGGCGGGGCACGTATCAGCACGGAGGAAGCAAGGAACCAGATTCTCAGAATATTGGATGCTCGGTTGAGCGGGGATGCCACGGAGCGCTGGTTCAAGCAAATGCAGCTCGTTGTGGAGGACGCGAACCAAGTCACGGTCTTTGTGCCTACCGAAACTCACGTGCTCTGGATCCAGGAAAATTTTCTCCCTGAATTGACGCATGCATTGTCTCAGGTGCTGGGTTGTGGAGGCAGGCCACGCGTGCTTGCCATGAACGGAGTTGCTGGCAGTCAGTTGACGCTCCTGGAGGAACCTCAAAAGAAATCCCGGGCGAAGGAGGTAGCAGCCGAGGCACTGGCAAAATCCCTGAAGAGTTCAGGGCTGAACCCACTGTACACTTTTGACCGCTTTGTTGTCGGCGGAAACAACCAGTTCGCTCACGCAGCGTGCAAGGCTATTGCGGCCGGGGTTCGAACTGCTTATAACCCTTTGTTCATTCACGGCGGGTCGGGACTGGGGAAGACTCATCTCATGCAGGCGATCGGGCAGGACATCCTGAAGGCGCGCCCGGATTCCAAGGTGATTTACCTCACCTGTGAAAAGTTCACCAACGAGTTCATTCTGGCAGTTCAAAAGGGAAATCTGGATAATTTCCGGCGTCGATACCGGCGCGCCAATGTCCTGTTGGTGGATGACGTGCAATTCCTGAATGGAAAGGAGAAATCTCAGGAGGAGTTTTTCCATACCTTCAATACGCTGCTCGATGGGAGGGCGCAGGTGGTTCTTTCCAGTGACCGTCCTGCATCAGAGATACAGACTCTGGAGCCACGTCTTGTGTCCCGTTTTGAGTGTGGTCTTACGGTATCCCTGCAACCTCCTCAGCTTGAGACGAGAATTGCGATTCTCCTGCACAAGATGGAAGAGTGGGAAGTCAAGATCCCTGAAGACTGGGTGCGCTTCATCGCACAACGTATTCGGAGCAACGTCCGGAGGCTCGAAGGAGCCCTCGTGCGGATTGCCACCTTTAACTCCCTGGGACAGGGAGAGCTCTCCACGGACCGGATTGAAGACCTTCTCCGGGATATACTGCGGGAAGAGGCCGCAGCCAAGGTGACTATTGATACAATCCAGAAGACGGTCGCGGACTATTACGATATCCGGTTGGCAGATATGACCAGTCGAAGGAGGCCCGCCAATATTGCCTTTCCACGGCAGATTGCGATGTACCTCTCACGTAAACTCACGGGAGGTTCTCTTGTCGAGATTGGTGAGGCATTCGGAGGCCGTGATCATGGAACAGTAATACACGCCTGTAAGAAAGTTGAGCAGATGATGCAGACTGACGATCAGGTCCGACAGACAGTGGCGTCCCTCGGGGCCCGCTTGAATCGCTGAGAAAGCTCGTAGGTTTCTCTTCACGTGCAGGGTGGACCTCTTGGAGTTCACTCATATCCCCAGGCACGGGAAGAGGGCAATAATCAGCTAAAATGTTACTTGTTTCTTAAAGAATGGCTTGCCAAGCGGGGCATTCCTCCCAAGATCTCAGTAGCCCAAGTTCGGGCCCTCTCTGCCAATGAAATTCCGGATTGCAAGGGATGCCTTCCTAGACAGCCTTCAGCAGGTTCAGCATGTTGTCAGCACCAGGACGACTCTTCCCATACTGTCGAATGTCCTGATAGAAGCCAGCGGTGGAAGCCTGCGACTGACGACAACCGACCTTGATGTGGGGGTGAGTGGGACTGTAGATGCAGAGGTTTCAAAGGAGGGCTCGACGACCATGCCGGTTAAACGCCTGGTTAGTATCATTCGCGAGCTGCCCGATGCGGAAGTCGAGGTGGCAGTGGATGCCAAGGATGTGGCATCGATTACCTGTGGGCCGAGTTTTTTCAAGATCATCGGACTTGCGCACGGAGAGTTTCCTCCTCTGCCCGATTTCAAGGAAGCAAAGGAGTATAAGATTCCGCAGGGGCTTTTGAGAGAAAGCCTGAAGAAGACTTCGTATGCGATCTCCAATGATGAGACGCGGTATGTGCTCAACGGGATCTTCACGGCCTTCAAGGAGGGTAAGCTTACCCTCGTTGCAACCGACGGTCGGAGACTGGCAATGGTTGAGAATGATCTGGAATTTCCAGCAAGCCATGAAACGGATTTTATCATTCCGACCAAGGCAGTACAGGAATTGCAGCGACTACTGGGAGACGAGGGCGATGCGATTGCAAGGTTGAGTGATAACCAGATTGTATTCGAGGTGGGGTCCAGTGTGATTGTCTCCAAACTGATTGAGGGCAACTACCCCAATTACCGGCAAGTCATTCCCGGAGAGGCAAAGGAAACGCTGAAACTTGGCCGGGAGGCTCTCCTGGAAACCGCTCGGAGGGTATCTCTCCTGTCCTCGGAAAAGTCGAATTCCGTGAAACTGGTTGTAGGCGATGGAGGTATAGATGTTACCGCCAACTCCCCGGACATCGGAGAAGCGAAGGAATCCATGTCCGTGAATTACGGGGGGAAGGAGATTGCCATCGCCTTCAATCCTGAATTTCTCATGGCTCCCTTGCGGAACCTGGAGGATGAGGAGATACAGTTGGACTTGATCGATGAGATGAGTCCCGGGGTATTGCGGGGTAGTGGCTCATTTCTCTATGTGCTGATGCCCATGCGGGTGACAGGCTAGGAGGGTGTTGTCAGCGCTAGATGCTGAGGGCTTGCTTGATCCTGGTGGTCGCCTTTCGCCGGCAGGGTATCCGACCCTGACTGAAGACATGCAAGAGAGGGAAGCTAGCCTCAGTGGCTGCTTGTTGCTCCGTTCTCTGTCAGGAAATTCTGAATCAGGAGCATTCCGGATTTCTGGCTTTTCTCAGGGTGAAACTGAGTCGCTACCAGACGTCCTCGCTGAATGGCGCTGGTGAAGGGTGTGCCGTAATCGGTAGTCGCGGCAGTCAGTCCGGAGTCCCGGGGAACCGGGAAGTAGGAATGCACGTAGTAGAAGTAGGGCGCTGGTCCGAGGTCGTTCCATGGGGCAGCATCTGTTTTTCGTAGCTGTGTCCGGTTCCAGCCCATATGGGGAACCTTCAGTTCGCTCGCGGGAAATTTCGTTACCTGTCCCTTAAAAATAGACAGGCCTTCTACCCCGGGGTTCTCCTCGCTGCCTTCGAAGAGCAACTGGTAACCAATGCAGATGCCAAAAAAAGGCCTGTCATCGCGGATCCATTGGGTCAGGCAGTCGACGAGGTCAAGGCTCTGCAACTTTGCCATGCAGTCTCCAAAGGCTCCCTGTCCGGGGAAGAAAACAAGAGAGAGGTTCTCAAATTCCTCTGGTGATCTCACAAGCCTGGGAGCTGCTCCCAGCGTTTCCAAGGCCTTGACGAGGCTGCGGATGTTACCGCCTCCGTAGTCGATGACACCAATCTTGGATGCTGCAGACAAGAGATGTATGTGGAATATGCGGATGAGCCAGAGGTGTCCGGCGCCCGAGTGTTAGAGGGTCTCCTTGGTGCTGGGAATTCCTTTCACCCGGGGATCCCGGGCAATGGCCATCCGTAACGCTCGCGCCAGAGATTTGAAGACACTTTCGGCGATATGGTGTCCGTCACGACCATAGAAGACTTCCACGTGGACGTTAGCACGTAGATTGGAAGCAAGGGCACGAAAGAATTCTTCTACCAGACTGAAGGGGAAGTTCTGGGCGTCCGGGCAATCGGGAGGAAACCGAAATTCAAGCCAGGGGCGGTTGCTGAGGTCTACCACGACTCTTGAAAGTGTTTCGTCCATGGGGACATAGGCGTGGCCGTATCTGGTAATGCCACTCTTGTCGCCCAATGCATCCCTGAGGCACTCCCCAAGGACGATGCCGCTATCCTCAACCGTGTGATGGTAATCGACCTCAACGTCCCCCCTGACCTTGAGATTAAGATCGATCAGGGAATGGCGTGAAAAGAGAGTGAGCATATGGTCGAAGAACGGAATGCCTGTGTGGACTTCCGAGTCGCCATTGCCGTCAAGGTCAAGGCTGAGTTCAACATTGGTTTCGGCGGTCTTGCGCGATTGTTCTGCACGCCGTGATTCCTTTGACATACTTGGAGTGGGGAGGGGTTCGGACTTATTTCTTTTTCTTCCCGATAAAGGCAGCCGCCAAAGCGCCAAGGATAACCAGGACCAACAAGATAACGAGGATGACCTGAGTCTTGGAGCTTCCGGCTGAGTCCGCGGGTGGAGAAGATGTATCAGAGGAGTTCGCGGGGGAATCCGCCTTCGCAGGCAGGGGGTTCTGCTTCGTCGATGCCTCTGGCGTCGGTTCCGCTTCTGGTTCTGCCTCCGCTTCTGGTTCTGCCTCCGCTTCTGATTCTGCCTCCGCTTCTGATTCTGGTTCTACCTCTGCTTCTGGCTCTGGTTCCTCTTCAGAGTCGAAGGCTTCTTCCAGAGCGTCAAGGTAGCGGGATGGAACCTTAAGTGATTTGAGCTCGCCAATGATTTCCTTGCCGGCCTCTGGATCATCCCTTCGGGCAGCGTTCCATGCATCACGGTAAAGCGGTCCTGCGAAAACCTGCTCCTCCGGGTCAGTCTCATTTTCAAGGGTAGAAAGAGTGTTCTTGAGGGCGTTCAGAACTTTGCGCATCGGGTCGCTGTGATACTCGTTGAGCGAAAGCCATTTGGTTTTAAGTTCGCTGGTTTCGCGATCGACGAGCTTGAGATAGATCGAATCGGCCTTGTCCTGTGCGGCCTTATTCTCGGCGCGAACATTAAGAGGAAGAGTCGCACGCGCGCGCTCACGCTCCTGCCTCTTGATGTCAACTTGGCCTATTTGTAGTTGCAGTGCCGGCTGGTAGCCCCTGAGGGTTTCAATCGCCAGAGCACGGGCCTTGGAATAGTTTTCAGAGCTGGAAAAATCGGCTCTGATCTTGTCGAAGTGCCGCATGGTCAATTTGAAGTTTGACGACTCCTTGGCTGCAACCATATCTGCAAACTCAATATTGGCGTCAATGGCATAGGCGTTTTCCTGACGCGTCTGAGGGTCGATCCATTTACTGTTCAGTTTGAGGCCTCCCGCTGCTGCTTTTTCGCTCTCCTCTTCAAGAGTCTTGAGCATCAGTTTTACTTTTTCGGAGTGGGTTCCATTTGGGTAAAGATCAAGAAAGGCAGTGCACTTTGCTATTCGGCGCTGGTAATCCTCCGGAGTGAGTCTATCGGGTGAGGGGAGGAGTTGCCCCATATTTCGGAATTGAATGTCTTCCTTGGTGTCGATTTCCACCCGCTCGATATTGCTCTTTAGATAGCGGTCGGTTTGGTAGATGCCCGGGCGTTTTTCCCATTTTAGTTCCACGACTCCGGGGGTCTCCAGCATGACCTTCCCCTCCTTGGGTGGCCTGCCATCATTGAAGTGGATTCGGTCTGCGCAGAGAAGGTTCACCGAGAGGCCCAGCAAAAGGGGGATGCAGAAGGGTTTCATGGAGTTAGGGGTTAGGGAAATGTGAAGAGGAGTCGCCCGCTGGCGGGACTATTGTGGAGCAAAAGCCGCGGGCTTGGCCAATGAATTTATCGCTGTATCCCTTAACTTTGTCCTGTTTGAGGGGTTAGGGGGAGGAGCCGGGTTGAGTTGTCTCGAAACCAAGGTTGCGGTGTGCCAGTTCCCGGATAGGGTAAGCTACCAATCACTTTCTTTTGGGCACCGTAATAATTCCCGGGATTCCCGGTAGAGGCCGGGCACAATCCATGGATGTAATATGGGCTCTAGCACTCAGACAAAAGGGAGGTGCTTCGGTTCGGAGTTGCGGGGGCGCTTGAGGGACCGATATCCTTCAGCCCGTCAATTTTGAACCTGTGAGAAAAGGCTTTTTCAAGCAGCCTTCGAGTCTAGAGTGCCCCTAAAATTGTCCTACCGGTGATTACTATCGCAATCTCAAGCCAGAAGGGAGGTGTCGGCAAGACGACGCTCGCGATTAATCTTGCTCATTCTTTCGCCAGGAGCGGTAGAAGGACGGTGCTGGTGGATGCAGATCCCCAGGGCTCGGTTGGCTTATCTCTGACCAGGCAGAGTCGAGTGCTGTCAGGATTTTATGATTTTATCGAAGAAACGACAGTGCGAGTAAGTGAGCTTATCGTCCCGACGAGGATGGAAACCCTGAGCCTGATTCCGGCTGGGCAGGCAGGTGCTTACGATCTCGGTGAATCTGCCCCGGGTGGGTTTCTTCCGAGGTTGCGGACATTTACCGGGAAATTGTCCGACGAAGATGTGGAGGTCTGTCTCATCGATACTGCGGCTGGACTCTTTGGCGCCACTTCGGATGTTCTCTCGATTGCTGATGCGGTCATGGTGCCCCAGCAGGCGGAGCCGCTAGGAATTCGCTCGGTGCCCAAGATGCTTGAAGCGCTGACTCGAATGAAGGCCGCAAACCCTCAGCTTTTGATATTAGGGGTGGTTCTTACAATGATGCAGACGAGGTTGGCTGAGAGTCGGGATGCCGGGCAGGCTCTGCGTGCTATTCTGCCTCCGGAGATGGTGATGCGGACCGTGGTCCCCCGGGATGACCTCTTCATCAAGGCCAGTGCTCGTGGCCTGCCGGCAGGGGTTATGGATGGGGGTGCCCCGGTTCAGGCTATCTTCGATCAGTTAAGGGATGAAATAGAGAACAAACTCGGTGTATTAACATAGTTCTTATGAGAGGTTGCAATTGACAGAGCTTCTTTTCGAAGAGGCTCCGAATCGAGCGCCTGCAATAACTTTGAATTTAAGTGAGGGAGGAATGAATCCGATTGAATCATGGGTGGATGTCGACGAATTGCGCCGTATGGCGGATGTCTTGCTTTCGTCACCGGATTCCGAAGAGAAACCTTCGGAGGCCCTGGATGATGCAGTTTTCGGGAGCAGCTTTGAAGGATACGAAGTGCAGGGAGAGCCTGCTGCTAGTGCAAGCCCCGAAGATAAGGATGAACCAGTTGAGGCGAGCGCTCGCCATAGTCTTGCTGCTGCGAGAGAACTCGCCCGGAGAGGGGGGCTGCTCGATAATCAGGCTCCGGGCAAGAGCGAGGAGTCTCGACTTGAAGAGAATGACGCCAGTTCGGAGGTAGCGGCATCAGCAACTCCGGCAGAGGACCTGATAACTGATAAAACTCGGATCGTTGCTCAATTTAGGCCCTTGGGGCCATGGCTTCAGGAGGCGGTCCGCGCGAGTTCGTATTTTATCCTGAACAGGGAAGGTGAGGTTGTTGCTGGAGGGCTGGAGAACGATTCTGCCAAGCTATACCGGGTGGCACGCACCGTGGCGCAGGCGGTTTATACCGCAAATCGCCATGCAGCGACCGCAGCTTTGGGTAACCTGCACATCAAGATCTCGCCCGCTGTGGTGATGGAGGTTATTCCTGTAAACACTTCCCAGGGCTCGTTGATTCTTGGGATCCTGGTGCCGCGACCGCTTAGCGCGCAGCACGTGGAATTAGCGGCACGCGGATTGCTTCAGGTGCTGGATGCTGATGTTGGGCCTTGATTCCTCAGGCGGTGAAAATTTCAATTTTCTTTTGAAGCCATTGGGCTAACTTCCCGTCCCGGTCCGAGGCACGTATCCTGACTCAGAACCCTTATTTACATGGCTGACGAACAACCACCGAATTCTGGCCCCAAAGACCCCCGCAAGCCCAGTGAATCCGGCGGGTTCAACTGGCGGGTCCTCATTCTTTTTGGCATCGCGCTTGGTCTACTGACAATTGCTCTTTCGGGGGCAGGCAACAGTAAGGGAAAGCCGATCTCCTTCAGTCAGTTCAAGAAGAGCCTGAAGGAGGGGAAAATCGTACTAGGTGACTCGCGCCGGAAATTAGAGGTGGTGACTAATGAGTCATCGGTTAACGGGAAGATTGTCGGATGGCAGAGGGACAAGTCGAATTTCACTCTCGGCGAGTCGAGTGAATTCAGGGTGCGGATCAACCTCGAACTGGATGGGGCAAAATTGAACCGACTGCTTGGGAGTGGATTGGAAACCGTGGCCCCGGAAGATGTCCAGGCCCGGGAAGAGGTTGCTGACCTGCGCGGCAGCTTCTCCTTTGCTGATTTTGAGAAGTGGGTAGCCCTTGTGCCCGGACCCGAGACACAGACGATCGAAAATGGAAAAACAATATACGGTTACCAAGTGTCGAACCTGAAGCTTGCTGCAATACCCGACACTCAGGATGCCTACCTCATCGGGGAGCGTACTGAGAAGATTGAGGAATCGGCTGAAGAACTGGCTGACAGCAAGGTGAAGAAAATCGTTGTCCCGGTGAACATGATGGCAATGCAGGAAGAGTTGAACATCCTCTTCAACAGTGCAGTGGGTTATCGTTCTGAGGCAAACTACCTGCGGACGGTTCTCATCAGCTTTCTCCCGATTCT
>PAQU01000097.1 GCA_002709395.1 Roseibacillus sp. | reverse complement strand
TTGGGTATGGTGGCGAGGCAAGCGCCTGTATCAATAATGTTGACATTACCTCCTTTATTCTGTCGTTATTCTTCTTCGTCCCGGTCCTGAATGTGGTGACGATCCTCCTCTCGCTGGTCTTTGGGCACATTGCTCTGCGAGGAGTATTGGGATCAGCAGCTGCGCGAGAGCGCCCCCTGCCGTGGATCGGGGTCTGGTCCAGCTACATTTATGCGGGCCTTTTCCTGGCCTTTGTCTTCATCCTCCAAGTGTTTGAAGCGCGGCTGGGTCTCACGAGTCTGATCAGAGAATTGGATAATTTGCTCGGTAGTAAAGCGATGAACTGGGTGGTCTACCTCATTCATGGCTGCGTTTTTTTATTGGCTGTTTTCGCAGTCTTTGGGGGAGGCCTTTTGATTCTCGTAATCCGAATGCTGGAGGGTTACTGGCCGCGGTTCCATTTGTGCTACGTGGGCTCCCTCCTGCCAATCTCGGTAGGATTTTTAACTCACTTGTTTCTTAATGTCTTCTTCTTTGATCTAGAAGGCGGAGACATCGATAATCAGACATTAGCTTTTTCGATACTTGCCGGAGCCTTCATGTTCATAATTCAGATTGTTTTCTGGGCGCCGCTGTTCCAGAGCCCGAATGGTCAGGTGCTGGGATACGGAAAGGCCGCTCTGGCCGCGTTGTTTTACACCATAGCTTCCTATGCGATCGGCTTTGTGGTTGGGTTCCTTGTCGGATTCGTTATCCAAACATTGTACTAGAGTGTCCTCACTATGAGTTTGCCGGCTTCCACTCCCTCAGCGCAGGATTCTTCCAAGGAGAGCCTTGAGAATAATGAAAGAGCGATCCTGAAATGGCACAAGCAGGACCCGGAACAGCGACTGGGATTCAAAGGTGGGCGTTATACGGACGCTAACAAGGTTCTGTCCTTTCTCATAGGTTTGCTGCTTACCGCGGCATTCTTCGCCGTGATCTTTTATGGGTTCCGGGGCGTGGAAGGGTTTAACATGGTCAGGGCCATCCTTGTGGAACGCGGCCCCACCCAGTATATCGCGGTGCTGTTCTTCTTCTGGGCTCTCGGAATGTTGTGGATGAAGAGCCGGAAGCTCAAATTCCAGAAAAAGGCCTTTGACCTTCCGATCATGCCGTCCGAGGCATCATTTGCCTTGAGTCCGGAGACGGCACAGGATGTCCTGAAACGCCTCCATGAACAGGTTGATAATCCCGTCCATTTTGCGGTGCTCAATCGTGTCGAGCGGGCTCTTTCCAACCTTGATAATATTGGGCAGACCGCCGATGTGACGGCTATTCTCAAGGTGCAGGCTGACAATGACGAGGCTCAGGTCGCAGCTAGTTACGGGATGATGCAGGGCCTTGTCTGGGCTATTCCCGTGCTAGGGTTCATTGGAACCGTCCTGGGGCTTAGCAAGGCCATTGGAGCTTTCGGGATCACGCTGCAGCAGGAGGGGGACTTCGACGGGATCAAGGATTCCCTGACCAGTGTCACGGGAGGCCTCTCTACGGCTTTTGATACTACCCTTCTGGCTCTCGTTCTCGCCCTTATGCTGCACCTGGTAGTGTCTTTCCTGCAGTCCCGTGAGGCGGAGTGGCTGGATTCCTGTAATGAATACTGCAGTCGGCGTCTCGCCGGGCGACTCCGCCTGCGGGAGAAATAACACCCGAACACCGGTATTCTCGATAGGTGATGAAATCCATTCGGCATGGACTGAGGGAGCGGGGAGGAGTCAGCTTTTTCGCGTTCCAGGATGTGATCTTCTCAGTAACGGGGGTGGTGATCATTATCGCGCTTCTTCTTGCTTTGCAGATCGACAAGATCCGACCTCCCACGCCACGTGCCGATGCCGTTGCCGGACACTCCGGGACGATTTCATCGGATTTTGAACTCGGGGATTTTTCCGCCAGCCGACTCCGCGCCCTTGAGGCGAAGATTGCTGAGGACCGGGAGGCGCTGGAGGCATCGAGGTCCTCCCAGCTTTCTCTTCTTGATGAGGCCGAAATCAAGGCGGAGACCAATTTACTTGAGTTAAGGGTGGCCGACCTTCTTCGGCAGCGGAACAGGTTGATGGCGACGGGAGCTCCGGATCTGCCACAGGGAGATACGAGTCCGGAGGCGGTCGAGGTGGCGAGACTGATGTTTGAAATTGAACGTAATGCCCAAAGTCTCAGGGAGCTTGTTCTTTCCAACGAAAAAATAGTCAAAGAGATGAGAAGCCGGGAGGAGATGGTGCGGGAACTGGAGTCAAAGGCTCTCGCGGCTATGAGCCAGTCCCGGGTACTGCGACTCATTCCGGAAAGGACGGATACGACCAAGGAGCCTATCGTGGTCGAGGTTGGGGAAGAGCAGGTTGTTGCGAGGCGATTCAGTGGCGAGCGCTCCCTGGCTTTTCTGAATGTTGAGGGCTTTTCCCGTTATTGTACGGGGTTCAGGCCCGCGGAACATTACTTTGTCCTCTTCTTCCGGCCCTCCGGGGCAAAGTATTTTGAAGATTTGTGTGATTCGGTGCGGGGTGCGGGGTTCGATCTTGGCTACGATGCCCTCGGGGAGGAGACCGTGCTCCTGCTTGGAAAGGAGGAACCAGAATGAAGAGAAAGCTCTCCCGGGGTGATGCTGCTGGCAGCATGGACATGATGCTGGACATCCTGACGAATGTTTTCGGGGCGGTCATCCTGATCGCGTGTCTCCTGGCCATACTCCCCAGGCACTCTGCTCCCTCGGTTCTCCTGCCCGTGGCCCAGGCCCAAAGTGACATGCTTGAGCGCCGTATCGCTCGCGCTGAAAAAACGCTGGCTGACTTGGCACGTGAACTGGCCCGGGTGGAAGAATCGGTTGATCCGCAACGTGCCAGGCAGGCTGTGCGACTTGACAGCCTGCAGGAGACTTTTGCCTCCTTGAAGCATGAGGTTGAGCGTATCTCCAGGGGAGAAGAAGTAGAGGCCGAGGCGCTGGCGCTCTCAGCGCTTGGCAGGCGGGAAGAGCTTGAACGGAAGCTCAGGGACCTGAAGCAGCAAGTCGTATCGGCTGAATCCCTGTCGAAGGCCAGCCAGGAGAAGATCGATTTCCTTGTGCGGAGGAAGGGAGACCTGGAGTCGCAGATAAAGGAAGCGAAGAAGGGGAAGACCCAGACCGTACGTTTCCCGAGGGAAAAGGGCCGGGCCGGGAATCCATTTCCCATCATCCTGCGGTATGGCCGTATTTATCCGCTCCAAGACGGCGCAACCTTGGGAGAGAGCGCTACCATCAAAAGGACGCCGATTGGCATTGGGTTGAGCGATGCATTTCTCGCCGAACCGATCAAGGGCAAGGGCTACGAGCTGCCCGGGGCCTCAGGAGGCCTGAAACGGACTCTGGAAGCTGCCAAGAGAGAAAATCTTTATGTGTCCGTGTATATCTATCCGGATTCCCATCAGGTGTTCCAGAGCCTGAAACAACTGATCTTTGATTCTAAACTCAGGTATGGGATCGAATTCATTCCCTTTGAACATTCCATGCGATTTAGCTCCTCTGGGACAAAGCCCCCGGAGCTATAGGGTGAGATTTCTTGATTGGTTACGGTGATGCCAACAAGAGTTTCGGGATTGTTCTTGTCCGAACCGGTAATCCTGCCTTTCCAAGTCTACCTGTTAGGAATTGCCGTACTGGTCCTCGGGATGTTAGGCAATATGAGACGTGATAAAACCCGAACTCATAGCGATTGTGGCAGCGGTCTTATTGATAGGGCTTCTATTCATTGGTCTTATGTTCTCCGAGAATAGCAGCAAACGTTCCGATCGGCTCAGTTCGGAGGGATCTTCCACGAACGTTTCCTCTCCTGCGGATGGTTCCTCTCCTGCGGATGGTTCCTCCTCCGCGGATGGCTCCTCCTCCGCGGATGGCTCCTCTCCCGCGGGTGGTTCCTCCTCCGGGGATGGTTCCTCTCCCGCGAACGGTTCCTCTCCCCCGGATAGTTCCTCTCTCGCGGATGGCTCCTCTCCCGGGAATGGCTCCTCTCCCGGGAATGGCTCCTCTCCCGGGAATGGCTCCTCTAATACGGACGCGCCCACCCCAGAACCTCACGATTTAGAGCCGAAGAAGTCGGAGCCGCCTTCTGATGGTAATGTCGGCCTCCAGTTCAAACTCAGGAATATGATCATTCCGGTAGTTGACTTTGAGAACTACACCGTGGGAAAGGCAATTGATTTCCTTAGACGGAGTTCGCAGGATCTCGACAGGTGGGAACTCGACCCTTTAAAAAAGGGAGCTAATTTTGTCATTCGTGGAAGACTGGGAACTGCCCGGGGGGTGACACTCAAGTTACGGAATGTGCCGGCCTATACCATTCTGACCTACCTTTGCGAATTGGCAGAATTGCGTTTTGAGATTGGAAGAGTAGGGGATGGGTTGGAGGCAGTGATCTTGATGTCGAAAGCTCGTTGAGTAGTCTTGTCAGGTTCCGGGAGGCAGGTTATAGGATGAAATTACAGTGATGCGATGCATGGTGAAAATCCGATTATAGTATTGCGATGGAGGAATATCTTTTTGCACAAATTGGTATGATTATCCGCACGTTCTTTTTTCTGGGGCTCGCCCTCATCGGGAGTTCGGCTTTGTGTAGGGCGGACGACTATGTAGTTTGGCCTGTTAGCAAAGAAGATCGTAGTGATAGGACTGCAGAATGGGATCCTTTCGCCTCGGACGAATATGAGCGGCGCTCTCGATCGTGGAAAGAACTGCCGAATAGGACCTTCAGGGTCTCTAAAGTTGGAAAAGACAAGAAATCGCTTCTCCGCCTTTTTACCGCAATTAAAATTCACGAGACAGGTCTCGGCAATGTAGACGACAATTCTACTAGTGCGGGGAGCCCAAAGACTGACAAAGGATCTCAAAATCGCTCAGGCCTAGATGCTGGGCTTCTTGCCTACTACCGGTTGGGGGAGAATTCCTTTGATGATAGTTCGAACAACCGACACGGTGAGAGGCTTGGAGGAATTTCGCCAGCAGAAGACAGACGTGGCGATACTGGAGGTGCATATAGTTTTGATGGGTCCGATGACCACATCAGAGGGCCTGAGTTTCCAGACAGTGCAAGTTTTTCGGCTTCGATATGGCTCAAGGTAAGAGAGCAAAGTGACCGCCGCCAGGTCATCTTTCATGATGGGAATTCTGCTTCGGGACGAGACTGCTATGCTCAAATTCAAGACGGCATTGTTCTATTCGGAACGAAAGACAACAATTTTCTCCAAACTCGTAAGCGAATACCCATGAATCAATGGCATCACTTAGTGTGTGTGGCCGACGCTAATAATCACACCAAATCTATCTGGCTGAATGGTGTAAAGGCGATTGAGGATTCTAATTGGATCGGCTCAGCAAATATCGGTTTTCATGATAGATTCACACTTGGTGCTTATCATGGAGGGGGCACCCATCACTACCTCGCAGGCTGCTTAGATGACGTGAGGATTTATAATAGGAGTCTTTCTGGCGAAGAAATTCTTTTGCTTGGGCGCGAAGCAAGACCTGCATTGACGTCCGGTCAGAGCTCCTCAGGCCCTTCAAAACCTTTGGAGATGAGCCTCAAGATAATTAAGAGGCTTTCCTCAACATCCTATATAGTGACGAAAAAAGGTAGCGATCAGCTCTATTGGTTTAGGTCCCAGCAGGCGTCGAATAAAGTGAACGGAGAATGGATAAACTGCTGGGCCCAATTGATCGAAGAAACAAAAAGCTACACAACCGCATCAGGTGAGAAGAAAACGGTTGCGGTGATACAAGAGGTTGACGAGGCCAAGGAGGTTGACGAGACCAAGGAGGTTGAGGAAATTGAGAAGGCAGGAGATAAAGTGGGCACAAGACCTATATACAGCCAGGAGCAATTCATCAGGGAGCTGAAATCCGGACGGGTATGGCAAGTCCTGTTAACTGATCAATGTACACTGTGTAAGGGGTCGGGGGAGGTGAAGTCAGTCGGTGAAAAACGACCATGTCCCGGTTGCTATAAAGGCCAATCTTTTTATGGCAGAGGTTCAGGTGATAGCCGTACGATCGTCACTGTACGATGGTAAGCTAGGCTGTGTCATTGGATAAAAGAAACATTCGACTCCTGCCTCCTATCCTGTCAGCCCTGCCAAATCATAACGGAGCAGGAAGCGGGGTGGGAATATGAGGTAAAGGCCCTGCTGGGTGAGCGGTGATCCTATGATTGGAGAACGCGAAAGGCGTTGGTGAGGTCGCGCTTGAGGTCGTTCGGATCTTCGAAGCCGAAGCAGAGTCGGATGAGTCCCTTTCCAATGCCCATGGCAGCTTTCTCATCTTCGGTGAGAGAGGCGTGACTTCCGGTGCAGGGTTGGGCGACCATGGAAGTGACGCAGGCCATGCCCGTGCCGCTACTGAACAGCGTGAGGGCGTCGCGGAAGAGTTGATAGCGTTGGCCCAGTTCGTCTCCGATTTCAATAAAGAGGATACAGCCGTAGCCGGTGAGTTGAGTGCCATCGATTTCAGGAGCGTATACCGATTGAATGCAGGAGAGAGACTCAAGAAATTCATGCATCTCGGTGGTGACCCTTTCGTGTTCACGCATGCGCAGGCTGAATGTTTGCATGCTGCGGCGAATGAGCCAGGCGCTATGGGGAGCGAGAATCATTCCGCCGTAGAATCGTTCGGCTGACATCTCCTCGTGGAGGTCATCCCGGTCTGTGGTGATAAATCCGCCCATGACATCGCTATGGCCTCCAAAAAATTTGGTGGCACTGTAGAGGGAGACATCAGCTCCGCATTCAAGGGGTCGCTGAAAGAGAGGAGTTGCCCAGGTGTTGTCGACGACCATGAGCATGCCGGGTGCGTGTTTATCGCGCCACCTTGCGAGACTGGAGATGTTGATTGTGCGCAGGAAGGGGTTAGTGGGTGTTTCAAAGAGGATCATGTGGGCGTCCTCTGGAATCTTGGAGAGAGACTCATTGCCGGCGCTGAGATCGAGGACGACCAGCTTGAGGTTGCGCTTCTTTGCCTCGCGAAAACAGAGTCGGTAGGTACAGCCGTAGATCAGGGTGTTGATGACCAGCGTTCCGCCGGTGGGAACAAGACCGAGAACGACCAGCAGAGCGGTCATCCCGGTAGTGACGGAAAGACAATGGGTAGAGCGCTCGAGACCGGCGATAACTTCCTCAATTTCAAGACCGTTAGGGTTTTCCTTACGAGTGTAGAAGTGGGGAGAGCTCGCCTCGAATGCGCTGGTTTGAAAGAGGGGGGTAACGACAGGATCTGCGCCCTCGATTTCGCAGCGAGTGCGGAGGATCCGGGTGGTTGGTGAAAGTTCTTCTTCAGGCATTGCTCGTAGTTTCCAGTTCGGCATCGTCGGCGACCGGGAAGTGGGCGCGATCAAGGACTTCAAGGATCTTGAGCGGGCTGTCGTCCGACCAGGAGATGGTTACTGCTCCGTCAGTCTCACCGGCTCGCGAGACGATGGCGCGTTCAAGATTGTTGGAAAGAGTGAAGAATTCGCGATGTCCATTCTCGTGTTCGATGAGGACATCGGTGGACCCTTCGTCGGCTTGCGGTCGTTCGACATGGATACTGTTGGTTTCTCCAGACCATACCAGCTTGCGCTGGGTTTTGGGGTTAAGAAGGATGCGGTTTTCAGCGGTGCCTGACTGCGGAAGCTGGATAGAGGATGATGCGCCGCACTGGTTGCAGCGGCCATCTTCGTGCAAGCCGCTGGATTGGACGGTTAAACCAAAACGGCTGACGAGCAGATTGTCGCAATGGGCACAGTGTGTGTCGCTGACTCCGTCGCGGTAGACGTTCCCAAGGTAACAGTTCCGGATCCCGGCATCGAGGGCGTGTTGGCGGGCGCGGAGGAGGGATTCGAGAGAGGTGCGTTCAACGCCGAGGTATTTGTAGGCAGGGTGGAATCCGACAAAGTGGAGCGGAACTTCAGTCCCGAGGTTTTCGACCACCCAGTTCACAGTGTTGTGAACATCTTCGTCGGCATCGTTGAGTTCGGGGATGAGCAGTTGACTGATCTCGAGGTGGCGATTTGATTGATGCACTTGCACGATTCGCTCGAGGACGGGCTCGAGTTTAGCCTTGGAAACCTTGAGGTAGAAGGCGGGGGCGAGGGATTTCAAGGAGAGGCTGAAGATGTCGATGACCTCGAGGAGTTCGTCGACGGGTTCTCGCTCAATGTAGAAGGCAGACTTGTAGAGAGTCTTGATGCCGGCCTTTTGAGCCAAAAGAGAGGTATCGAGGACGAATTCGTGCCAGACGACCGGGTCGTTGTAGGTCCAGGAAATGATCCCGCAGCCGGAGTCGAGGGCGGTTTGAACGACTTGTTCGGGCGTGTAGTGCCGGACGACCCGTTCGTTGAGGTGCTTGACCTGCGAGGTTTCCCAGTTCTGGCAGAAGTCGCAGGACATCATGCAACCGATGTTGCCGAGGCTGAGGATGCGGGCGCCGGGGGCGTAGTGGTAGACTGCTTCAGTCTCGATGTATTCGAGGGTGGCGCTGACGGAGACGCCGTAGTTGAAGGTGTGCAGGGCACCATCGGCCTGTCCGCGGACGCGGCAGAACCCATATTGGCCTTCGATCATCTTACAGTGGCGCGGGCAGAGATTGCACTGGATCCTGCCAGGTTTGCTGGTGGATTCCCAGTGGCGGGCAGGATGTCGTGGTGTTTCGAAATGCATGACAGGAAACTAGGTAAGTGATTGAAGTTGCGGTGCAGAGCGGGGGACGGTTTGGACGAAGGTTTTCGTGAAATCGGTTGCGGAAAAGAGAGGGAAGAGGTGGGTAATGAAGAACTCTCCCATGAGATAATTGACCATCGCGTTGTTGGCGAATCGCTGGCGAGACTGATCGGTGAAATCGTGGATGTGTATCTGCTCTGGTGCGATGAGGAACAATTTGGCCGGGTCGGCCTGTTCTCTCTTGCTTCCTCTGTTGCTCTCGAAGGGAGTTTCCTGGCTGTTCACCAGAACTACTGAATCGGCAGACAGGCGGTCGTGCATACGGAGCGCCTCCCATGGTTCGAGGCCGATTAGAAAATCGCAGCGACCGGCCGGAATGGTTGGGGAGAAGTTGAAGTGATCAAGGTCGCGGTTTTGGAAGATGCGAATCTGGCCGGTGACGGTTCCGAGGCGTTGCGCTCCCCCTTTCAAGAGGGAGCTT
This sequence comes from Roseibacillus sp., assembly GCA_002709395.1. Classification (GTDB taxonomy): domain Bacteria; phylum Verrucomicrobiota; class Verrucomicrobiia; order Verrucomicrobiales; family Akkermansiaceae; genus Roseibacillus_B. The sequence goes on along the minus strand of PAQU01000097.1, from coordinate 6,137 downwards.
TGGGCAGAAAGGTCTGCAGCGATACAGAGTTTTTGGATCACCTTCAGAAGGCTGGCGACGCCTTGCCCGCCAACGCCGACAATAATGAGATTCAGGATCTGCTGTTTGCGCCAAGCCATGTTCAGTTCTTCAGTTCTTGCACTTCAATCGCTTCATTGGGGCAGACTTCGAGGCAGACGCCACAGCGTGCGCAGCGGTCGAGATCGACATAAATGTCTGTGGATCCGGGGCGTTCGTTAATAGCGGGACAGCCGAGATCCTCGAAACAGGTCCGGCAGGATCCACATTTATCATTGTGAATTTGGAGGGTGCGGACTTTGCGGCGGTGCTGGTGTTCGGCATCAGGAAAGTAGGCGCAGTTACCGCGCACCCAGAGGACGCGGACGCCGGAGAGTTTCTGGGCCTGCTCCAGGCGGTATTTCACCTCGAAGGGGAGGAAGGCGTTGGCTTCGAAGATATGATCCACTCCGAGTGACTCCAGCAACTTGCGGTGGTCTACTTGTTGATCGTGTCCCTCGGAGGTGGGAGACAGTTGGTGCCCCGTCATGGCGACTATCCTGTTGTCGAAAACGAGATGAAGGAAATCGATTTTATTGTGTACAGCATTGAGTAAACTAATGATTCCCATGTGGAAGAAGCTGCCTTCGCCGCCGGTGGAGATGATGCTTTGTTCATCGACGACCTGGGCCATTCCCTGAGAGAGTCCGATACCGGCGTTCATGCAGAGGAGCCAGTCGGGTCGGTGGGGCGGGAGGGATGAGCAGCCGATATCGCCTCCGATGATGGAATCGGAATCACCAACGACCTGGTCAATGCCGAAGAAGGTGGAGCGATGGGGGCAGCCTTCGCAGTAGGTTCCAAGCCGCTCGGGGATTTCGACGGGGGGGAGGCGTGGGGGAGGATTAGACTCGCAGCCAAGGAAGTCGGCTACGGCCCGGAGGACCATTTGGTAATCGAGGTCGCCGTGGGAGGGAAGCCGGTCCTTGCCGTGGATAGGGCAGGGTGACTCGTTGTAGAGGAGATTCTTCAGGCTGAACTCAAGGAAGCCATCCTGGTCCTCGACGACGAGGATGCGCTCCTTGTTTGCGGCGAAGGTCCGGATCTCATTCTCGTTGAGTGGGTAAACGAGTTCGGTGGTGAGGAGATGGGTGCCTTCCTCCAGTCCAAGTTCGATGATGGCTTCGTAGGTGTGGCAATGGGCCGCCCCGCGAGAGATGATCCCGACCGGAGCGGATGAGTTGAAGAACTCGCGTGCACGCCAGGTGCTACTGCGCAGGTCGGCGATCCGTTGAAGGTGTTCTGCGTGGTGTTGGACGGCCTTTGCACCGACGTGGGTGTAGGCATCGCGATTTTGCTCGAAGTGAAATCGGACAGGTCGCCGGGCAGGTGGGGTGGGAAGATCGACGGCGTCGGAATTGAAGCAGAGAGTGGCGGGGAGGAAGAGGAGAACGGGGAGTGAGTAGCGTTCAGAAAGCTCGAAGGCAGTGGGAATTGATTCGACGATTTGTGGAATTGAGACGGGCTCGAGGAGAGGGAGGTTGAATTGGGGGACATACCAGTGAACATCTTCTTCGCCGGTGCTGCAGGTTGCGCCCGGATCGGTGCCGACCACAATGACCATGCCGCCTTTCACCCCTGTGACGCCGAGGTAATTGGCGGGATCGGCGGCGATGTTGAGGCCGACATGTTTCATGACGACCATTGAGCGTGCACCGCAGAGGCTGGCGCCGGCCGCGGCAAGGATGGCGACGTGTTCGTTAAGAGCGTGATTGAACTTAATTCCAAGCTCGTGCTCCTGATCGATTTCCTCGAGGTCGTTGGCGACGCGGTTGACGGGAGAACCGGGATAGTGGGTGAAGTAATCGATCTGTCCGAGGGCTGCGCCCCAGGCGAGAGCCTCGTTGCCATCAATCCAGGTTTTCCCAATCAGTTTGCTCATGGTTGATCGGTGGAATCGGGGTGAAATAATCCATGTAAGAGGTGGCTGCGTTTGATGGCAGGGGCCTTATGATCGGTGACGAGATCCCTGATTGGCTTGGAGGGAGCGACATGGTGCTCGTGGTGCAACCCGTTGTTGAAGAAGATGAGATTATAGGCCTTTGAGGAGTGGGATACGGCCATGACCCTGTCGTAGTCAACGGGGGGGTGCTGCCCGTAGTTCATGAAGAAAATGAGGACCCATCCGAAGTAGTTAAGAGCGAGGAACAGAAGGCCAAGGGTGATGTTTGTCATGAAGAGAAACCCGATGAAGGCGAGGAGAACAAGAGCGTCAGCGAGGACCCAGCGGCGATCAGTCTTTGCGGTTTCTCCAGCGTAGCGGGTGTGGTCGAATAAAGCCCGGTTGTTGAAGATCCATAAGAGAGTGTAGGTCCAGCGGTTGCGAGGAGCGGGTTTCCCGTCGACGAGTTTCCAGGTCGAAGTGAAGTCATCGAGTTGGTTGTTGTAGCGATGATGGTTCCAGTGGCTCAGGCGATAGATGTTGTAGGGCAGGCCGATGAGACAGGAGAGGAGGCTCTCGACAGGGCGCCGAACCCATTGGTGACTGGTCCATCGCCAGTGATGGACAACTTCATGAACAGAGATGTGCAGGGTGAAGCACATGAAGGCGGCAGCGAGGAGTAGAAGAGATGCGGAAGCGATCCAGGAGAGAGCGCTCAATTGCCAACTGGCTACGAAGCAGGCCGCTTGCAGAATGGGATAGATCACGATCTGAAATTGGCGTATCATGAGGCGGGATCGTTGAAGCGGCTGATGATGTGATCCGGGGGTTGGATGACGAGATCGTTCGGAACGATTCGCCCGGGAGCGATAATGGATCCTGCGGCTACTTTGCAGCGGTGACCGTAGGCTACGCCGAGGAGCGGTTGCCCGGAGTCGATGAGGCCGTCGGCGGTAGGCATGACAATATTTTTCTTATCAATACGGACGTCGCAGCTGATGGTGGCGAAGACGGACGCTTCACAGCCGAAGACGGCGAATTGATAGGGGCCGTGGATGAGGAAGACCTCGGGGTAGGTGAGGGAGTAGGAGACGTGGTTCTTGTTGGCGATAAAGTTGTTTTCGCCGATGACGCTTTGAGTGACGGAAGCCTGGTCTTCGATGATGGTGCCGGATCCGATGTGGGCGAGGCGGAGGACGGCATGAGCGCCCACGCTGACATTGTCACCAAGGACGCATCCTTCGATCACGGCGGTGGGGTGGATCTCGCATCCCTTGCCGCGTTTGTTGATGAGGCGGAGGGTGCGGTGATGGGTTCGCAGGCGCCCGGGTTTGGGCCGAAAGCGTTTTGGAATGAGGCGGGCGACGGGATAGGCACGGGCAATATTGAGAGCGGTATTTGCCCAGAGGAGGTCGAAGGGGTTTCGCAGGCTGCTGACAAACTCGGGTGAGAAATCGATGTGGTAGACGGGCTCGGTGAGGAGAGGCACTGGCAGTCGGGCGGCGTTCTGGAAAATCTCCTGAGGCAAGATCCAGAGAGATGGGTCTGTTTCGCCAGCGCGGTAAACAATATCGGTCGGGGTAGGGCTGCTGGGATCGGAGCCCAGCACGTAACGTTGATTGAACGTGCCGGAGGCGAGTGCCACGCGAAATGAGCTGGCGGGTTCGCTGATGATCTTCCGGCGGATGCGCAACCACGCCTTTTTGCTGAGCACGATGTGATCGGGAAAGGCGCAGTAGGTGTCACTGGCAATTTCCTCTTCGTGCTCGATGTCGCAGAGATGGTCGCCCGTGTTAGCGATAACCTCCTCCTGCCAGGTGGAGAGAGTGGTTCCCAGGATCGGGACATCCCTCATTTCGTCGCCGAATGAAAACACCGGGTGATTGGACTTGATACGATAGACGTTCACGAGATTGTCGGTGTTCGGGGTGACTGTGGCCCGCAGTCTCCCAAGCTATTTTCGCTCTGGGCGGAAGTAACATGGTTCGACGCACAGATTGCCAGGAGCGCTCTCTTTTGCGAGAGATGGGCTTGTCCTAATTTCACCGAACAGGGAGCCTATCACCTGAGATCAGGTATAGAGAATCGAAAATATCGCTATGAAGATTACCTGAGCTGATGGAAAGGTAATTCCCGTCGCAGCACAGGGGCCAAGGGCCAGACGGCTCATTTCGGAAAGACGCTCAAGGCTCACCAGGCCACTGGAAGAAACGAAGATATTGGTAAGAGGCCCCGGACCTGTATCAACTGAGAGAGTATCCATAAATTCGAATGGCCCTGATTGGAATATTGTCAGACTGTTCCTTCTGGATGGACGCAGCAAAGGGACCCCGGGGAAGGAGAATTCAGGTATGGTTGAAACGCCTTGCTTGCGGGCTACGCGTCTTGCCTGTCCTGGTCTGGTTTCCGTCTCAACTCATGGCAGCTGAGCTGCCGGTGGCGAATTTGCAGGCCTTTCGGGAGGAAATTGCACCAGTGTTGAAGCGAGCCTGTGTGCATTGTCATGGTCCGGATAAGCAAAAGGGGAAGTTTCGGGTGGATACCCTGAATCCGGATATGCTGAAGGGAGGGGACCTCGAGTGGTGGTTGGAGGTTTTCGATGTGGTCAGTAACGGCGAAATGCCGCCGGAAGATGCAGATGCGCATCTTGAAGGTTATGAACGGGCCTCCGTTGTGGATTGGCTCTCGGGAGAGCTTCACCAGGCCTCCCTGTTGAAGCGCTCGGCAAAGGGGCGGTCCTCGTTTCGCCGCCTGACTCGCTATGAGTATGACTACGCCCTTCGAGATCTGCTGGGATTGGATTATTCGCTGATCGACCGACTGCCCCCCGAGACGGCTTCGGAGGATGGGTTCAAGAACAGCTCTGAACTGTTGCAGATGTCCGCCATGCAGTTCCAGTTGTATCGCGAGATCAGCCTGAAGGCACTGCGACGAGTTGTTGTGACAGGCGAGAAGCCCACGCCGGTGAGATACGTTCTTCCCCTCGAGAATCTGTTTAACAAGACATCGTCCTCCAGAAAGGGACAGGTCTTTCGCAGGGACTCGGACAACTATGCGAAAGAACGAAGGCGTCCGCACCTGTTCAAGCGTGAGACGGGGTCAGGGGTTCCTTTTTCGGGTGGAAGCTATCAGCCGCTTTCCAAGCCTGCAGTCGACCGGGAAGCACCTTCATCTGCGGTCTACATGGAGCTTCCGCGGAACGGAGAATGGAAATTAGGTCTGGACCGCTTTCTTCCGGACGAGGGCACAATGCGTGTCAGCATCCGGGCGGCGCGATCTACCGAAGAGCTGCCGGGAGATGTTGTGCTCCGGCTGGGCTTCAGTGCCCATACAAGCAACAATGCGAACTTCTCGAATGTGATCAGCCAGAGAGACAGGGTCGTCAAGGCGCCGGCGAGTGCGCCGGAGTTCATCCATTTCGACATCCAACTGGCCGACATCCAGCGCAACCCTTTCAGAAAGCTGGAAACCAAGTTTCCGCGACGAGACGAGTTCCTGCATATCCGGAACGTTACTGCGGTCGAAGGGTTGCACGTTCAATTCGACCACGTGGAAATCACGGCACCGTTCCATGAGCAATGGCCTCCATCGGGTCACAGGGTGATTTTCTTCGACAGCACGAACAGGACAAATGAGTCAGTCTATGCGGGTGAAGTCCTGAAGCAGTTCATGGAGCGGGCCTGGGGTCGGCCGGTCAAGGGCCCGGAAGTGGATCGTTTCTTGAATCTGTTTGCGGAGTACCGGCCTCAGTTTGAGTCGATGGAGGAGGCAATGGTCGAAGTGCTGGCCACGGTACTGGCTCACCCGGAATTCCTGTACCTGAGCCAGGGAGAATCCAGCAGTGCACGGCAGGAAATCAGCCATTATGAACTGGCAAACCGACTGGCGGTTTTTCTTTGGTCCAGCATTCCCGATGCGGAATTACTGGGACTGGCGAAATCCGGCTCGCTTCGCGACCCTTCAATTTTAGAAGCCCAGGTAGAACGAATGCTGGCAGATCCTCGAGCTCGTCGGTTTTCGCGTCACTTCGTAAGGCAATGGCTCGGGCTTGATGGGCTTCAGAGCGTGGATCATATCACTGATAAAGAGCTGAAGGCAGCCATGGGGGAAGAGTCGGTGGCATTTTTCCAGGATGTCCTGTCCCGCAATGCGAGCGTGATGGATTTTATCGACTCAGACTACGCGGTCGTGAATTCCA
>PAQU01000096.1 GCA_002709395.1 Roseibacillus sp. | reverse complement strand
TCCCACCAGTTCCTCTTCGCTGAAGAATTTGGTTATCGGAGAGCGCCAGGTGGCAGGGTCCTCTCCCCTGACCTGGATATAAGCCAAGCCCCTGGCTCCGTGATTTACTGCTATTTCAGTCAATTTATCGACCTGACCAGTGGTGATTCCTGAAAAGCCCTTGGCATTAATGGCCTTAACTACTCCGCCGTTCTTCACCGCTCCCGAGAAGACCTTGAAGTCGCTCTGGCTGAATAATTCGCTCAGATCTGTGATTTCCATGCCGAAACGGCGTTCAGGTTTGTCGGACCCAAAGCGGTTCATCGCGTCGTGCCATGTTATACGCTCGAATGGGGTGGATATCTCCAGATCACGACCTGCCTTGAACATTGATGCCAGACAGCCCTCAATGAGCCCTATGATTTCGTCGGGTTCGGTGAAAGACGCCTCGATATCGACCTGAGTAAACTCGGGTTGGCGGTCCGCTCGGAGGTCCTCGTCGCGGAAGCAACGCGCAACTTGAAAATACCGCTCAACGCCGGCGACCATCAGGAGTTGCTTGTATTGTTGTGGAGCCTGGGGAAGAGCATAGAAAGACCCCGGGTGCATTCGCGAGGGGACTAGAAAATCCCGGGCGCCTTCGGGTGTGGACTTGGAAAGAATCGGGGTCTCGACCTCGATGAAGCCCTGTGTATCCAGGTAGTCACGAGCTGCCTTGGTAACCCGATGGCGGGTGCGCAGATTTCCGGTCATTCTGGGGCGCCGAAGATCGAGGAAGCGATGACCGAGTCGCAGGTCCTCATTGGAAAGTTCCTTGTCCAATTGGAAAGGGAGGACTTCGGCCTTGTTCACGATAACCAAATCAGTTGCTGCAATCTCGATCTCTCCGGTTGGAAGCTCATTGTTAACTGTGCTCTTCCCCTCGATCTCGGGCCTGGACTCAACCTTTCCTGTGACCTGAATGACGTCTTCAACCCGCAGGGTATGAGAAAGCCGGGCCGATTCGGCAGATTCCTCCGGACGGAAGACGCACTGGGTTAGTCCTTCCCGATCCCTGAGGTCGATGAAGATTACTCCACCATGATCGCGGCAGGAATTTACCCATCCAGTCAAGGTGACCTCCTGACCGCAGTGCTCCGCTCGCAGTTCATTACAGTGGTGTGTTCTCATATGGTTGTGATTTAAGATAACAGGGAATAGGAGTTGCTCTCCTCGTTGCCGTGGAGGGGCAGGGTCAGGCAATGAGAGGACCATCCGGTTCCTCCATTCGGCCTCGCAGGAACTCGACAGGATTGGTGCCCGGGGTTATCGACTCTTCTGTGCGGGAGTTGAGGTTGCGCAGTTTGATTTCTGGGAATTCGCTGCCCACCACGAAGGCAAATCGCGCAAGTGTCTGGTCAGCAGCCTTGAACTGCTTGTTTACCTTGAGGGGTGAGAGAGGCCAGTCGGCGGATAGGCCAGCTTCACGAACAGCATGACCAAGACGAAGGGCATCTGGACGCTTTGACTCATCTGCAATTACGATATAGACGTCGCAACTGGATTGCTGCTGCTGCCACGCCTGATATTTCAGGAGAGCATTGGGAGACTCCTTGAGGAGTTCCATGATGACACAATCTCCCATGGCGTAACCGGTAGCAGGGAGGTCCGTCGAGCCATCCGTGATGATGGAAACTAGCGAGTCATAGCGACCTCCTCCTGCGACGGACCGAAGGGATTTCCGAGTATCAAAAACCTCAAAAACAACGCCGGTGTAATATGCCAGTCCACGGACAATGGAGAGATCGACCTGGACATAGCGGTCCAGACCGCGGGCTGACAACTCCTCCATTACGACCGAAATAGCCGCAGAGCATGATGCGTTGCCATCCTCAATGAATGAACGAACGACCTCCAACTCGATTTCAAATGCCCGGAGCCTCGCTCTCAGTTTTTCTTCAGGATCACGTTCGATCTTGTCGACAATCTGGAGGAACTCGTCGACTCGCGAGGGAGCTACTTCATGGTCCTGACAGAAATCGAGCCAAGCTCCCCGATCTGACAGGCGTACCGAGAAATCTTCCTCCTCAAGACCGAGTTCCCGCATCACATCGATGGAGAGCGCGATCAGTTCGGCATCGGCTGCGGGAGAGGTTTCCCCGAGAATATCTGCATTAAACTGATAAAATTCCCTAAGGCGTCCACGTTGCGGCTTTTCGTATCGGAAACACCGTCCGATCTCAAACCACTTGAGTGGCTTGGAATACCCCCTTTGCTCGGCCGCGGCGATCCGGGCAAGAGACGCGGTAAGCTCCGGGCGCAGAACAATATCACGACCGCCCTTGTCATCGAAACGAAAGAGTTGCTCTCCGAGTTCTCCTCCCGACTTTTTCAGATACAGGTCGGCACTTTCAAGAATCGGGGCTTCGTATTCCGAAAACCCGTATCGCCTGGCGATGCGGGCCCAGGCCTCGAATAAATATCGAGACAATTGGTGCTCCCTCGGTGGGAAGTCACGAAATCCGGGGAGTGGCTGGAAATTTGATCCCATGGCTTTCGAGCGGGCGGGGAGGATAGGGACGGAGACACGGTTGTCGAGAAGCGAGGCTCAAATCCCCGAATTGGACGCACCATATCTGGAAGGAAAAGGATCGTGAGAGGTGAAAAAGGTAAATATTACATGAATATCGGGAAAAGAGCGGGGGCCTGGGCGGCTTCGGGTGAGGTAATCTGCCATAAAGAGGCCAGTGCGATCCCGGTGAAATCCCGGAGTTCTAGAATTTCGAGTTGGCAAGGTAAGCGTTGGCAACCTGAAATCCTCCATCGCGCCACCTTACCAGATCTTGCTCTATTACCTCTACCGTCATCTGGATGATGTTGCGGGCTATCTGGAAGAGCACCGCAGATTATGCAGTCAGCTCGGCTTGCGTGGACGAATTCTGATCGCGGAAGAAGGTTTGAATGGAACGGTATCCGGAGAGACGCCAATGACGGAGCGCTACATGGAGACGTTACAGCGGGACACGCGAACCCAGGGCATTGAGTTCAAGATAGACCCGGCTGAGGCGCATGCCTTTCCAAGGCTTAGCATCAAGTTGCGGGAGGAAGTGGTAACCCTAGGACTCGGAGAGGACGACTTCTCACCCGTGACTTTGACAGGGGAGCACCTGAGCCCTCTTGAGTGGCAACACCTGATGAACGATGAGGATGCCATCATGATCGATGCGCGGAATCAATATGAGTGGGAACTCGGGCATTTTGATGGAGCGCTTCTGCCGCAGGTTCAGCACTTCCGGGAGTTGCCGGAATGGGTCCGGAGAAATCGTTCCCTGCTGGAAGGCAAGAAAATCCTGACCTACTGTACAGGTGGTATTCGTTGCGAGAAGTTCAGTGGATTCCTCCTGCGCGAAGGATTTGAGGAGGTTTACCAGTTGGAGGGAGGGATCGTCTCATATGGAAAGGATGCCTTGGTTCAGGGCGAAGGTTTTTCCGGAAGGTGTTATGTGTTCGATGAGCGAATTGGAGTCGACGTTAACCGGACGGGGAAGAACAGGGTTATCTCTTCGTGTCATCACTGTGGAGCGGCCTGCGACCGGTATGTCAACTGTTCCTGGAGTCGCTGCAACAGGCAGTATTTCTGCTGTGCGGGATGTGAGACGGATGCCCTGCACTATTGTAGCGATGTGTGTGCAAGGGCTGAGGTCGTCTCGATGGCGGCCCTTGGTAACGAGGGAGACTGATTCCATGTCAGATCAATTTCCTGAACAGAAATATTTCTCTAATAAACATGAGTGAAGCTTCCGGCCATGACGATCAGCTTAAGCTAGAGTTTGAGACGCCGCAGTTCCTTCATTCTCTCTTCGCAAATAACCCCAAGGAGATCGGTTATGTGGAAGAGAGATTAAATGTTCGCGTTGTTACGCGAGATGGGTGGATTCTGTTCAGCGGATCAGGCGATGGGCTTAAACTGGCCAAGCGACTCTTCGCGGATCTCGAAGAAACTCGCCGGGCAGGGACGGAAATTCAGCAACGCGATTTTCGACAAGCGGTAGACATGGTTGCGGGAAAGGAGGGCAGGGGACTGTCTGAATTGACGGCAAATCGTCTTTCCTGTTCCCGAACCCGGAGACCGGTGCGACCTCGAAGTCCACGGCAACTTGATTATCTACAGGCGATGGAGCGATACCCGGTTGTATTCGGGGTAGGACCCGCAGGAACTGGGAAGACCTACCTCGCCATGGCAATGGCACTCCACAGGCTCAAGAAAGGGGAAGTCGCGCGGGTGGTTTTAACTCGTCCGGTGGTAGAGGCAGGGGAGGCGCTCGGATTCCTGCCGGGAGATCTGCAGGAGAAAGTAGCGCCCTATCTCCGCCCGCTTTATGATGCCATTAATGATATCCTCGAACCTGAAGAGGGAAATCGTTACCTGGAAGACGGAACCATCGAAATTGCGCCCCTTGCATATATGAGGGGACGAACCCTTTCTAACTCGTGCGTGATTCTTGATGAGGCTCAAAACACGACGAGAGAGCAAATGTTCATGCTGCTGACCCGTCTTGGGGAAGGGTCCTCATGTATTGTGACCGGAGATGGAACTCAGATCGATTTGAGCAATGGGATCTCTTCGGGACTTTCCGAAGCGGAGATTGCCCTTGAGCGGGTTTCAGGGGTGAAATTCGTCCGCTTTTCCGAGGGAGATGTAGTTCGACATCAGATCGTAAGCGAAATAATCGAGGCATACGAACGATACAGAATTCCCAATAAATAAGGATCACAGGGCATAAAGTGAGACATGATGACACGTCCATGTGTTGAATCCCGTTGAATATTGGCTTCAAGCCAGATAAGATCTGCCTCCCCGCGCTTCAGGTTTCTATCTCGATGCGCTCTTAGCGTCCCCCCTTATTTATCGTGGAACTCTTTGATTCCATCAGGCGTCGCCGCCTTACCCAAAAGGGCCTCTCTTCCGGCAAGAAGCGCCGTACTCAGGCAGATGGGCCCGTTGCCGTCAGTTTGGATCGAAGCAACATAGTCCGTTATTCCGTGTATGCCCTGTTTGTAGTCTGCGCAGCTCTGCTGGCTTTCGACCACGCAGAGACCAGTGGGGAGAACGGGAGCCCCTATGCATCAACCCTGTCGATCGTTCTGGCAGCAGGAATGGTAGTAGCCCTTTTCGAATGTTTTCACCCCAAAACAGCTCACCGGAATGGCCATGTATTCCTGGTGTTCTTCTGCCTGGCCTTCCAGTTGGCATCGATATGGCTGGTGACGGTAATGGTGGATGCCAATCCCGCCCTGTCGCAGTCGTTCAAACTCCTGCTGATACCATACGGGTTCGCTCCGATGGTGCTTTCGGTATTACTTGGAAGTCGCCTTGGACTTTATGCGACCGGGGCAGGGTCATTGCTGGGAGCGTTCCTCATGCCCAAGGAGGCTATCCTTACCTATCTTGTGATGAGCGTAGTCTGCGGATTAGCCGTAGTGCTCGTTACTCGACAGGTGCGTAAACGTGGGCGTCTGCTCCGCGCTGGGTTCTATGTGGGTGGCGCCGGGGTGCTGGTAGCCAGCAGTTTTGGATTGATAGCCCTTGGCCCTCTCTCAGGCGGAGGTGTGATTGCATGGCAGTTGTTCGGAATTAAGATCGCGGCAGCTTTTGGGGTTGGCCTTGTGACCGGGATGATCGTGAGTGGCCTTCTTCCCTTGTTGGAAAGCACCTTTAATCTTACGACCGACATAAGTTGGCTGGAACTCAGCGACCTGAATCACAAGCTTCTCCGCCGGATGCAACTGGAAGCACCAGGCACCTTTCATCACAGCATGGTTGTGGCGTCCCTTGCTGAGGCTGCGGCAGAGGAAATTGGAGCGAATCCCATGATGTGCCGGGTTTGCTCATATTTCCATGATATTGGGAAGCTGCAAAAACCCGCCTATTTCATCGAAAACCAGGGAGAGAGTAACCCACACGATTCACTGACGCCGACGATGAGTGCGCTTGTGATAATAGCGCACGTGAAAGATGGGGTGGATATGGCGATAAAGGGCAAATTAAATCCTCGCATCATTGACGTCATCAGGGAGCACCATGGGACCTCGTTGGTGTACTTCTTCTACCGTAAGGCGGAGGAGCAGAGGAAACTGGAGGAAGGAAAGGTTGAGGACGGCTTGGAAAATCCGGAGGACCTGCCTGATATTGACGCCAAGAATTTCCGCTACCCCGGGCCAACTCCCCAAACCAGAGAAAGTGGAATCATTTCGCTTGCAGATGCGGTGGAGAGTGCGGCGCGCGCCCTGCGCAAACCAACACCCGGGAAAATCCGTTCCCTCGTTGATGAAATCGTGTTCAACCGTATCAGGGATGGGCAGCTCGACAACTGTGGGTTGACTGTCAGCGACCTGAGGAAAACGAGGGATAGTTTCGCGAAGACGCTACGTAGCATGCTGCATAGTCGCATTGACTATCCACGGCGTGAGAAACAAGGGGATGGAGAGAATCCCCAGCATCTCTCTTCAGATGGTCACGCGAGGAATGTCGTGTCGGTTGAGGAAGTGGAAGAGCACCGGCGGAAGGCGTCCGGGGAACCTTGAGTCAGGACTACGGGGTGAAGAGACCTGCAAGACAGGTTCGGGTGTATAACCGACAGAGCCAAATCGAGGTCTCTGCAAAGTTTGCCGACTTGCTGGAAAATCTTGGCGAGTTGACTCTAGGCATTCTCGAGGAGCGCTACCTCGCAAGGGTTAGGATGCCAGGGTCGGTGCAAGTATCACTGGTTGATGACGGAGAGATTTCCCGCGTGCATGCACAATTCATGGACAATCCCGATCCGACGGACGTCATCACCTTCCCTTATGGAGATGACGGGGAGATTCTTATCAGCGTAGAGACCGCTGAAAGGCAGGCAAGGGAGTACAAATCTAGTTTTGACCGTGAAATTACCCTCTATCTGGTTCATGGCCTGCTCCATCTCGCAGGATATGACGACTCGTCGGAGGTGGCGCGGGGTGAAATGGAGGAGTTGCAGGAGGCTCTTGTCAGCGAGTTGCTCGAGGGGGAGTAAATAGCTCCCGCCGGAGGTAAATCGAGGGTTGCCAATAGGGGGCTGTTTGACCATCTTTCCCGGCGTCCGGACCCTCCGAATAGGCGTCTATGGACCGACCCTCCACCGACTGCCCATCGTGTATTCTAATCAAGATTATCTCAGCGAACTATTGGTTGAGCGGGGTGTCGTAACCCCCGAAGAGATTACAAAGGCACGCGATGGTGTTAGTCCGAATCAGGGTGTTGTCGACCTCCTTGTGGCTGTTGGGGACGTTACCGAGGAACAGGTGGCGCAGACCATTGCGGAAAGTGCTGGAACAGATTTCATCGACATCAGTGAGCATCATTTCACGGAGCAGGTGTTTCAGTCAATGGATGTAGAGGTGGCCCAGCGCTTTCAAGCGGTTCCGCTGCAGGATGACGGCACATACATGACTGTTGCGGTTGCCGATGCCCTTGACTTCGAGACCCTGGACAGTCTTCCCCATGTGGTAGGAAGAGAGGTTAACTTCGTGTCTGCCACGCCGTCTGCAATAGGTAAGGCCCTGCATGACAACTATGGTGTTGAGTCCGAGGAGTCAGACAGCGGCACGTCATTCACCGTTATTACCGAGGGCGAAACCGAGGAGGCTGATGCGAATGACGCTCCGATTATCCGGATGGTTTCCAATATGCTTCTGGAGGCCTTTCGCCTTAGGGCGTCTGACATCCATGTTGAGCCCATGGAGACAACGCTCCGGATTCGCTTCCGGGTCGATGGTCGACTCGTAGAAGTCGACAGTCATCCAAAACGTCTTCTTCCCGCGATCGTAGCTCGTGTCAAGGTCATGAGCGGGACAATGAGCATCGCGGAAAAGCGGGTTCCCCAGGATGGAAGAATTCAGATGCGTATCGGGGGCAAGGAGGTTGATCTGCGGGTTTCAACCGTTCCCAGTAACCATGGAGAAAGCATCGTGATGCGGATCCTGGACAAGTCAGCGCTTCTTCTGGGATTGCCGGAACTGGGATTCTTTACCGATGACGAGCAGGTGATGCGGGAGTTAATGGGCCTGCCGGACGGAATCATCCTGGTAACCGGTCCAACCGGATCGGGAAAAACGACCACCCTCTACGCCTGTCTGAACTACATCAACAAACCCGACAGGAAGATCATTACGGTTGAGGATCCAATTGAGTATCAGTTGGCCGGCATCAACCAGGTCATGGTTAAGTCTGATATTGGGATGACGTTTGCGGCTGCTCTGCGGGCAATGCTCCGTCAGGCCCCCAACATCATCATGGTGGGCGAGATCCGGGATGTGGAAACAGCGAATATCGCAATCAATGCGTCGCTGACCGGCCACTTGGTGTTTTCGACCCTTCATACCAATGATGCACCAAGTGCGGTGGCGCGGCTCGCCGATATCGGGGTGCAGCGCTTTCTTATTGCCTCCGCCGTTCGTGCGATTATGGCCCAGCGTCTTGTGCGTGCGTTGTGCAAGGAGTGTAAGGGGCCAGCCGAGTTAACCGAAGCCGAGATGCGCCTCCTTCGACTGGACCAGTCCCAGGTGGCGGAGAGCACCATCATGGGGCCAGGCGGGTGCGATAGCTGTCGGAAGGGAGGCTATCGGGGTCGTCAGGGTATTTTTGAAATCTTCAAGGTAGATGATGAGGTCCGCCACCTTGTGAATGAAAACCTCAGCACTCCCCAGCTCCGGCGGCGGGCCAGGGAGCTTGGGATGCGGACCCTTCGGGAAGATGGGATCAGAAAGGTTCTGGCCGGAATCACTTCGGCCTCGGAGGTGATCTCCGTGACGATGGACGATGCTGAATAAATTCAAGTCAACCCTACCTTATTTCAATGGATAACCGCAACGTCTTGGACATCTTCGTATCCCGGGGAATGATCGACAATTCCCTCTCGGAGGACATGCTTCGCGAGATGGATGCCAGTGGGAAGGATGTGGGTGACATTCTCACGGATTTCCAGGTCGTGCAGTCCAGGGAGGACATGTGGGGCATTATCGCTCAGGAACTTGGGGCTGATCTGGTGGACCTCACTGAATTTGTCCCCCCTGAGGAACTCCTGGCCGTAATCCCAGCTCCAATGGCGCGCCTTCATGGGGCGCTCCCTGTCAATTTCGATGCCGAGGGAATTACGGTCGCCCTGCTGGATCCAATGAATCCGCAGACAGCTGAGGATCTCCGATTCGCCCTGGGGAAGGAGATCAAAGTCGTGGTTGCCCCGTCTCACGTCATCGAGAAGAAGATTAACGAGGTTTACAGTGGAGGAGCTGACGAAGGTGCCGCGATGGCTGAGCTCCTCGGGGAACTCGACAACGATGGAAAGGAACTGTCAGAGCAGGAGCTTGCCGATGAGGCGAATTCGGCTCCGATCGTCCGCTATGTGGACCTTGTAATTTACCAGGCCATCAAGGAGCGAGCTTCTGACATCCATTTCGAGCCATTCGAAAAAGACTTCAAGATCCGTTACCGGGTCGACGGAGCCCTCTATGAGATGGCCCCGCCTCCGATTCACCTGGCCCTGCCGATCCTTTCCCGGGTCAAGGTCATGTCGAACATGAATATTGCGGAACGGCGAGTTCCTCAGGATGGGCGAATCGTAAAGCAGATTGGAGACCAGCAGGTCGATCTGCGGGTTTCATCCCTTCCTACCTCGTATGGAGAAAGTGTGGTTCTAAGGGTGCTGGACCGCTCCAACGTGAACATGTCGCTCAATGTCCTCGGCTTGCCTCAACATGTTGAGGAGTATGTGAACACCACAATTAAGAAACCGAATGGAATCTTTGTGGTGACCGGTCCTACGGGTGCGGGCAAGACCACGACCCTTTATGCGGCCCTGAAGGAAATCAATACCATCGATACCAAACTCCTGACTGCCGAGGACCCGGTGGAGTATGATATCGATGGGATTATCCAGGTCCCCGTCAACGAAGCGATTGACCTTAGTTTTGCACGCATTCTGAGAGCTTTTCTAAGACAGGACCCCGACAAGATCCTGGTTGGGGAGATTCGTGACCTGGAGACCGCACAGATCGCCATCCAGGCATCCCTGACCGGACACCTTGTCCTCTCGACCCTTCATACGAACGATGCTGCAGGGTCAGTTACTCGACTGGTGGATATGGGAACCGAGCCCTTCCTGGTTGCGGCATCCCTTGAAGGAGTCCTGGCACAACGACTCGTCCGGACAATCTGCTCCGAATGCCGTGACAGCTATGAGCCCAATGAGTCCGTATTGAATCAACTGGACCTTTCGGCTCACGAACTGGGTGACAAACATTTTTACACGGGAAGAGGTTGCGATCTCTGCGGTCAAACCGGGCTGAGGGGTCGAAGAGGTCTCTTCGAACTCTTAAGCGTCTCGGATCCCATCCGGGAGATGATCACTGACCGGGCCCCAACTGTCGCATTGAAACAGAAGGCCATCGAACTTGGCATGAGCACTTTGCGGGAGGACGGGTTGCGTAATATCTACGAAGGCGTCACTACCATCGAGGAGGTTCTCAAGTACACCTAATATCGCAGCCGTTCCTGATATCCCGATTCGCTTCACAATTCTCATATCCCCTTAAATCCAGACAATCATACCAATGCCTAATTTTCAGTATATCGCGCTTGATGCCAATGGGCAGCAAACTACGGGAACCGTACAAGCCGGGTCGGAAGCGGAAGCCACGAGCCAGTTAAGGGGGCAGGGTCTCTATCCGACGGGCATCGTGCAGGAAGGAAAGGGCAAGCTTGGAGCCGCCGGCAAGAAAGCAGCGGCCAAGGCACGAGGCAGGAAAAAAGCCCGGGGAACCACCGGCGGCCGGATCAAGCCCAAGGTCCTGATGATTTTCACCAGACAACTGGCAACCCTCATTGATTCCGGTCTGCCTCTGCTGAGAGGCCTGACGGTTCTCGGTAAGCAGGAACCGAATCAGGTGTTGCGGGGTACGATCAATTCTCTTGCTGACTCAGTGCAGGGAGGTTCAACGTTTTCAGAGAGCCTGGCTCAACATCCCCGTATCTTCGACAAGCTATATGTCAACATGGTCAAGGCAGGGGAACTTGGCGGTGTGCTGGAGGTCGTTCTCACACGCCTTGCCGAATATCAGGAGAAGGCCCACAAGCTGAAGAACAAGATCGTTTCTGCAATGGTCTATCCGGTGATCGTGATGTTCATCGCAGTGGCGATCATGACATTCCTGATGCTCTTCATTGTCCCGAAGTTCAAGGAGATGTTTGCGGACATGTCTGGGGCCGAACTGCCGAAGATATCACAGTTAGTCTTCGGATTCTCCGACTTCATGATGAGGCGAAGTGTGGTTCTTCCGAATGCGGTATGGATCCTCTTTGCAGTCTTTGGAGTCTGGCTGATATTCCAGTTGTGGGGGCGGACAAGAACGGGACGTCGTGTCCTGGATACAATTAAGCTCAAGCTGCCACTTTTTGGTGAGATCCAGCGCAAAAGCGCAGTATCCCGATTTTCCCGGACTCTGGGAACGCTGGTGACCTCGGGTGTCCCGATCTTGCAAGCCCTCAATATTACCAAGGAAACGGCCGGTAACGTGGTAATTTCGGATGCTATCAACAAGGTTCATGAATCCGTCAAGGAGGGGGAGTCCATTGTGCAGCCCCTGTCCTCAAGTGGGGTATTCCCATCCATGGTGATCAGCATGGTTGACGTGGGAGAGGAAACCGGACAATTGCCCGAGATGTTGCTGAAAATCGCTGATGTTTACGACGACGAGGTCGACAATGCGGTGACGGCCCTGACCTCGGTTCTCGAACCTATAATGATTGTCTTCCTTGCCCTAGTTGTCGGGGCAATTGTATTTGCATTGTTCCTACCTCTGATTAAGATTATCCAGCAGATGCAGCAGTAGAAAATCTTGATTGCCGAGATGAAAAGCTCCCATAAAAACCTAAAAACAAAAGGATTACGGGGGTTTACCCTGGTGGAACTCCTCACCGTTGTCACGATTATCGTGATCCTGTCGGGGATGGTGGTTGGGGTATCATCTTTTGTTCAGCGGAAGGCTGCAGTTGAGAAGGCGAGGGTTCAGATGGAGCTCTTCAATCTCAAGATCAACGAATACAAGGCGGACGCTGGAGGTTATCTTCCTCCTACGATGGAAGAGGATATCGAGGCGAAGAGCGGACTTATCATTTACCGGATGCTCTATGGGGACGGAATCGGGGCGGACGGGATCGCAGGTACCGCGGATGACGGAGCGCTCGATGGTGAACCTGACGAAGGAGCAGTCGTTTATATTCCCGACCTTAATCCGAATACCAATAACCAGAACTGGATCGACAAGAAGGGATCCGATGTTCCTGTGGAGATAGTGGATCCATGGGGTAACCCTTGGCGGTTCCGGAATCAGAAGGGTGATCCAGATCAGCAAAATCCTGATTTTGATCTATGGTCAGTTGGTCCGGATGGAAAAAACGGGACCGAAGACGATATCAGGAACTGGTAAATCGGAGCGTCACTTCCGCGGGGGAAGGGGGACAAGGGAGGAGCAGAGGGTCAGGGGGATCAGGCCACCCGCGCTGACTCGGTCGCAATCTGCGTAAATTCAGAACCTCGCTCGAGATAGCAGTGGACATCCTTGAGGGCCACTGGGGAGCGGGTGAGGCGATAGCCATCGGGTAATCCCCCGCCGATCATTGAGCAGGTTGCGATTACGGTGTTCGCGAGTTCATGCAACTCGTCATCGGGTGCATAGACGACGGATCCCCGAATACCCCGGTCAATCAGACTTTCATACCAGGGTGCGAGTTGGAGTGCTCCCACCGAACTGATCTGGAGGGAGAGAACCTCACTGAGGTCCAGATACTCAACGGCTCCACGAAGGTCATTTGGCAGCTGGGAAGCCTCCTCGAGATACTGCTCCAAGTCGACCAGGGTGACGTGATCCCACGCTGCAGCATCGATAACACGGTGGTCCAGGTCGTACTCGTAGCCGGCAGGCATTTAAGAAATCTTAAGTATCCCCGCGGTTGAGGCAAGGCCCGATTGAGCCCCTTTTTTGGGGCCTTGCGTCGAAGGGCGGTCCGACCAGGCGCAACCCCGCGACATGCCGGAAAGTGCCCCTGCTCCCTCGGGGAAGGAATCAGTTCTTCAGCTTAAGTTTCAGTAACTTAGGCTGAATTACGACCCGGCAGTATCCGTTCCTGCGCTTATTGAGAAAGTAGAAGTTCTGGTGTTCATCTTCCGCAACCCAGAATTTCTCGGCCTTGCGCACCTCGGTAACGATTGGCTTTGAGAATATCTTTTGAGCCTCTTTTTTGGACGCCTCCGTCAATTTCTTCTGCTCCTCCGAATGATAGAATACGGCGGAGCGATACTGGGGGCCCTTGTCAGCGCCCTGCTGATCCTTGCTTGTCGGGTCATGCAGTTCCCAGAACCACGCCAGCACATCAGAAGTCGAGATCTTCTTGGGGTCATATACGACCTGTACTACCTCGATATGCCCGGTATTTTTCTGGCAGATCTGCTCGTATGTGGGATTGGGCACGAATCCTCCCATATAACCTGACACCACGGAATGTACTCCCTCCAGTTGCTGGTATACGGCCTCCACGCACCAGAAGCAGCCGGCTCCCAGAGAGATGGTTTCATAGCCCTCCGGAGGGGCATTCTTCGAATCGACCGCGTGTTCCTTCATCTTGCTTTTTGGGAGATTGCTGCCTTTCTGGCTGCTGCTGTCCTGACAGGATGCGACGCCGATAAAGAACAGGCTGAAGAGGGCCGGAAGAGCAACTGCTTTCATAATGATCGAAGAGTAGCGGGTGATTGTCGATTGTGCAACAGGAAGCGGATGGCAGGCCGAGGAGAGTTGGCCCTTCATGTAGAAAGGATCCTGCGCTGAAGTCGGGGTTCTACTGCTTATTCCCGAGATGCTCGCTTATGAAATCCTGCATATAACCTGAACCAAAGAGCTCCTTTGTAAGCTTTGGTTCCGGGTCCCCGGGGAGATAGAGGACGTTGACCGGTATCGCCCGCCTGTCCAGTTCGGCAATTGCCTTGGAGATCCGGGGGTCTTGGTCCGTGTAGTCCGCCTTCAGGGCAAGGATGTCGTGCTTCGCAAACAGGGCCCTGACCTTATCGTTATAAGCCCGGGACTTGTTTACCTGGCAGGTGGCACACCAGGTCGCGGTAAAGTCGACAAAAACAGGGCGGCCCTCCTCAAGCGCTTCGCTGACCGTCTCAGGCGACCAGGCTTTCCACTCCAGTCCTGAGGCTGGAGGCTTGGATGCCATCAGCCCGATTGCCGCGAAGACGATCGCGATGACATGCCCTGTGATCCGGGTGCTTTTTGCCCGGGAGATCACGCACCAGCGGCCATAAACCCAGAAGGCTATGCCGACCAGGGTGAGTCCCAACACAATGGGAAGCATCTTCTCCAGTCCGACGTCCTTCAGGGAGAGAAAGGACCAGAGGAGGAAGCCTGTGGTGCCGAAGAGGAGGAAGGCCATCGCCTGCTTGAATGATTCCATCCATGCGCCGGGTCGGGGCAACCGCTCAACCAGCTTTGGGAACGCGGAAAGAAAAACGTAAGGGAAAGCGAGACCCAGGGCCATGACGGTGAAGGAGAGCATGAAAAGGGAAGGCGGAAGGTTGAAGGCAAGCCCGATTGCAACCCCGAGGAAGGGAGCGGAGCATGGGGTTGCTACCACTGTCGCAAGGACGCCGGAGAAAAAAGACCCGGCCGCGCCCTGCTTGTGGGTGAGATTGCTTCCCACGCTGGTTGCCGAGGTCCCGATCTCAAAGATTCCGAACATGTTCATGGCGAGGACAAACATGACAAGCATCAGCGACCACAGGACCCAGGGGTTTTGTAACTGGTATCCCCAGCTGACATCCTGTCCGGAACTGCCGATAGCTCCTTCGCGCAAGGCCAGCAGAAGTCCCGAAAGAACCCAGAACGAGAGGACTACTCCAGCGGCATAAATAAGGCCGTGAAGAAGGATGGTTTTTCGATTCTCTCCTGCCTGCTGTACAAACCCCATGATCTTGATGCCAATGACGGGAAAGACGCAGGGCATCAGGTTCAGGATCATCCCTCCGAGAAACATCCCTCCGAGAATCGCAAGAAGTTTTCCGAAAGTGACGGTGCGATCAGCCTTTTCTTCAGATTCCGTTGCACTCTCTCCGAACTCCGTTGCGACCTGGTAACCTTGTTTTCCGATAGCAAGGATCCCAGCGAGGGTGGGAGGCGTTTCCGGACTGGACTCGGGGTTACGAGCGATGGTCCACCGCACGGCGTCTTCTCCCCGTTCCACTACTGGTTCGGACTGAGCATCCAGGACCTTGTCGTAATCGTAAAAGTGAATGTCGCCTTCGGGAACGGCCTCGGGAGGTGAAAGGGCGAGGGTGATCTTGTCAGCGGATTTGATGGCCTTGATGGTCAGGTCCGAAGGCAGAGAAGTGGGGAGCATGGCCCGTGCCTCCGCGAAGGCTGAGGTATTGGCCGGGTTGGGGGACCCCTCGGCAGAGACCGGCAGGGTTATCCTGCTTTCGAGGGGAGGTTGACCAAGTCCGGGCTCTGGGAAGCAATTGGAGGCATTACATATCATCCAGCTCGGAGAGGCCTCGATCGTGACCTTCTGCCCCGTTTCAAGCTCTGCTGGCGGGGTGATCCTGAAAAGGTGATAAACGAGAGGTTCATAACCATAGGTTCTCTTGCCAGCGGTAGTGCCGATGTGAGGAACCGGCCAGGCGACCCGCTCTACCTTGAAGTCGGGCGGAAGTTTCCAGTTTGGCCGAAGAGAGCGCCCAACATAGCCGGGGTTGATAAAGTAAGAGTGCCAGTGTTGGGGGTGGGTAAGCTTGATTGCGATGTGGAAGGGTTTTCCCGGTGCTATGCTGGCTGCCTCAGAGAGGAACTCCATCCTGCTGGATGAGCTCGAAAGCTCAGCCTCTGCAAACGGGTCAAAGTCCTCAGCCTTTTCTCCAGATTCCGTTGCGCTCTCCTCGAACTCCGTTGCGACCTGATAGCCTTCTTCTCCGATAGCAAGGATCCCGGAGAGGGCGGAAGGGCCGATAGGAAGAATCCCGGAGAAGGTGGGAGGGGTTTCCGGGTTGGACTCGGGGTTACGAGCGATGGTCCACCGCACGGCGTCTTCTCCCCGTTCCACTACTGGTTCGGACTGAGCATCCAGGACCTTGTCGTA
>PAQU01000095.1 GCA_002709395.1 Roseibacillus sp. | reverse complement strand
CTGCCTTACAAGCAGAGGGTCACAGGTTCAAATCCTGTTGCGCCCATGTTCCCTTCCTGGGGTGGTAGTTCAGTTGGTTAGAACGCCGGCCTGTCACGCCGGAGGTCGCGGGTTCGAGTCCCGTCCGCTCCGCCACTTTCACGCCTGCCTTTAGAAGGGTTTGAGAATTGAGGGGCCGAAAGGGTCTAAAAGTGACAAGAAACAGCCCGGGGGGACGGCAGGCCTTTTCAAAACCCGCGCCCCCGGACATCGCGGCTGTATCACCACCACTAGACCAGACTCAGGTAGAGCACGCGGTAAGGGCTAGTCGCCGATTAGTCTGAGAAACTATCGCTCTGATCAATGACTTCATCGTCATTATGAATTCACGGTAAGAAGAGAGGGCTTGGTAAGATGCGGTGATGAAGAAATTAATTTTAGTGATTCTTGCCTCAGTTGCCCTTGGGGCGCTATCCAGTTGTGGTTACTACCAAAACGCTTACATGGGTAAGGCCAATCCCAGCTTTATTCCCCCTGAAATCCCGCCCTCTTCCTAGCGTTGAATTGGGCAAGTCCGTCACCTTCTGAAAGTGATCGCGTAGCTTATTTGTCATCATTCAATGTGTTCGCGATGCGGGTAAGGTGGCTGATTTCGATCTTGTGTTTGATTCCGATCCTCGCAGGGATTGCGGTTGTTGGCTCGCTCGCCTTGGAGGGTGGGATGGACCCTTTCTCGACTGTCCTAATCATCATAGTCGTCAGCCTCTTTGCAAATCCGGGGGTAACCCTCCTGGTTATCTGCATGGTTCCCGTTTTAGTAGTTGGAGTTCTCCAGGTGTTTTTTGCGCGGAAGACGGACACCGTCCTGAAGGCGGATCCTGACAAGGCGGAGTTCTACAAGAAGGCCAGTGCAGAGCTCTGTGCTGCGGAGGGAAAATTGAGAGAGGCCATGAAGTCTTTCAATGAGTGGCTGGCGACGAAGCCCAAGGGGACGGAGGAGAACGCAAAGAAGTCCGAGGGATTTAAAAAGAAGATCGATGCAGCCCGGGAAGATGTCGCTAAGGTTGAAGAAGTCATCAAGGCCTCCCAGGAAAGCCACCAATCGGAGCAGGTCGATTACTAACCTCACCCCGCCCCGATCCGCGTGGCATCGGCTCTCCCTGATTGCCGACTGCGCTTGAGGTAAAATGGGGGGATGAGGCAGCGGACGGGAAACGCTCCCGCGATCGCAGGAAAAGTCCTTGAAATGCGGAAAAAAGAATAGCCGGAAGGGCGCGAAAGAGTTCTGGTCCCTTACCGCCACCGAGGCCGGTAAGAAGCTGGGGGTGACAGGATGAAGAAGCGTTTTAAAGAGGGTGTATATCGCCAATCCGAGCCTGCTGAAGAGCTGAGGAATGAGCCTTTGAAAGAGGGAAGAGGCAGGCGTCAACCAAGGTTTACCCCGCGTAAGGACAGGGAAAAGAGGGAAGCAAAAAAGCAGCAGTTATTAGAGGAGTTAGGGCACCTGAACTGGAAGTTTTTGGGGTGCGTGCAAATTGTAATTCTTGTTCTCGCAGTGGCCGGACTGATCGCACTAGTGATTTACGGTATAAACGCAAACTAGAGGTGGTGGCATTAAGGAGGAATACGTTATTGCCCCAACATCCGCAGCGCGTGTTATTGGGACTCCTCCAACTGGTGAAGGAAGAGCAGTGATTACGTAATGAGATTCTTCATAGCTATTCTGTGCATTCCTTTCTTTATTGGTGCTGCCTCAGGTCAGAGAGTACGGTTGGCGGGAGTCAACGCAGGATATTCCTATCTCGCCTATTACGGAAACTGGATGGAGGACCAGGTTTCCTTTGCTCGAGACCACTACCGACTGGTGATCATTCACCCCTCGGTGAGTAATATCTCCCCAGGGCAGATCGCCGCGATTCAGGCCGGCCCGGACCGGACTCGCGGGACGGAGGATGATGTTCTCGTGCTTGGCTATCTTTCGGTTGGCGAAGATGACCGGCCCGAGGCGCCCTTTGTCGGGAATGGGTTGGGCCCACGTGTCGATCCGAGGAGTTCGGATACTGGAACCCTGAGAAATATTGATGTGAATGGCAGCCCGTCTCCCGGTGGATTGCAGTATGCCTCATACTACCTTGATGATGGACTGCTTTCCGGGGGGCGCAGCTCCGCTCATGATGGGGTGCCAGACCGGAACGCTGCCTTTGGCGGATATTACGTAAACGCGGGAGATCCAGGCTGGCAGGCGGTATTACGGTCCTCTACCAAGGCGACAGCAGGGAAGGCGGGGATCCTTGAGCTTCTGACCCGGACGGTGGGCGCCGGCTATGGATGTGATGGATTGCTTCTTGATACTCTGGATGTGGCAGCACCCAACTCCTATGGAGTGACCCGGTATGAATGGACAGCCCCGGGGCTCAGCGCCCTGCTGCATGCTATTGCGGCGGACTTTCCCGGGAAGATCATGATGGGAAACCGGGGTCTGTTTTTTCATGACCCTAATCTGGAGCATTACCATTTCAGTATCCGGGCTGCCCTGGATGCGGTGCTGTTTGAGGGTTACTACACGGATAGTAACTCCGTGGGTCTCCCGTCGCCCTTCTTTTTGAGCAATAAGTCCTACCTTGCGCCGAAGCTGAATGCAGAATCCCAGAGGCCGGACGGATTTGCCATCTTCTCGCTCGATTATTATCCCCCGGATGATCCTGAAGCCCTGAGGCAAAGCGCATATCGCGAGTCACAACTCATGCAAGGGTGGCCCCTCTACCGGACTACGCGGCTTGTAAACGAGACCGCGTTTCGCACCGACTCTGAATCGTGGAATGCAGGTCACCCTGATCTTCGTCCTCCGGTATGGGACTCCACGTTTTCGAGTGATACGCTTCCCGGAGAGGCACGGGTTGGTCTCCAGGAGGTTATTCCGGGAGACGGGGAAGTAACGTTGCGGTGGGATGTGGCACGTGATCAGAGTGGGCCAGTCGGCTACAATATCTACTACAGTGCAGACAACGGCGCTCTTCGATTTGATGAAGCTGCAAAGATTTCCGAGGTGGAAATGACAACTCCGCAGAGCTATTTTTCGGGCAGTGGTCGGCGGTCGTTTCCCTTCGAATACACCGTGAAGAACCTGACTAACGGCGTGGAATACTCCTTCGCGGTCCGGGCAGAAGATAGTCTCGGGCATGAAGAATCAAACAGGCGAATTCTCAGGGAGACCCCGAGGGGGATCGTCTCCCATTTCCTGAGCTTCCCCGGCGGGGAGAGTCCTGAGTATTGGGAGAGTATTGCCTCGGCCTTGAGCGATCCGGTCGGAGATGGGACCCCTGACATCACGAGTGTGAAGGTCGCCAACGATCTCGAACATATCTATATCCGGGTCGAATACAATGGATCGCAGGCACTTAATGCCTTCGAGGGCTCGCCGAGCATCTTTCTCTCTCTCGACAGGGATCGAAACCCAGGCACTGGATATGATATTTACGGACGAGGAATTATCGGGTCCGAGGTCAGTTGGCAAAACGAGGAGCCGTTCCTGCAGTCCAGAGGCACTTTCAATACCGGGGGATCTCCGCTAAACGCGGTCCCCCTCATTACCCCTTATGGCATTAGAACGAGCTTTCAGACCTACGTCATTTCCCGAGAGGCACGCTTCCCTGATCAGTCAGGAAGCGATGCCAGGATTTTCCCCGATGAACCATTCCGGTTCGCGTTCTGGAGCGATGGAGTAAATCCAGAATTCCTGGGGGCAATTGATTATGAATTTGCCGCCATGCCAGGGTGGGTCTCGTTCGGTGACTGGCAAAGAACAGTCTTCACGCCTTCGCAACTCGAAGACCCGGAGGTCAGTGGGTATGATGCGGACTTTGACCACGATGGTCTGCCGGTCCTTCTTGAATACGCCTTGGGATCCGATCCGATGGTGGCAGGCGAGGGCCTCATGACCACGAGGGTGCAGGGGGAGGGGGTGGAGTCCTGCATCGAATTGTCATTTCAGCAGCGCACCGGCTTTCCTGACCTGATCTACGAGTTAGAGACCTCTCAAGACCTCCTGAGCTGGAGCGCGGACCAAGGTAGATTCGTAGAATTCTCAAGAGGGCCCTCACGGCCGGGTTTCGAAAAGGTCACTTTCCATTACCGTATTCCCCCGGGGGAGGAAGCCACCTTTTTCAGATTGCGGGTAACTTTTGCGGTGATGCCGTGAGGGGCTTTGCCTGCACCGAGGTTTTGCTCCTGCCTGGAGGAATTGCCTTGCCTGGATTTCTTCGAAAACCATTAGCGAGCCTGCTATTCCTGTGCTCTGTTTCGAAAAGTTGATCAGGAATTTGCCTCAGGGTTGTCCACAGTCGGTTAGTGTAGTCTGGTTCAAGCGGGATCTCCGTCTGAGTGATCACCGCCCGCTGGCAGATGCGTGTGAGCAGGGTCCAGTTTTATGTATCTACTGTTTCGAGCCGACTCTCTGGCAGGCAGATGATTCGGATGGCAGCCACTTCAGGTTTGTTTGTGAGTCCCTCAGAGAGTTAAGGACCGAACTGAGGGCAAAAGGAGGTGAGTTGCTGATTCGTGTGGGTGAGGTCGTGGAGGTATTTGAGGAGTTATGGAGAGAGGTCGGTTTTCAGAGTATCTGGAGCCATGAGGAGACCGGAAACCGTCTTACCTACGAGCGAGACAAGAGAGTGAGTCGGTGGGCCCGGGCACGGACCATAGTCTGGAACGAGGTGCCTCAGACCGGGGTGGTGAGGGGGTTGAGATCCAGAGATGGGTGGTCCGCTCTGTGGAAGGAGCGCATGTCTCATCCAGTGGTTGAAGTTCCCAGCCAGATCGTAAGCAAAAGGGGGCTCAATCCGGGAGTTGTTCCTGATTACAGGGATGTCGGGATAGAGGCGACATCCAAGGTTTCCGTGCAAAAAGGAGGGTCCCGGTTGGCATGGGAAACTCTCGAATCCTTCCTCGTCGAGCGTGGGGTAGGCTATCGAAAGGAGATGTCCAGTCCACTGACCGGGGAAAGAAGTTGCAGCAGGATCAGTCCATATCTTGCGTGGGGTAACATCTCAATCCGGGAGGTCTTTCAAAGGACGAGGGACCGGGCAATGGATATACGACTTGCGCGGGAAGAAGGGAGACCATTTGACAAGAGGTGGTTGCAGTCGCTCAGTTCCTTCGAGGGGAGACTGAGATGGCACTGTCATTTCATGCAAAAGTTTGAAGACGAGCCCGATATCGAGTTCGAAAACATGAACCGGGCGTATGACGGACTTCGTGAAAATGAATTCCGGGAGGACCGTTTCGGGGCGTGGTGCCGGGGCGAAACTGGATACCCGATGGTTGATGCCTGCATGCGCGCCCTGCACCAGACGGGTTGGATTAATTTCCGAATGAGGGCGATGCTGGTGTCGTTTGCTTCATATCATCTCTGGTTGCACTGGCGGCGAACGGCGGTGTTTCTGTCCCGGCACTTTCTGGATTACGAACCGGGGATTCACTACAGCCAATTCCAGATGCAGTCCGGGGTGACAGGGATAAATGCTCTCCGAATTTATTCTCCAGCGAAGCAAGTTGTTGATCAGGACCCGGAAGGTGAATTTCTGAGACGGTTTTGCCCGGAGCTTGAAGGGGTGCCGAAGGCCTACCTCCCGGAGCCTCATCGAATGCCCGTAAGTCTCCAGAGAAAGGTCGGCTGTATTGTGGGAAAGGATTACCCTCCTCCGGTCGTGCAACATCGGGAAGCCTATGCCCTGGCACGAAAGCGCATGGGAGAGGCGCGGAACGAACCCGGGGCCCGCGCCGAGGCGGTGAAGGTGCAGGAGCGACATGGGAGTCGTCGACGGGCAAGGAGGAGGGGTTGATACTTGCGAATCAGCTTGCGCAGAGGTCGGTTGCTGCGGGCTTTCCTGCTTGTAGTCAGTTAATTGGGGAAGAAAAAGGTTGAGGCGAGGAGGAATTCAGATGACCAGTTGGTTGCCCGTCAGGGTAATTGGCCATGAAGTGGGTAATCATCTTGCTGTCAGCTGCTCTTCTTCCTGCTCTCAGTGCAGGAGCGCAGGGTATCCTGAGGACCCTCGATACATTCCGAAAGGATTTCAGCGGGGTGAAACCGGTCTTGCCAGTCACCGGGAAGGAGGGGGTGACATATTCCTGTTTCCAGAACCGTGATGGAATTTTCGGCAAATACCTTGTTCGCTATGCTTTCCGAAAAGCGCCACGAGAATCGGAGATGCCATGTGTTGCGATTATCGTCGAAACTTCCTCGTCGGATAATCAAGGGAAAGTATTCGTTCGTAAGAAGCTTGAAGAGCATGGTCTGGAAGTGTGGGGGAAGGGGGTTGTCAAGCGAGGCGGCTTTGGTGTGCCTGGGAGGATGGTGGTGGAATATGGATTAAAGAACAGAGAGGTAACCTGCTTCCGGTTGATAGAGGAGGAGTTGAAGCGGTCTGGTCTCACAGGGTTGACCCGCTTCACCCTGAAGGCAGAAGTATACCAGTCACCCCTGTTCAACAGGGCCCGAATCAAGTGATGAGTGCAGAACTTCCTGCGACAGTTAATCCGCCGGCTTTACGGCCGTGCTAACTCTTCTCGCTTGTTCTCTGCTTTCGTGGCGGGTTAGATGTTTGTTAACGTAATAAATGGTTTTCTCCCTTCTGTTGTATCTGCCGTGCTGGCTCTCTTTTTCCTGAGTGGCTGCCAGCTAATCGTGCCGATGTTCTTCGGGAAAAGGGAAGAGTTGCTTGTGCCAGAGCTAGAGATCCAACCTCTTCCCCAGAATCCTCCGGGGAATCGAGAGAAATGAATGCCCCAGTCAAGTCGGCCGCCATCGAGATTCTCCGCAGTGAGAAAGGATCTCTTGCTGCAGATATCCAATTCGAACTGGTCGCTAGTAAGTATAAGGGCGTCACCGCGACCGCGAAGCTCGAATTGAAAACCATAGTCAACGACGGCAGGCCGGTGCACGACACCGGGACTCTTGGCATGAAGACCTTCAAGGTCCTTTCAGGGGCGAACCAAGTGAAGATTCCATTAATGGGGAATTTCCCGTACGAGTATGTTGGCGAACAGATCCGGAATGATCTCTATCTCCAGCTCGACCTGGGAAAACGGGGGGTGTTCCGGAAAAAACCTGAACGTGTCGATCTGGTGATCAAGCCTCCAGAGAAGCCAGTGGCTTCCGGGGGCGAGGATATTGTTGACCCCGGTGATGAGTTTAGTCTGGTCAGGAACCTGCGAGCCCTTTCCGGTTCTGATCGTATCATCACGATCGGCCTTCTCCTGGTGGCTGGTATCATCATAGGGATCAATACCCTGATCGGGGTGCATGATCAGTTTTCACCCGAATACCAGACGATTCTTTATTCCCATCACGACGATGGTCTGCCTCTGGGGCAGGCGGGTGGCGTCGACGCGCTGATCGCAAGCGGCATGTGGTGGGCCATCCGGAAGCGCCTGCGGAGGTATATGAAGTTCCACGTGGGTCCCCGTCTGACTGGAGTGTGGAGGAGGCTGAGAGGGGAGTCGGGCAGGATAACCAAGACAACTTCCATTCAGGTGGGGGATGTAGTCCGGGGAAGATCCAGAGTTGCCCTCGAACAGGCCACTCTCCGGATTGTTGCCTGCAACATGGAATGTGGGCAATATGTGCGCGGGTCAGGATCAAGCCAAAGAACCGTGAGCTTCTCGACCCCGGTTCGCTCAATGATCCTTTACGAAAAGACAATCCCTGAGATTCCGGCGGGCACCCCGCTTCATACCTGCTTCGAGGAGTCTATTGAACTTGCGCCTCTTTTCGCCCAGCTTTATCCCCCGTGCATGGCGTCCGAAACTCATGGGCTGAAGCTTTACTGGGAGGCTCAGCTGATTCACCCGGATTTTGTCGACCAGGAACTGGTTCTGCCCACTACTTTCTTTGCCGTTGAAGACTTCTTTTAGGGTGTCGATGTTATTTTACTCCAACCAGCCCTTCGATGACTTCCTTGGAGTGATGCCTGCTGATCTTACGAGGGATAAGCTTCTCATCTTCCATGGATGTAGCGGCAGCGGTAAAAGTCATTACCTGAGGCAGCTTACAGAGCATCCCAGTTTCATGGACCATGAGCCTTCCTGGTTCTATTCTGATCCAGGAAGGGATGACAATGTGCGCTCTGTCATGAACACGGGTGCGCCTCGTCTCGCCCTTGTGGATGAATTGACAAGAGTGCAGGAGTTAACCGGGCTTGCAGGACTCCTGCGACGTTTTGATGCGGTTGCGGTCGCTACCCATCTCAATCCACGCTGGTATTCTCTTTTTCGGCTAACTTGGAAGACTCGCGTTTTCCAGACCGACAAGGGTCATGGCAAGATTGTGCGCTATCTCAGGAGCCTGGGTTACGAGGTGAATGATGAGGATGTCCGGGCGATGTGCTCTCGCTATGGGGCTTCCTATGCTATAGCGGATATCATCCGCAAACACCATGAGCATGAGGACTTTTCGGAATGCTGGGAACGTTTTCGACGATTTGCGCAACTTGGATCCCGCCCTAATCCTGACTGCCGTCACTGGCGGCTACGCTTCGATTAGCAGTTGGTCTCAGGCAATCTCTCAAGGAGGGCATGGGACTGCTCCCTTGTTCCTCAACCCGTGAAGAAGACAAATAGGAAAGTAGACCGGGCCGGGTTTCCAGAATAGATCAGCTCTTTGAGATCGCCTCGTCCAGGTTGAGGATAAGGGAGCAGGTGGCAGTAAAAGCGGCCAACTGGGCTGGATCGAGGACAGGGTCTGCCTTGTGAGTCCCAATGCCCGTTAGGTAGTCCCGGGTTCGCTCGGGAGTATCCTGAAACTCCCGAAGACGGTCGGAATACTCCGCCAGCAGGATAGTGAGTTCCGCCTTGGTCGGGGTGCGAGAAGTGGCCAGTCGGAAGGCAAACGAGAGGCGTTTCTCCGGGGTGTCCCCACCTTCTTTCATGATGCGCTCTCCAAGGCCCCGGGCTGCTTCCGCAAACTGGGGGTCGTTAAGCAGGACGAGGGCCTGGAGGGGAGTATTGGTCGCCTCGCGCCGGGTGCGACAGGCAGTGCGCCCGTCTGCTCCGAGGATGCGCATGTTGGCAGCGGGAATCTGACGTTTCCAGTAAGTATAGAGGCTGCGGCGATAGAGGTCGTCGCCCGAGCCCTGCTTGAATGAGGCCCCGGCCGCTCCAATGGCATTGCGTCCAAAGAGGACCGAGGGTTGATAAGGGTTCACTCCGGGGCCGCCCATCTTGCTGACGAGCAAGCCACTGGTGAAGAGAGCGTGATCCCGAATAAATTCCGCGGGAAGTCGCTGTCGGGTCATACGGGCAAGGAGGCGATTGTCCGGATCATGTTCGACCAGTTCGGTAGTGAGATGACTGGCCTGGCGGTATGTGGCGGAGGTGACCATGAGGCGGATCAAGCGTTTCAAGTCCCAGCCGGACTCCACAAAGTCGACGGCGAGATGGTCCAGAAGGTTCTGGTGACTGGGTCGGTTGCCCTGAGTACCAAAATCCTCTGAGGTAGTGACCAGTCCCGCTCCAAAGAGGAGTTGCCAGTAGCGGTTGACGGCGACGCGAGCAGTAAGGGGATTTGAGGGTGCTGTCATCCACTGGGCCAGTCCCAGCCTGCTTCTTGGCAACTCCTCGCTGAAGTCCATGATGCTGCCGGGTGCGGCAGGCTGTACCTGTTCGCCCGGTTTGTCATATTCCCCCCGCATCAGGATGTAGGTTGGGCGGATCCTGGCCTGCTCGCCGGCGACCATCGTGATAACCGCTGATTTGTCGATGACGGCCTTTTCCTTCTGAAGCGAATCGCGTTCGCTGCGCTGGGCCGAGAAGCCAGGCCATGAGTTGCGAAAGTGCTCGAGGCGCTTGTCCCGATCCTTGGGAAGCTTGGCTCGTTGAACGACGGAGGGGTCGGTGGTCATCTGCACCGAGACCCCGACATCCCCTTCGATTGTGAGTTTCAGCCTTTCAGTTTTACCAAGAGCAGGAGGTGCAGGAAGGGTGAGCAGATGAGGGGTTCCGGGGTTCAGGCTTATCTTTTCGGCATGATCGAGTTTAAGAGGACGAGGCGACTCCCCGAGAATCTCAGCCTTGATTGACGGGATGGTCCCAGTTGAGGCACTCGAGATTTGAAAGGCGGTAATTTTCTGTCCTGTTGCCTTGGGCTCTAGGATCAGTTCGTAGCTTGTGGGAGCCTGTGTGCCTGGTAGTGGCGCTTTGGGGTTCTGAACGAAAGAGGAGCGAAAGGGAGCCGTTTCGATCCTGTTGGACCAGGTCTCCCTGCGCTTGGCATCAAGCACTGTAATCGAGACATTGTTGAGTCGTTCGGGACAGCAGTCATTACGATTAAAGACGCGAATGTGATCGATGGGGAGTTCCCGCCCAAGGTTCAGTTCCCACCAGGCATCCTGTTCCTCGTTCGTGCAGGAGCAGGAGGCAAAGGATCCATCCGCCTTGCCGTCGATGGCTTTGCGGGCGGGCGCGTTGTAACCGGTGCTGCTCTGGTGGGCAGACCCGGAGCGGGCGACATTTCCTGTTTCGGAATATACCTCAACTTCCGAGATGGTGAGGAAGGAGGTGGTGCCGGGTTTGAGGGCGATACGGATGAACTGTCCGCTGACAGGGGATTTCTCATAGGCTTTTTCCGGGCCCTTGGAGGTGTTGCGCCGCGAGTCCGCGAGGACTTTGAGTGAATGCCAGTTAACAGGCTTCTCGATCTGCTCCAGCCACTTCTCGAATCCCTCGGTGAGAGCATCGGGAGTCGATTTCAGTTCATCTTCGAGGGTTGCGAGGCGTTGCTGGATGGTCTCGAGCCGTTTTTCCTTCCCGGGAGGGAGGATTCTCAGGGTGGGGGAGGTTGCCCCCTTGGTGTTTCCCCTGCCTTCCAGACTGTTGAAGAAACCGGCGAACTCGTAGTACTCCCTCTGAGTCATTGGGTCGAACTTGTGGTCGTGGCACTGCGCGCATTCCATGGTCAGTCCCAGGAAGGCGGTGGAAGTGGTGTTAACCCGGTCCACGAGATACTTGATGCGGTAATCCTCATCGATAAGTCCTCCCTCGTTGGAGGTGGGATTGTTGCGAAGGAAACCGGTTGCGATCCGCTGGTCGCGGGTAGGCTGAGGGAGCAGGTCGCCGGCCAGTTGCCAGGTGATGAATTGGTCGTAGGGGAGGTTGTCGTTGAAGGCCGTGACCCCCCAATCCCGCCATGCCCAGATGGTGCGGGGATGATCCTCAAACAGACCATCCGTATCGCCATAGCGGGCCACATCAAGCCACTCCTGGGCGAGACGTTCCCCGAAGGCCGGGGAGGCAAGGAGCCGGTCTACCGCCTTCTCATAGCTCTCAGGTGAGTTGTCAGACAGGAATGCGTCCAATTCCGGGATGGTTGGTGGCAGGCCAGTAAGGTCGAAACTCAGGCGACGCAGAAGATGAGCCGGGGCAGCGGGAGGGGCCGGGTTCAACTCTTCTTCAGCGAGACGGGTGAGAATGTAGTGGTCAATGATGTTCCGGGGCCAGGGATGGTCTGCCGGAGAGTTGGGGGGGCTCTTCCTTGCCGGAAGGAAGGCCCAGTGTTTCTCCCAGACGGCGCCCTGTGAGATCCAGGCGCCGATAAGTGCAGCCTCGTCGGAAGAGAGACTGATCTTGGATTCCGGGGGAGGCATGACCTCATCAGGATCCTTGCTCAGCATTCGCTGTATGATGGCGCTTGCAGCAGGTTTGCCCGGAACGATGGGGATGATGCCGCTTTCAAGGGAGGACTTTGCGGCTTCCTCGAGGTCAAGGCGCATGCCTCCCTTGCGGGCGGCTGAGTCCGGTCCATGACAACTGAAACAGCGGTCCGAGAGAATCGGTAGAATCTGCTCGTTGAAAGAGACAGGCTCGGAATCGCTGGCCGCATAGGAGGCGACGGTAGTGGCGAGCAGGAGGGTCAGGGAGCGCATGGGATCAGGCGAGAATGGGGTGAACGATTTTGCCATGCACGTCAGTGAGCCGGAACCGACGGCCCTGATACTTGAAGGTGAGGCGTTCATGGTCGACACCCATGAGGTGCATCACGGTGGCCTGGAAGTCGTGCACGTGCACGGGGTCCCTTGCGATGTTGTAGCCGAAATCGTCTGAGGCTCCATGGCTGACTCCGGGCCGGATTCCTCCCCCCGCCATCCAGTAGGTGAAGCAGCGGGGATGGTGATCCCGTCCGTTAGCGGCTTTTCCGGCGCCACCTTGGGAGTAGGTGGTGCGGCCGAACTCTCCGCCCCAGACGACCAGGGTCTCGTCCAGCATGCCCCGCTGCTTGAGGTCGCTTACGAGGGCAGCGCCGGCCTGGTCGGTGTCATTGCATTGCTTGGGAAGCGCACCGATAAGCCC
Source organism: Roseibacillus sp. (assembly GCA_002709395.1). Taxonomy (GTDB): domain Bacteria; phylum Verrucomicrobiota; class Verrucomicrobiia; order Verrucomicrobiales; family Akkermansiaceae; genus Roseibacillus_B. The sequence goes on along the minus strand of PAQU01000095.1, from coordinate 20,425 downwards.
CCCATGCTGGTCCCAGCCCCGGTGGTATAACTGAATGAAGCGAACGCCGCGTTCGGCAAGTCGCCGGGCCAGCAGGCAGTTGGCTGCGAACTTTCCGGGCGTCTGGCACTCTGGGCCGTAGAGATCGAGGATGGACCTGGGTTCATTGCTGATGTCGGTGGCCTCCGGAACGGACATCTGCATGCGGAAGGACATTTCATACTGGGCGATGCGGGTAGCGATTTCCGGGTCGCCAAAGGCATCCAGCTGCATTTTGTTCAGGGTTTCCATCCGCTGAATCATGCGGCGCCGGGAATCAACCGATTCGCCGGGTTGGCTGTTAAGGTAGAGGACGGGGGTCTTACCTCCACGCAGCTGGACTCCCTGATGTACGCTGGGAAGGAAGCCGCTGCCCCAGAGCTTGGTATAGACCGGTTGGCTTCCGGGGCGTCCGGTTCCATTGGAGATCAGGACACAGAAGGTGGGAAGGTTTTCGTTGGCAGATCCAAGCCCGTAGCTCATCCAGGACCCCATGCTGGGGCGGCCCGGTTGCTGATGACCGGTTTGAAAAAATGTTACGCCGGGATCGTGATTGATTGCCTCGGTGTGCATTGATTTAACGAAGCACAGGTCGTCCGCTACCCGGGCAGTATGAGGAAGGAGGTCGCTGAGCCATGCTCCACCCTGTCCATACTGTTTGAACTTCCAGTTGGAACGGGCGACTGGGAAGGATTGCTGGCCGGAAGTCATGCCGGTGAGGCGCTGGGTGCGCTCAATGAACCCTTCCTTGCTCCAGGTCTTAGCCTTCGGATCGAATTTCTTGAAGAGTTCCTTGCCGTGATGCTGATCAAGCAGGGGCTTGTGATCGAAGAGGTCCTGCTGTGAAGGAGCTCCATTCATGAAGAGGAAGATGATGCGCTTGGCCTTGGGAGCGAATTGGGATCGCCCCTGAGCGACCTTGTTTGCGAAGGCCTGTGGTGCAAGGAGTGATCCCAGGGCCAAGGATCCAATTCCGGTGGTTCCCGCCTGCAGAAGATAACGCCTGGTCAGGGTGCGTTTAAGGGTATCGACTGTTTCCCTGCTTTCTTCCATGGGTCGAGCATAGACGGGAGTTGGCTTTGATCAATCGTCTGATTGTGAGGTCCCCTGACGGCTTGTCTCCTGGGACCGGGATTGTTAGGCTTCAGTATGAGGGTGGTGGTTGATGAAGTACTTGAGATAGCAGCCCAGATCCTGCTTCGGTGCAGTGTCATCGGCTTTATCATGCTGTTCTACTGGTGGGGTGCCCTGCAGATAGGCGGGGATTTTGTATACAAGGTGCACTCAAGCGTTGCTCCATCGATAGGCAGGGAGCATTTCGATATCATCAACTATGCGGGGATGATCTTTCTTAAGTTGTGCATACTCCTTCTTTTCCTTTTCCCTTATCTGGCTGTCAGAATGGTAATGAGGAAGCGGAAAGCCCGGGACGTTCAACCGGTAGACGACCCATGCAAACCGGAGGGTCGTTCCCCGGTCGAGAATGGTTAACCATGTTAAGCCGGGACTTCAGGGTCCCATGTCCACCTCGGGTACCTTCCTTACCTCCAGTTCAGCCCGCAGGAAATCCGCGTCCCTGAAGGCAAAGGCCTTGGCCAGAAGAACCTCGGGGAATCTTTGTGAACCGGTGCGGTAGAGCTCTACACTGTCGTTGTAGCCCTCACGCATGAGAGCGATTTCGTTTTCGATCCGGACCAGCCGGTTCATCAAATCTGCGGTGACGGTGTTACCCTTGAGATCGGGGTGATCCTCGAAAAGGGCCAGCATCCGGTCGGTCACGGCCCTGTCTGCCCGGATGGCGGAATCGATTTGATCCGGGGTGTATTTTTTCCTGCCCTTGTGGATTGAGCGAAGTTTCGCGAGGTGTTCCTGTAATTCCCGCTCATGCCCGAGGTAGCTCTGAGCGATGGACTCCAGGTTCGGGACCAGGTCGAATCTCTTCTTGAGCGCGACTTCGATATTGGCATGGGCCCGTTTGACCCGGTTGCGAAGAAAGACAAGGTCGTTGAACATGAGGATGAAGGTGCTGAAGACAAGGAAGGCCGGGGCGGTGAGTGCTGCGGCCATGAAGTCTGTCGGGGAATATGATCCCGTTCCGGCAAACATCAGCATGACGAGAGTCACGATGCCGATGAAGCCGAGGCTGATCTTGGTGAGCGCTCCCTTGCTGACTCCGAGCATGGTGTCGTTCTCGCTCTTGTCGGAGATCAGGAAGGGGAACCCATCATTGTCTCCATCGGCGATCTGAAGGGTTTCGCCTTCAATGGGTTCGATGACAGCGGAGCCGAGAATATAGAGGTCCTCTCCCTCGGAAATGCTGTATTCATAGTAGTTTCGCCGGCCTGATCGCGTATGGGCGGTGCAGTCCACCCGCATCTCGGCCCCTGCTGGCACCACGCGTGTCCAACCTTCCATGTCGTGACATAAAAAGGGGACCTGCTCGGTCCAGTGCTCGATGGTGACGGTTTTCTTATCCTTCCCCGAACCACGCTCCTCGGTCACCTTGTAGCGGACATGGCAGCACCTGTCCCCGGTAAGGGGTCCCTGGATGAAGTGGTTGTCTCCATCATAAAGAACGGACTTTCCCTTGATTTCGGCAGGACCATAGGCGAGTCCGGTAGAGAGGGAGGTGGGGACATTTTCGATGTAGCGCTTGGTTTTGACTCTCCTGAATCCGGAGGCGCTGCCCAGAATGCCGCCAACCAGAGCGATAGCCCCTCCTACCCAGACCATCCATGGATGGATCGGACTTTTACTGATTTCAAAATCGTCAAGGGGGGGATCCTTTTCCTCCAGAATGGAGGGTGTTGCTCGAATCCCCCAGAGTGGTGCGAGGTGCCGTTCCGGGAAGCGGGCGAGGATGGCGTTGGTGCGTTCGATGGCGGCAGCATAATCCTCTCGGATTCCCAGGACCCGGCGTCTGGATTGCTCGTCTTCATGCTTCTGCAGGACCGAGAGGGATCCCTCCCAGTTGAAGGAGCCTTCGGCAAGGTTCAGTTCGTGCTCGACCGCAGCAGTAGCGCTTCTGGTATGCCGGGAAAGGCGCTCTTTTCCGTCTTCAAGGTCGGTGGAGAGCATTCCCAGGCCCATGAGGAAGAGGGCGCAGAGGTTCAATCCACTCAGGAGGGTGAGGAAGAGGAGCAAGCGGTGAATCCGGAGCTTGAAGCAGAGAAGCATGATCCCGAAGGCAAAGGCCACCACGCTCATAATGCTGCTAACGACGCCATTGGTGCCCTGCCCACTGCGGACTGAGGTTGCAGTGGCATCCTGCGCGAGGATCGGGGTGAAGGATGAGCCGGCGGAAGCAAAGTTCAGCTGGTAGTCGGGGCTATCCGTTTCCGTCGTGTTTCGTGGTTCGGCCTTCGCGAAGGCGAAGAAGTTCTCCCCCGGGTCAATGCGATACTCGGAAAACCTCCGGTCACCGCGTCGTCGCTGGTAGTCCAGTTTTAATTCGGGATGCTCGTTGCTTTCTGACAAGGACTCGAGGGAGACCTCTACCGTGCCGGTCTGGTCTTCCATGACAAAGGAGTCCGCGTGCCGACGACCGGAGGCCCGCGTCTCCCAGCTCCCTCCTCCGTCATCGTCTTCGACCCATTCCTCCTCCAGCCAGTAGAGGTAGTAGCTCCGTGTCTTGGTGTATTTTCCATCTACTTTTTCCCCGCCGTCCAGAACCAAGCCGCTCATGGTGACCTCTCCTTCCACGAGGGCGATAGCTTCTACATCCGGGATACGCTCAAGTTGCCTCATGTCCCGGATGATCTCGAATCCGATCAACTGAGCGAACCACCCGCCAACGAGGAGGATTACGATGGCAATCCAGAGGGCAGCGGACCAGAAGGATGAAGCACAACCCTTCTTTTTCCTGAGCGTGGATTTTCCCACATGCTGCGGGGAAGGGGTTGGAGGAGCATTATCCGGATCACGGTTGCCCTGGGAGGGTAGGGGGGGAGGCGACGACTCTTCCTCCAATTGAGGGAGGGGAGGTGGATCCTCTGGAGAGGGAGAGTCAGCCTCTCCTGATGGCTCCTGCACCGGGCCTTCGTCTGATCCGCTCATTTTTTCTGCCTGATCCAATGCTTTCCCTGCGGGGGCTCCTCGTCAAGAAAACCGAGGAGGGATATGGTCTGCGATGGTCACACGATCACAGCTCCTCGGCCTCATCGGTCTTCCTGATTGAATGCGGATTGCCAGTCAGTTGCCCGTTCTGATAGTTCCTGAGCATGCATAGGATGATGGTGATTTTGCTGGGAGTCGGATGCCTCGCTGTGGGCGGATGCCAGACTGCGACAACTCCTGCGACTTCCCTGCAGTTACAGAAGTCCTACAAGGAGGAGTTCGGGACGGTGGTGAGTATCAGGGAGGTTACCTATAACGATTCCCCGGACGATGGTGATGGAGTGGTGGGCGGCGTTATAGCGGGAGCGCTCATCGGTTCGGATGACGGGGCGGCGTTTGAGGGAGCCCTGATCGGTGGTTTGCTGGGCGGACTGGGAGAGAAGCTTGCCGGGAAAACTGCCTTTGAAATCCGAATTCGGAAGGATGGAGGAGAATTGGTTACGGTCCTCCAACGCGCCCGGGGTATCCGTAACCTAAGATCGCAAGACCGGGTTCGGATTCTTACTGATCCCACGGGAGGAACAATTGTGGAAAAGAGGAAGCCGACTGGTTCCTGAGGAAGTTTGTCCTTGGGGAGGACTTAGCTACAGCGTGGAAAGGTGCTTCGCAGTTGCTATACCGGGTAAAGAAGGTGTGACGAACGACCCCGCCCTGCCCAGTTATGAAACGGTTAACCTACAACGCTCACAATGCAGTTGGAGAAACCTTTTCGGTCGCGCATGAAAACCCATCAACATGCATGGTGGACCGAATAGGCAGGTTGAATACGGGGTCGTTACGTCACGCTTTTGTAATACCCCGAAATGCGAAACCAGTCTGCCGATACCTTGCAAAAGATTAGTGCCCTCTTGTCTTACCCGATGGGAAGTGATTCCGGATTGAGGAGCTCGCGACCTGGTGCCTGCTAAGATGCCTTGTTTTCCGGGGTTTGGCTCTTTCGGAATATCCACAGGCAGACCGCAATAGCGGTCAGTTGTACGAGCATTCTGATCAGGTGTCCGGATGGAGACAGCTTGGTCCCGTCTCCAAGGGACAAGTCGTTGATCCACATGTTCAGATTGGCCGGGTAAATCAGGACGAGGAAGATGGCAGTGGCTTTTGCACTCCATTTCCTGAGGAAAGGGATGATCAGGCCTATGCCTAGGAGTGCTTCGACTGCCCCGCTCAGGAGAACCCAGAATCGTGGTGTTCCAGGCATGCTCGGCACGATTGGTTCAAACCATGAGGGATCGGTAAAGTGAAGGACGCCTGTTCGGATAAAAAAGGCTCCCAGCGCGAGAGATGCGAGATGCCATAAAAGGTGGAATCCGGTTGAGAGCGGGCTCTTTTGCGATGGAGGAGACACTGCTTCGGAATCGTCAGGAGTTGACGGGATTCAATAATCCGGCGACCTGCTTGAGGTGGGTCAGGATCGCATCGGGGGGGAGGAGTTCATCCCGGTCGGGGTACAAGCGCAGGGAGCGGTCGTCTCCGGCGAAGAGTGCGGTGTGGAATCCGAGCCGGGTCGCGGGGTCGATGTCCTTGAGGCCGTCGTTTCCCAGATACAGGGTTTCTCCCGGTTCGATACCGTGTTGTTTGAGTCTCATGCGGAGGATTTCGTAAAGACCCGGGTCAGGCTTGGCGATTCCATGCTGGTAGGAATAGATGCAGAGATCCGAAGTGAACCCAAGCTCTGGAAGCTCCAGTCCGAGAAGGGCGGGAAAAAGCATGGGGCTGTAGAACTGGGCGTTTGAGATGAGGCCAAGCGCGAGGCCTTCATGCCGCAGGGTTGAAAGCAGGTCTCCAGCTCCGGGCATGGGCCAGACGGGGTTAACGCCACATTCATAGCGAAGAGCAATGCTCTCGATCGTAGGTCCCGGGGGAAGGTCGAGGATTTTGCCCCATAGGTCACGAATTTCAATTTCCGGGAAAAGATTGCCCTTTGCTTGAGCCTCCTCGTGCTCCCTCTTTATGAGGTCATGGAGACGGGTGGTGAGAGGGGTCGGGCCAGCAGGGGGGGTGATCTCGTAATCACGAAGAATTGACAGCAGCATGTTCTCTGACTTTCGACCGGGTGGGGATTGAAGATCGCCGCAGGATGAACTGAAAAGGGTTCCGTAGATATCGAAGACAACGGCCTTGATGCCAGACAATGGAGGGAGAACGGGCTGAAGGGCTGAGGGTGCAGGTTTCGAAGGTCGAGAAAGCCTTCGAATGATTTCAAGGGGAGGGGTCATCTTCAGGAACGCAGGAAGTGAAAACGTCCGGGGGTGAGGAATTTGCTGAGGAGTTGGCTGTGATCAAGCCAGTCAGGTCTTTCGGTTTGGCAGGTGGTAATCTCCCGGTAGATGGACTGGTAGTTAGTGACATAGGTCTTCGGGGACCAGGGAGAGAGATCCGGAGCGATTTCCGGAGATTGCGCACTCAATGCCTTGCCCAGCCATTCGCGAATTGGCACCGTGGACCCTCCTTTTCGTGCCAGGACATCTCCGGGGTTGTCGAGGGCGCGCGGAAGCAGTTCCAATTGTATTTCCTCAGGGAGGTTGCCGAAGTCGAGATGTCTTCCTCTCGCCAGAGCCTCGAAGGTTTGCGTGACCAAATCATCAGAGAGTGATTGTCCGCTGCAATCGTAAAGATGCTCGAGGTGATTGCAGAGAAGTTCATGCAGTCGGCGCTCGTCGACCCATTTCCTGGGAATGAGAAGTTCGCTGTAGAGTGATCGAAGGATGCTGTCACAGCCCTTGAAATCACAGGTAATCTCTGAAAGGTCTCGCCCGAGCAGGGGTTTTCCAAGACAGGCGGATTCCAGAAAGGTGAGCCCGAACCCCTCGGCGATTGAAGTGGTGATCAGGTGCGTAGAGCAACCAAGCCATCTGGGAAATGAGCAGTCGGTCCCGGAGTCCGGGGGCAATCTTCCAATCACTCCCATGCTGACCGGGAGGCGAAGTTTCCGAGCGGTGTCGACCCATCGCTGGTAGGTTGAAGTCCATCGGGGGTTCTGAGGGGGAAGCGCAAGGGCGAAGGAGGTGTCGCCGGTCGCAATCCCCGAGAGGAGGCAGAATTCTCCGAGGTTCTTCCGGCGAATTCCACGCACCGGATAGAGAGCCAGGGCGGAGTTCGGTCTGAGAGGGGTCTCGCACCCCGAGCTGGGCGGCGCGATCACAGCATTGGGCAGAAGAGACGACTGGGTGGTCGGCACCCCGGCAGATCGAAGCAGGGAGAGATCCCGTGAGTTGATGGTGAGGTAGCGAATTTGCGGTGCGAGCGGGTAGAGCTTCTCATGGAGGCGAAGGCGCCGGTAGTTCTCGGGTCTTCCGTCCTCCGCAAAGTCATGCAACTGGAGGATTAGAGGTGTTTGCCGGGCAGCCAGCTCGGTGATCAGGTCAGGAAATTGGGAGTTTTTTCCGAGGGTTGGATTGTGGAGGTGCCAGCAGTCGGGTTCGGCCCCGAGAGCGGCCGTGGCTGCGCGGACAAGTTGCCCATGTAGCGGGTTCTCTCCTTTTTCGTGCGGTTCCTGCGGGGTGTCGTAGTTGAGGGTCGGGACTATCTTCACAGGAAGTTCTCCCGGTCCCTCCTGCCGGGTTCCTGAGAGGATGACGTGTGGGATTCCTGCCGAGGTCAGGGCCTCAGACTGACGCTCGATGACCCGGGTGACTCCCCCGGGTCTCAGGTGGTAGTGAACAAGGGCTACCGACATGACAGAAAATCGGGCCCTGCAGTTCAGCAGGTTCCAGGATGGCGGGCCGAGGGAGGCTGGGGAGATGCAGGAGCCGTTTGAGTTCGGTCGCGGGTGAATGGAAACTTCTCGAGATACTCTGGAAGTTCGAGAAGGGGAGGTCGGTCTTCTTCCACGATCTCGGCAGTGACCTCCTGATAGTGGGGGCCGCTAATCTCAAGGCCGCGGTAGATATTGAAAAGCTCCCCAGAGGTAGTGATCTTCCCCTGGGTCCGGAGACGGCTGATGAAGGCCTGCAGGATCCCGAACGACATGCGACCGAGGGCTGCAGTGGACTGATTGCGATGAATTCGCTTGTCGAGGTCCACCTGGGCGAAGGCTTCCATTCCCCAGTTGTCGTAGACGTCAAGCAGGTGGGAGGTTTCGACTCCATATCCCACCGGGAACGGAATCTGTTCGAGGACTTCCCGGCGAACAGCATACTCACCTGACAGGGGTTGAAAGAGCTGCGTCAGTTCCGGATAGAAGAGAGAGAAGAGGGGGCGCACGAGGATCTCGGTTACCCGTCCCCCTCCCGTCGACCGGATATCACCTCCCGATTGCACGATGGGTCGCTCATAAAATGATTTCACATAATGAATGGAGGATTGGTGAATGAGCGGGGCGATCAGGGCATAAACAAAGCGGGGATGGATGTTGGTGATATCGGCATCGACATAGCAGATAATATCTCCGCTGAGCTGGTAGACGGCTTTCCAGAGGTTCTCACCTTTTCCCCGCTTGAAGCCATGGGAGGGAAGGATTTCGCCTGAGTGGTAAAAGTCGACTCCGTAGGACCTGCATATTTCCGCGGTGCCATCGGTGGACCCGGAGTCGATGACCGCAAATTCATCGAGCAGGGGGTAATTGTCCATCAAGGCACTCTTGAGGACGACGATTTCCTTTCCGATAGTCTTTTCCTCGTTCAGGGTTGGGATACAGAGCGAGACCTTGAGTCCGGATTTTTCCTTGGCCCGGCAGAGGGACTCGAGGTCAGAAAATTCCCGGTGATGAAAGGTGTTGGATTTCAGCCAGGACACGGATGCTCGCGGGATCTGGTTAATGGGTGCGTTGCCTGAGGTTGCTCACTTGGAGCGAACGCAGCGAAAACCGGTGTGGTTGGTGGGGGAAAGAGATTCCGAGTAATGACGTGCCGCCGGACGGTAGCGAAGGCAATAGGTATGATGACAAAGATGAGATCCGCCCTTGGTGACCCAGAGCCAGGCGAGACGGTGAAAAGGCTCCTCGGCGGGATAGTTTCTCGTCTGGAGATACTCCTGAACCATGGGCTGACTCACTGGTTGCTCGGGGCCCTTGGGGTTGGCTTTGGGCTCGGGTAGCTTGACGAAGGACTCGTAATAATCGGGACGGTAGAGATCAGAGCAGTGCTCCCAGACATTGCCGGCCATGTCGTAGAGTCCATAGGCGTTGGGAGGGAAGGATCTGACCGGTGCGGTTCCTTTGAATCCATCCAGTCCGGTGTTGTTGTGAGGGAATTCCCCCTGGAAGACGTTGGCCTGCCACTTGCCCCCGGGCAGGGCCTTGTCTCCCCAGATGAAAAGCTTCCGATCGAGTCCGCCCCGCGCAGCCCGTTCCCACTCGGCTTCGGTTGGCAAACGTTTTTTTGCCCACTCGCAGTAGGCGAGGGCATCCTCGTGAGTGATGCAGACAACCGGGTGGTTCATGCGCTTGGAGATGTCCGAGTCAGGGCCTTCAGGGTGTCGCCAGTTAGCACCTTGAACGAACTGCCACCATTGCCACTCAGCTCCAGGCCGGAAAAGCTCCACGTCAGAGGGAGGGGGGGTGAAGATCAGGGCTCCACCCTTGAGCTGTTCCTGGGGTGCATTGGGGAAATCCTTGCGGTCCCAGCCTCTCTCGGCCTGGGTGCGATACCCTGTTGCCTTGGTAAATTTGAGAAACTGTTGGTTCGTGACCTCCGTAATGTCCATCCAGAATCCATCCACGGTAACTTCGTGAACCGGGCGTTCTTCGGGGTATTCTGTACGAGTTTCTGCAAATTTGTGCTGCGAGCCACGGGTGTAGGTTCCCCCCGGGATAAGCACCATGCCCTCGTGAAGGGAGGTGTCATTGGGTTTATCCTTCTTCGAAGAAGATGAGGGTTCAGGTGCTTCCTGTGCAGACAGGATAGAGATGGCCAGTCCAGAGAGGGGGAGGAAGAGAAGGGGAAGGCGCATTGGGAATTGGCTTTCCTTAAATAAAGTCCCATTTTCACGCACTGGCTATGACCAAATTCCGGCCTTGCATAGACCTGCATGAAGGCAGGGTTAAGCAGATCGTGGGGGGGTCTCTCCGAGACGAGGGGCCCGGACCGCGGGAGAATTTCGTGGCTGGCGAGCCCCCGGGGTGGTTTGCCCGAAAATTCCGTGCGGATAAACTGAGCGGAGGGCATGTCATCATGCTGGGCCCCGGGAATGAGGTCGGTGCGAAGGAGGCTGTTGAAAATTGGCCGGGAGGACTTCAGGTGGGGGGTGGGATTTCACTGGAGAACGCCACCGGGTGGCTGGAGGCCGGGGCGAGTCATGTTATTGTTACCTCATGGCTGTTTAGCGGCCAAGGGGCCTTCATGATTGAACGGTTGGAGGCCCTTTCCGCTGAAATTGGAGGAGAGCGGATCGTGGTAGACCTGAGCGCTCGCCGTAGTGAGCAGGGTTGGTGCGTTGCGATGAACCGGTGGCAGACTCCCACGGATCTTCTAGTAAAGCCCGAGGTCCTGGACCGGCTCGCTCCCCACTGTGCTGAATTTCTTATTCATGCAGCTGATGTTGAGGGGAAGTGTGAAGGGGTAGATGCCGATTTGGTTGAGATGCTCGGTTCATGGGAGGGTCGCCCGGTGACATATGCGGGCGGAGTGGGCCATATGGGGGATGTTCGGCTTGTCGAAGAGCTCAGTCAGGGGCGGGTGGATGTGACAGTCGGCAGTTCGCTGGATCTCTTCGGAGGAAAAGGGGTCGCCTACGACGAACTTCTGGCTTGGAACGGAGGACTGCGCTGATGAAGGCTCTGGGATTGGTCCTGGCAATCGCGCTGGTTGTTCTTTTGCTTGGGGGGGTGCTCCGGAGTCTAAGGAGGCGTCAACGCAGGGAGGCCGGGGCGATTCCTCTTACGGAGACGGAGAGGGAGCTTCTCATCGCAAAGGTGCCGCTGTATGCCTGTCTGCCAAGTGAGCTTCAGGACAAGTTGGAAGGGTTGATTCAGGTATTTCTTCATGAGGTGGGATTTGAGCCTTGTGGAAAACTGGAGGAGGTGACGAGGGAGATGCAGTTGATTGTCGCGTCGCAGGCCTGCCTCCTCCTTCTGGGAAGCGGTTACAATCATTTTGGGTTGCTCAGGAGTGTTCTGGTGTATCCCGATGCCTACGAGGTCAGGAATGAGATGGGAATCAAAAGTATCCGGCTGGGAGAGAGCTGGAAGAGTGGAAGCGTGGTGCTTTCCTGGAAGAGTGTGCGGCAGGGGGCAAAGAACCCGGAGGACGGGCTCAATGTAGTAATTCACGAATTTGCCCATCAGCTTGATCAGTATAACGGAACTGCTGATGGGCTCCCAGTGCTCAAGGAACGGGCAGATTACCCTGAATGGGCAACGGTCATGAGACGGTCCTTTGCAGATCTCCTGGAGAAGGTGGAAAATGGGAGGAGGACAGTCCTCGATGACTACGGGGCCACAAACCCGGCGGAATTCTTCGCAGTTGCAACTGAGACCTTTTTTGAGAAGCCGGTTCAGCTGGAAAAGAAACACCCTGATTTATACCGGCAACTAAGACGATTTTATGGGCTGGATCCTCTTCAATGGGAGGATCCAGGCTCCAAGGGGCAAAAACCAGCGGTTTGAGAGTTCTCCCCTTGATTTAATTAACCTTTCTTAATAACTTCCGGTTCATCTTCCTGATGAGCCTGTCTGATTCAATCGCCGAGAAAGAACCCTTCAATGAGCCTTTGGCTCCCCTGCCCAAAAAAAAGGATAAAAAGTCCCACAAGAAAAGCAGGCCAAGGGCAGTGGAGGCGGAAATGCCAGACGAGGTATCCGACAGTTCAGAGGGGGCTGCCAGGCTAGGAAGGGAAGAGCCGAGTGTTCTGGGAAGATTAGAGCGCCTTGATGACGGGGTCGGAAAGGAATCGCCCCCGGTGCCCCGCTGGAAGTTCTGGAAACGCCCCAGCAAGCGGGAGCAGCAACTTGATACCCTGCGACAGGGCGCGACCGAGATGGTTGACCTGATGCGCTCGATACGGGATCACCTTGAGGCAGGGGGAGGCAATATTGACCGCGATGGAATTCTCAAGTCACTCAGTCCTCTTCCTACCGCGGTGGAAAGCTTGAAGTCGATGAGTGACCGGCAGGCTGAGACCGGTCGAACCCTGGAAGGGTTGCACAAGACCCTTGAGCAGAGAGCCAACCGGGATGGTCTGCTTCTTCGGTCCCTTAACCGGATGGGAACCACCATGTCTCATGTGGAAGAGACCTTCGGCCAGTTGGACCGGACTCTCTCTGGCATGGATCAGTCGAACCAGACCACTGCCCGCAACATGGAGTTGCTGGGAGACCGGGTTGCTGACACAGGACAGTTCATGAATGAGTCTTTCGCGCAGTTACGTGATGCCGAGCGCGAGTTCACGAGTTACATTTCCCGGAGCACCCGTCGTAGTGGAATTGCAATGGTGGCGGTCTGCAGTCTGCTTGTCATTTCGGTATTGGCGGTGGCTTTCATGTTCAGGGAGAACCGGAACCTGTTGACTGCGGTTCAGCAGAATGGAGCGCTGGTAGTGCAGGTTCCCCAGGAAGTAATCAAGAGGGACGCTCCCCAGAGTCTGGCGGTTATTGATGAACAAATGAAGCAGGTGGAGGATGGTTCGGGAGATTCAGACCATGAAACTACGAGCCAAACGAGGGGTTCCGGGGTGGCAGGGCCAGATGAGATTGTCCCCGTGGAGACGGACGGCTCTGGCTTTCTCTCAATCAATAAGCCAGAAACGAGGCAATAGGGTGCTTCCTGGAAGGCTCTTCGCAGGTTCCATCAGGTATATGACGGACTGACCCCGCGCGATTTTGGTTCTCGCGCAGGATCGAGAGACAGGAATGCTGCTTGGCACTTCCTGCCATATTACTAATCATGCGATGACGGAAAATGGAGTGGTACTACGCGAAGAAAAATGAGCAACGTGGACCGGTCTCGGGTTCGACCCTCAGGAGCATGATCATCTCGGGGGAGGTGGCAGGGACGGACCTCGTCTGGAGAAACGGAATGCAGGATTGGGCTCCGGCAGCTGAAATCAGGGATTTTGAGCCGGATCAGGAAACCGAAATTGAATCTCCTGCGGTTTCACAGGACCCGTCACAAGTTCCGAAGATGGTCGGCCAACCGTTAGATTATACGGACCCGACTCAGTTCTTTCCTGCCCCTCCTGTCAGCGTGCGTGCTATCGTAAGTCTGATCTGTGGGATCGTGGGAGTAATGGGTTGTGTGATGGTTGTCCCTGTGCTGGCCTCGATTGCAGCGGTGGTGCTAGGTCATCTGGAAAGGAGCGAGAAGGGATTGAATCCGGGACAACCGAGAAGCGGCGATGGGGTGGCCCTGGCAGGCTTGATTCTGGGTTATATTGGCATCGTTCTGACGATCCCCTGGCTTCTTGTTCTCTTATTGAACTGAGTGAGTAAGTCTCTTCTAATTTCCCTGGTTTTTGCGGCCCTGTGCTGTCTTGGCCTGGCCTATGTCGGGAAGAATGATCCGAGTGCGGGGGGTGGTTTATTTCCCCGTTGCGTGTTCCATGATGCCACTGAGCTGTATTGCCCTGGATGTGGTGGAACGCGGGCGGCACATGCGCTCGCAAACTTCAGGATTGGTGAGGCTTTTCGGCAGAATCTCCTGTTGATGATTCTGGCGGCCTTGTTTGTCTGGGCGGCAGGTCTGAAAGCCCTCGCCCGGCTATCAGGGAGAAGTTATCGGGGGCCTAGTTTCCGCTTTCCGGTCGTGGCTGCTTATTTTCTGCCTCTGGTGGTCGTGTTGTTCTGGATTCTCCGCAATATTCCAGGGTGGCCTTTTGAATTGCTGGCTCCCCGGTGAGCCGATTGCTCAGTGGAGAGGCTTGCTGAGGGTGAGAGACTCGACGTATTTGGCGAGGAGGTCGGCTTCGAGATTTACCTTCTGTCCAATTTGGGCCGACTGGAGATTCGTTGCCTTGAAGGTGTGCGGCGTAATCCAGAAGAGGGCAGATTCCGGCAGGAGTTCTGCGATAGTGAGGGAGATCCCATCTACGGCGAGGGAACCGCGGCCAATACAGTAGCGGTAAACCCCGGGCGAAAGAGAGACTTCGTAGCGATGATCCTGTCCCTGCGGGGACAGGTCCTTGATGATGCCAGTGGTGTCAACATGCCCCTGGACAAAGTGCCCTCCAAGGCGATCGTCGGCGCGAAGGGCCCTTTCAAGGTTGACGAGTGCCCCGGGCGAGAGTGCCCCAAGGGAGGTCACCTCCAGGGTCTGGGTCAGGATGTCGAAGGTGAGTGTCTGGTCGTCCTGTTCAACAACGGTGAGGCAGCACCCATTCACGGCAACGCTATCGCCGGAGGTAGCTTGTGTGGAAAACGGTGCCTCGATGGTAAGGCGAGCCTGTTGCCCCCGGGTTTCCAGTGAGACAGTACGTCCGGTAGATTCGATAAGACCGGTGAACATGTGTTGAGGTCAGAGGAGCATGTAGGCGGCACCAACGATGACAGTAGGAGCAAGAGCCGCGAGAGCGAGTTTTGCGGGAGAAACGCCTCCCTTGAAGAAGCGGCCAAGAATGGCCTGGCCAGCCGGGTTGGGAGCGTTGGCAATGACCGTTAATCCACCTCCTGTAACTGCGCCAGCGACAACCGCATATTTCGCGGCATCTGCAAGGTTGGGCGCTTGTGCAGCGAGATACGTTACTGCCGCGTTGTCATTAAAGGCGGTCAGGATGGTGGCGCCGATCATGAGAACCCACTCGTTATCAAAAGCAGTCAGGAGGAGTTCGATCCACCATCCCTGACATCCTCCGTGGACGACCAGTCCCGCAAGGAAGCAACCTACAAGCAGTGGAGTGCGCATCTTGACATCGTTCTGATGATGACCGGTTGCTTCAGTGAACCCGAGAAGAATGAGGAACCCCCCCAGGAAGAGTGGAGGGTAGTGTGCCATGAAGACGGTCCAGCCGAGAAAGACAAGGTGGATGGCCGTGATGACTGGCGGGATCGGGTCCTCCCGCTCCTCCCATCTGGGTGGCTGGTTCGGGTCATGCGTGGCGACCGGATTCTCGAGGCTCGAGAACTGTTTTCGGAAAATGCTGAAATAGATGATGTTGGAGAGAAGAATCCCGAGAACCGCCTTCCAGCCAAACTGGGTCATCATGAATCCTATTCCCCAGTCCCACCGCTCCGCGACCATCAGGACTGGAGGGGCGGCGAAGTGAGTCAAGGTGCCGCCAACGGATACATTGACAAAGAGTAGTCCGATTGTGGCGTAAGCAAAAACGGGGTTGGGATTCAGGGAATAGAATCTCTTGGCGAGAAGAAGGGCAGCAATGGTCATTGCTGCCGGTTCAGTGATAAAGGATCCGAGGAGAGGGGTCAGAGTGAGGGTCGAGAACCACCAGGCTGCCGGGGTTCCCCCGAAGAGTTGGGCGACCTTGTTTACGCAGGACTCCGAGAGGCGGATAATGGGGCGTGTGGCTGCGATTGCCATGATCACAACCACAAAGAGAGGTTCGGTGTAATTGACATCGTGCCCGAGGTAATGCTGAACCTCGGAAATGCCGTGCATGACACCGTGTCCCGGGGCAATTCCATGACACCAGACCACTGCTCCGGCCAGGGCAATGACCCACATGCCAAAGACTACTTCCACCTCGCCCAGGGTGTGGAAGAACCAGGCGCGGAAGGAAACGTCATCCTTGGCGTCGTCCTCAGGTTTGTCGACGGCCCTTCGTTTGTTTTCTTCAATTTTTTTCAGGTGCCGGGCTTCATGAAGGTGAGCCATCTCCTTGAAGACCCCGGAAAGGAAAGTGTGGAGTATGGCGCAGGCGAAGATGATGGTGGCAATCAGGTTGAAGTGATGCTGAGCCACCGCTCTTTTCTTGATCTTGTCCCAGAGGCCCAGACCTTCTCCATCGTAGGCCTCGTGAGCAGGGTCCTTGTAGGCAGGGAGCGGAAGAGGAAAATGGGCGTGCTGGTCTTTCTGGAGATCCCATTTTCCACCTTTCGGGTAAGCCGGTTCAGCTCCTCCGGCAGCCGAGGCATTGCTGGCTCCGCAGGCAAGGGCAAGTAGGAACAGAATAAGGAGGCGTAGTCTGGTCATTGCTCGGGGGGACTTTAATCTCCGGGCTACGAGGGGCAATGACAATTGGGTTTCTTGCGTGAGCTGAGATTCGAGGTAGGATCGGAGGGTGCAGTGGAGAGTGACAGGAATGCTGCTGGCGAGTCTCGTGATCATCGGAGCCAGTTCATGCAGTCGGATTGAGCGTCTGGCTGAGGGAAGACCTGATTCCAACCAGTCCGAGGCCTTCAAGGTTCCGCCTTTCCTGCAGGGTGGTGGTCGAACAGGAGAATCCCAGGTGAGGGTAAGTCTCGAGAATCCCTCGGATCTGACGGGGGATGATGCGAAAAGGGTTCAGGAACGGGAAAGAGACCTGATGTGGACTGATCCCGATAATCCCGAGGAGAGCATGGAGGGACTTGAGGAGGTCATGGCGGAGGGTGGTCGGCAGGGGCCGTGGTATTTGAGTTACTCCGAAGCCCGGCGAATTGCGATGCGTAGCGGCAAGCCAATGCTGGTATGGTTCACCGACACTAGATTCAGTCCTCTCTGTCGCTCGCTTGACGGAGAAGTGTTCTCGGTTGCGCCTTTTGGAGAATGGGCCTCAGGGGAACTGGTGCGACTGCGTCTCGATTTTAATGTGACCGGAGCGGGAGATGGTCAGGGGCGCTCCGCAATGGATGACAAGATTCGCAAGGAGAACTACCTTCAGAGTTTGAAGAAGCGTTACAAGGTCCTTGGGTTTCCCACCGTCATGATAATAACGCCGGATGGAAGGGTGGTGGCTCGATATCGTGGATATAAGAAGAGTTATTTTGATTTCTATCTCGCCCGGTTGAAGAACGATACGAGGAAGGCAGTCGAGCTTCACGGGGAATGGCGTGAGGGAATGGCACGCCGGGGGTATCGAGAGTGGACGGACGAACGAGGCCGCAAGCTCTTTGCGAAACTATCCCGCTACCGCGAGGGGGAGCTGATTCTGGTTGAACCCGATGGCAAGCGCATTCTCGCCCGGGAGAGCAAGCTCTCTGCCGAAGACCGGACCTGGATTCTAAGGCAGAAGGCAAGAGCCGGAAATTAGGTCCATTTGTGGTTGGTTATTGGGGCCGGTCCGGAGCAAAGTGCCCCCGGAGGTGTAACAACCGGACTCGAATCATCTGATCTTCATGGAGAATGTCATTATCATTGGAACCGGCTGTGCCGGGTGGACGGCGGCAATCTATACGGCGCGGGCCAATCTCGAGCCTGTGGTTCTTGCCGGTGAGCAGATCGGCGGACAGCTGACTACTACCAGCGAAGTTGAGAATTACCCTGGATTTCCAGAAGGAGTTGATGGGCCGACCCTCATGTTCAGCATGCAGCAGCAGGCAGAACGGTTTGGCGCGCGGATCGACTACAAGACCGTGGATAAGGTGGAAAAGGGTGATGATGGAACATTTGTTGTTCATTGTGGAGAGGACGAATTGCAGGCGAGGACAGTGATTGTTGCCACCGGTGCCCGGCCTCGGTTACTCGGACTGCCTAATGAAGAGAATGGGAAAAACGGGTTAACGACGTGTGCGACCTGTGATGGGGCCTTTTACAGGGATATGCCGGTGGCGGTCATCGGTGGTGGTGACTCTGCCTGTGAAGAGGCGACATTCCTCACCCGCTTTGCAAGCAAGGTTTATCTTGTTCACCGGAGGGATGAGTTGCGGGCTTCGAAGATCATGGCTGAACGAGCTCTCGCGCATGAGAAGATAGAGGCAGTCTGGAATACCGAACTTACAGCTTATCATCCTGGGGATGACGGAAAGATGAAGTCGGTCAGCATTCGAAACCGGGAGAGCGGGGAGGAAGGGTCTCTGGAAGTGAAGGGAGTCTTCATTGCGATCGGCCATGTCCCGAACAGCGGTTTTCTCAATGGCCTTGCTGAGCTCGATGAGAACGGATATATCCTGCAGGTTCCTGGAAAGACAGTTACCAAGACTCCCGGGCTTTATGCTGCAGGGGACGTCGCAGATCATTTTTACCGCCAGGCGATTACGGCGGCTGGTCAGGGATGTGCTGCGGCCTTGGAAGCAGAACGTTATCTTGCCGACCAGGAGGACTAGGGTAATCGGAGGAATTTTCTCTGCATGAGGAAATTATGCGGACTTGAGTCCTGTTTTCCGCGACAAAATAGGGGAGCTCCAAGGGCCTTGTGCTGATCTTTGCTGCAACTTAAGCGCGAAAGTAGTGACAGGGGGAGGGTTCGCCGGCATTATTCGCTCAGACGCATTGATATGACAGACTTGCTGATTGCTCCGGCCAGAAACACGGGATGCCGCGATATTGACGCTCTCTCGGAGGTGATCATCGCTGCAGCGGCAGGGCAACGGAGTCCACTTGATGACATTCTTGATGCTGAAATGGTTGATGAGGAGCCCTACATGCGCACCCTCGCGACCTCTCTGGGAGTTCAATGGCTGGATGAGATTCCGGGGCCTTCAGAACCTCTGCCCCTGAGGCAGATCTGCGGCCCACAGGTTGCCCTGCGGCACAGGATCCTCCCGGTTGAGTTTGAAGGGAGCGAGGAGCATGGAACCCGGCGCCTCGTTATTGCCACTTACGATCCTTTCAACCTTGCGGCCCGCCAGGCTGCGGTTCAGGCCGTGGAAATGCCCATTGTCTGGCGGATGGCTTCCCGCCGTAGAGTTCATGATGGTCTTCGCCGGCTCTATGGGGTGGGGGCGGACACCTTTGAGCAGATTCTCGAGGGAAGGGACTTGGATTACGACAATCTTGAGCAGAAGGATGAGGCCAGCGTTATCGATGAGGACGAAGACGAAGAGGCCAGCGTGGTTAAGTTCGTCAACCAGATCATCAGGGAAGCACTTGAGCAGCGAGCTACGGATATTCATGTCGAGCCGCTCTCCGACAACCTGCGTATTCGATATCGTGTGGATGGCGTCCTGATCGATATTGCGGTGCCGGAGAACATCAAGGCCCTGCAAAGTTCCGTCATAGCGCGCCTGAAGATCATGTCGCGGCTTGATATTGCCGAGCGGCGTCTTCCCCAGGATGGCCGAATCAACCTCTCCTTTGAGGGATCGGGAATCGATGTCCGCGTTGCCACGGTTCCTACCGTGGAGGGGGAAAGTGTCAGTCTGCGCCTTCTGAACCAGCAAAAGTTCAATATCGAGATGCTCTCGATGGAGGCCGAAGTGCAGGAGAAGATAGAGCGCCTGCTGGACCTTTCGAACGGAATTATCCTGATCACCGGCCCGACGGGATCCGGTAAGTCAACGAGCCTCTACTCGTTTCTGTCGGAGGTGAATGCTCCGGAGACCAGAATCGTGACGATTGAGGATCCTGTTGAGAACAAGCTGGATGGCGTGATGCAGATCGCGGTGAAGTCCGAGATTGGTCTCACCTTTGCGAGCGGACTGCGCTCCATCCTCCGTGCAGACCCCGATATCGTGATGATCGGGGAAATTCGAGACCTTGAAACTGCGGAGATTGCCATCAGGGCGTCCCTGACCGGTCACCTTGTGTTCAGCACCCTCCACACGAATGATGCACTTGGGGGTATCGGTCGCCTGACTGATATGGGAGTAGAGCCGTTTTTACTTTCTGCAGCTGTGCGGGCGTTTCTGGCCCAGCGCCTGGTGCGGCGCCTGTGTGAAACATGCAAGCGTCCCGTGTCGCTTTCAGACGAGGAGAAACAGGACCTTGGTATTCCCCTCGAATTAAGCGGAACGCCTTACGAAGCAGTTGGATGTGATCATTGCCGGAATACCGGTTTTTCTGGGCGTCTGGCAATTTATGAAATAGCCCTGCTTACGGTTCCAATGCAGGAGCTCATCGCGCAGGGAGCTCCGGCCAACGAGGTCAAGGCACTTGCCATCAAGGAAGGATATAAGCCGATGCGGGAATACGGGTGGGCCAAGGTAATGCAGGGACAGACGACCATTGAGGAAGTGATCTCGGTTACCAGTTCCGACCTGGGCGGAGGAGATGAGTAACTCAGCGAGCAGCGCAAGATACCATGCCACTTTTTGCCTATAAGGCTCTCAAGAGCGGAGCGGTCACCAACGGTGAGATCGAGGCAGTTGATCGCCGGGAGGCCTTACGATTGCTGGATCGACAGGGTCTTCAGCCGGTGAAGGTCACCGATACGGGAGGAGTAGCCGAGAAAAGCCGGGAGGTGACCAGAAAGACAGGAAAGAAGGGGAAGGGCGAACCGGCAGCAGGTGCCCAGGCGGAGGAAGAGGAGATTCCTGAGGGGCCGATCAAGCTCAAGCGGGCTGAAGTGGTTCTCTTTACTGAGGAACTCAGCGACATGCTGGCGGCGG
>PAQU01000094.1 GCA_002709395.1 Roseibacillus sp. | reverse complement strand
TGGTGTTTCCAATGGAGTCAATCTTCTGCCACCAGCTGACTGCCATGGCTTGGTTTTCCACCGCGGAATCGAAGTGGGTGCCAGCGGGAACAATTGCTGATGCGCCGTTGCCAACAGTGCCAAGATCAAGAGCCCGGTCTCCGGCAGACCCGGTGACCCCTCCGGCGTCTGCTCCGATGAACGCAGGTCCATTGAGAATCGCATCGGGAGCATTACCGGAAACTTCCAGCGCAGCGGCTGGGTCGCTGTCGTCATTAAAATCGAAATAGGCGAGCAGATCCAGGGCGTGAGCCCGGGGAATCCCGAGGAACCCCACGACGAGGGCTGTGGTGAGGAGATACGAGGCTTTCTTGGACATGGATTGGATTTTTGGGTTAACCTTTTGTATTCAGTTCCTCCCGCCACCCCTTGTCCAGAATAAGCTCCCAGATTCTAATACGTTGACGCTGTATACACCCTTTGCGAGCTTGGTATTTCCCCCTCATGAACCCTTTACCCCTCCCAATCTCCGCTAGCGTTCTAGCCTCTGCCTTTCTGGTAGCGGCCGGAAGCTCCTCCCTGTTAAAATCTGCTGACCTTATCGCTTACTGGAATTTTGATAATACCGGAAATCCCGGCATTGTATTGGATTCGGCAAATGAATATGTCGGAACGCTGCAGGGTGGGGCCACCTTCACCGCGGATAGAGGAGGGCACAGCGGGCAACCCGGAGACCATGGACTGGACTTTGGCACCACCGACAATGGCCAGACGGTCCTGATCGAGGACGCCTCCTTTCTGAACCCCGCAGCCGCAAACGACCAGATCACATTCTCCTTCTGGCAGAACCTCACCTCTGCCGCCAATTCATCGAGCTTCTGGGCGGTTTCGCCGGGATCAAACGGCAACCAGCGGGGCATGCAGGTGCATCTCCCCTGGAGCAATGGCACCATCTACTATGACTCCGCCGGGTGTTGCGGACCCGGCAACCGCGCTTCGTCTACTCCTCCTGCTCCCTTCGACTGGACGATCTGGCACCATTTCGTGATCCTCAAGGATGGGAATACAAAGCAGATATGGATCGATGGATCTCTTGTCCTCGACGACACCGGTGCGGACGCCCTCCCCACCGACTTCTCTTCCCTCTACCTTGGCAGTGAACGGGGTCGCAACAGCCTGCGCGGGGTAATGGATGAATTTGCTGTTTACGATGGAGCCCTTACCCCAACCCAGATCGCCTCTCTGGCGAGCGGGACTTCCCCACCCTCTCTCTTCTCCAACCCGGACCTTGCCACCCTCTCTGTCTCTCCCGCTACTGACGTCACCACCACCGGTGCCACCCTCCGGGGCACCATCACGGATATCGGCGCAGAGCCGCCGGCAGTCACGATCTTCTATGGTGATGAGGATGGTGGCAACGACGCCGGGGCCTGGGACAATTCCATCGACCTGCAGGGCCCCCGGAGCGGCAGCTTTGCCCGCGAGGTATCAACCCTCCAGCCGGGCACGACCTACTTCTTCACCGCCCGCGCTATCAATCCTGCCGGAACCTCCTGGTCTGCCGAGACCGAGAGTTTTACTACCTCCCCGCTCCCACCCACCATTCGAAATAATCCCGCTCAAGACCTGCAGGCTTTCAGTGCCAGGGTTGGAGCAGAAGTAATATCAACCGGAGGTGAGGCCCCATCCGTCACGATTTACTTCGGGCCTTCCGACGGCGAAGATATTCCCGGCAACTGGGCCGGATTCCGTGCTATCGACGTAACAGACACCGGCGGATCGATCGTGCTCGATGGATTGAATCCCGGAACACGTTACTTCTTCCGGGCCTTCGCTTCCAATTCCGCCGGGGGGGGCTGGGCCCCGGCAACGGAAACCTTCATTACCCTCCCCGCGCGAACTGCCACCGTAGTGAACGAGCCAGCTGACGAGATCACCGGGGCTGGCGCCCGGCTGCGGGGACGAGTTCTCGACAGCGGGGATGACACCCCGCTTGTCACCATCTTCTACGGAACGAGCGATGGGGGAACAGACCCTGCAGCCTGGAGCCGATCCGCCTCGGAGGGCCTGCAAAACGATGGGTTCTCACAACGTGTGACCCTTCTTCAGCCGGAAACAACCTATTACTTCCGGGCACGGGCAGTGAATGCTTCCGGTACGGCATGGGCACCCGACTCGGCCACCTTCACCACCACCGCCTCACGGCCACCGACAATTGTTATCAATGAGATCCACCACGACGCTGAGCCCAAGACCGAGCCTGCTGAATTCGTGGAACTCCTCAATTCAGGAGATCTCCCGGTCGACTTGGGAGGCTGGAGGCTGGAGGGAGGCGTGGACTACACCTTCCCGGCTGGTACATCCATGGAGGCCGGGGCCTTCCTCGTGGTGGCCGAGGATCCAGCCACCCTGCGATCCGCATTCGGGGTCAACACCTCCCACCGTTACCGTAAATCCCTCAACAATGACGGGGAAGAGGTTCGGCTCATCGATGCCACAAACAAAGAAGTAGACCGTGTTAACTACCGCGCCGGATTTCCCTGGCCTACCGCTGCCCGTGGAACGGGGAGCTCAATGGAATTGATCCATCCCGGCCTGGATAACAATCTCGGGGGGGCCTGGCGAAGTTCCTCAGCAGGCCAAATCGGGCCCCGGAGCACCTATATTCTGCCGCGTTCAAACTGGAGCTACCGCAGGGGCACCAGTGAAGCCTCCACCCCCATCTCTGCCTGGAGGGAGCCCGGCTTCATCGAGGACGCCAGCTGGGAGAACGCCATGACCGTAATTGGCTACGGCGATGGAGACGACGACACCCTGCTCGACGATATGCGGGGCAACTACTCGACCATCTACCTCAGAAAGGAATTCGTGGTGCCAGCTGATGGAGTCCCAAGTCGGCTTTCTCTTCGTTGCTACATCGACGATGGTGCCATTGTCTGGATCAATGGTGTGGAAGTGGCACGCTTTTCGGTAAGCTCCGGAGATAAGTTCCACGACAGCACCGCAAACAGCCACGAGCGGGCCTGGGAGGAGGAGCTGATCAATAACGCTGGCAACATTATCGTGGGCGGAACCAACGTAGTGGCTGTTCACGCCCTCAATGCCACCCTGAACAGCAGCGACTTCTCCTTCGACCTCGAATTGAAGGTCCCCGACCCCGGCACGGCCTCCAGCGAGCCAACCCCGGGCGCCCCCAACTCCGTCACTCCAGCCAGTGCAAGCACCGCACCACCCCTCATCCGCCAGGTCAAGCACACCCCCGAGCAACCTGTCTCAGGGGAAGATATCCTGATAACCGCCAAGGTGACGGACATCGACGAAGTTCAGTCCGTGACCTTGGAATACCAGCTGGTCAATCCGGGCAGGTATGTGCGACTCGGCGACGCTGCCTACAGAAGGGGCTGGACCCCGGTCATCATGACCGATGACGGCTCCGGTGGAGACCTTCTCGCAGGAGATTCGATCTACTCGGCTGTCCTGCCCGCAGCCATGCAGATCAACCGTCGCCTTGTCCGTTACCGGATCACCACTGAGGACGGACTGGGGCATGGGGTGACCGTTCCCTACCCGGACGACGAGTCCCCCAACTTCGCCTACTATGTCTACAATGGGGTCCCATCCTGGTCAGCTGCAGAGCGCCCGGGCACAACCCGGGCTCGACGATTTCCCGCCGAGGTCATGAGCGGGTCGCTACCTGTCTACCACCTCATTGCCAACGAGTCTGACGTCACCAACAGCCAGTATAGCAGTGGTTCCGACGGTGTACGGATGCAGGGCACCCTGATCTATGATCAAAAGGTTTACGACCACATCGAGTTCTACAACCGTGGAGAAGCCTCAACCTACGTAAGTGGGAAAAACAAATGGCGCTTCAAATTCAACCGGGCCCGGGACTTCCAGGCCCGTGATATCTACGGCAAACGCTACCGCACATCATGGAAGACCATGAACTTTAATGCCTGTGCCTCCCCCTGGGTGGATACCAATCGTGGAATGGCGGGAATTGATGAAGCAGTCCCTCATAGACTTTACCAGCTTGCCGGGGTTCCTAGTTCAAACACCCACTGGGTTCACTTCCGGGTAGTCGACGGTGCGGCCGAAGCCCCGGCCGACCAGTACAGCGGCGACCTCTGGGGACTCTATCTGGCCATTCAACATCCGGACGGACGATTCCTCACCGAACACGACCTTCCTGACGGAAACACCTACAAGATCCGTGGCGGATCGGGAGACAAGAAGAACCAGGGACCTTCCCAGCCCCTGAACTCCTCCGACTGGTCATCCTTCTACAGCGCCAGCAGAAACCTGAATTCCGTCTCCTGGTGGAGGACCAACTTCAACCTCGATACCTTTTATGGCTTCCGGGCCATCAACCGGGCCACCGGAAATGTCGACCTGCGGGACGATTACAACTACTTCATGTACCACCACCCGGATAACCGGTGGAATGTGATCCCCTGGGATCTCGACATGATGTATGCGCCGGTAAAACACGTGTGGAGCGGGGTTATCCGCGCCGACCGTTGTCTGGATCATGGCGAGATCCGGACCGAGTTCCGAAATCGTTGCCGCGAACTGATCGACCTCCTCTTCTCCGACATGGAGCGCCATGGTGGCCACGCTGCACAGGTAGTGGAAGAGCTCTCCCAGGTGATCAATCCCACCGGCGTGCCCCTGACCATGGTAGATATGGATGAGTACATGTGGGCCTACAACTCCCGCACGAGAGGTGACCACCGGGGGCCCTGGTATCTCCTCTCAAAGACCGAAACCACCCTGCAGACAAACTACACGAGGACCATCCAGACCGCCGACCATGAGGGTTTCCAGCAAAACGTCATCGATTACATGCATGACACAGATACCGGCAGGTGGAGCATCAATGACGGTGACGAAAATGGATACGGATACAATTATCTCTCTTTCGAAGCGCAGGATACCGGCCTGCCCGAAAGGCCCGCCATTACCTACTCCGGCGATGCCGGCTTCCCGGCCAACGGCGTGAGGTTCACCAGCAGCCGGTTCAGCGACCCGCAGGGGCCAGGCACCTTCGCGGCCATGAAATGGCGCATCGGGGAAATCCGAAACCCTTCTACCCCCGGCTACGATCCGGGAACCCCATGGGTTTACGAAGTCGAACCAGTCTGGGAGTCCGGGGAAATCACCACTTTCACCCCGGAAACGACCATCCCGACTCGTGTTCTGCGTCCCGGTCACACCTACCGGGCCCGGGTCCGGCATCTCGACACGAGCGGTCGCTGGAGCCACTGGTCCGCACCTCTGGAATTCGTTCCGGAAGCTCCCGGAATCGAGAAATACACTGAAAGTCTCATGATTACCGAGGTGATGTATAATCCAATCGGCGGATCGGATTACGAGTTCATCGAGCTCAAGAACATCGGGAAAGCGACCCTCAACCTCACCGACGTCCGTTTCACCAAGGGAATCGATTTTGATTTTCCTGCCGGAACCATGATTGAACCGGGCGGGATCCTCCTCGTGGTCCGCAATGAGACCGTCTTCGAGTCACGATACGGGAC
Organism: Roseibacillus sp.; assembly: GCA_002709395.1. Taxonomy (GTDB): domain Bacteria; phylum Verrucomicrobiota; class Verrucomicrobiia; order Verrucomicrobiales; family Akkermansiaceae; genus Roseibacillus_B. The sequence continues at coordinate 26,424 of PAQU01000094.1, read as the reverse complement.
CGGTCTCCCAGTGGCAGGCGAGTGGGAAAGTGGAGACAACCTCAGTAATGCCGGAGAGCAGGTGAAACTCTCCTTCGGGGCCGGCACCGCCATCCGGGATTTCAGCTACCTCGACATTGCCCCCTGGCCAACCTCCCCTGACACTGCCGGTTATTCCCTGACTCTGCGCAATCCCGAATCAGCTCCCGACCATGCCCAGCCTGGAAACTGGCGAGCCAGTTCCCAGCCAGGCGGAAGCCCGGGCAGCGACGACTCCTCAGGAGGCTATAGTGACTGGGCCATCCTCAACTTTACTCCATCCGAACTGAACGACCCCCTGATCTCCGGACCGGAGGCCGACCCGGATAATGACGGGCTCAATAACCTGGCCGAGTTTTACTTCAATGGAGAACCACGCAACCCCGACCCCTCCCCCGGGACAATAGGACAACGTAATGGCGTAGTCTCCCTGAGCTTCACGCGCCGTACCGGTGCTGCAGCCCTCACCGATATGCAGCTCTACAGTTCCACGGATCTCATTACCTGGAACGCAGACCCCCTTGCCGAGGTCACAACCATTATCGACAACGGCGACGGGAGTGAGACCGTAACCCTCTCCAGCAGCGCAGGCCCTGGCACCCACGAGCGCCTCTTCCTGCGTCTCCAGCTGTCCTCCAGAGAATAATCCCGGGTATTCCAGTTTCTACCTGCTGCGATAGCAGTCAAGGCGGGCACCAACCCTCAGGTAGAGACTGTCATTGGCCAGCGCTGGACTGGCATCCACCCAGGTCACTTCTTCCCCCGGACTGAGATCCGAGACAGCCAGAACCCTCGCCTCCCCTCCTACCTCCAAAACATAGGCCTCTCCATCCCGCGACAGACAAAAAAGCCTGTTCCCGAGGAGAATGGGGGAACCGTAAAAGTTTCCCTGGAATTTCTTCTCCCACCTGGCCTTCCCCGAGTAAGGGTCCACCGCCTGCAGCACTCCCCGGTCGGAAAGAACGAAGAGGGTTTTCCCGTCCGAGACGGGAGTGGGCACATAGGGAGCGTGCTGCCCGAGCTGCCAGGCGACCTCAGCCTTCCCTCCGGCGGCATCGGGCGGGCGAACCGCCAGGAAGACGTTATTACCTCCCTCCTGTTTGCACCCAACCGTTAGGAGCGATTCCTTGTTCCCGCTCCCGGCCAGGATGTCAACCGGAGAGACGATACAACGCTCATCAAAAACGTCCGGAAGGGACCATAGCTCCCTGCCACTCTCAAAATCCAGCCCACGGACCCCGATGCTGGTACTACTCACCACCACTTCATATTCCGGACCATCTGCCACGTGCCGCCTGCGGATGAGCGGAGTCATGTAGGTCGTCTTGGGACTTGGCTCAGGATACATTCTTTTCCACAACGGGATCCCTGTCCTTCCTGCCAGGGACGCTACATATCCTCCTCGCTGGTGCAGGTGGGCAATAATGACCGAGCCCTGATGAATGGCAGGCACGACGTTGAGCCCATGGGCTCCCTCGAAGGGTCCAACGTCATAATTCCAGAGATCCTTTCCCTCGTGAGAGCAAGCCGAGAGAACTGCCATCTTGCGCCCGGAATCGTACCAACTGAAAACCACCATGTTCCCATTGACTGCCGGGGTCGCAGCCGCGGTGTTGTTCATCTTGTGAGTGCGGTAAGGGCCGACCTCGACTGTCTTCTTCCAAAGCGCCTTCCCGTCCTCTGTCCCGAAACAATGCAGGTGGACAAGTCCCCTGCTCCGTTCCTCCGAGGTAACAAACACACGCTGCCCCCACACAACCGGCGAACTGCTTCCCGGACCAGCGAGAGAAGTCGACCATGCCCTTGTCCTGTCATTGAGTTCGGAGGGAACCCGGTCCCCACTCGCGACCCCCGCCCCTGAGGGTCCACGGAAACGGGGCCAGTTCCCATCCCCCGCAAGGGTAGCCTCCAACAACAATAACCCAGTCAGAAAAATAACCGTAAGATTTCTCATGATTCTCCTCGAAGGCCGGACAAAACGCGTCAGACCTCCAAGCTGTCCCATTGAGACCCCCCGGTCAACCGCCTCTGCCCGACAGTGCAAAAGCCCCTCATTTGACAGTTTTACTTTGGACTTATCTGGAATAAATTACCCCCTGATAGGGCCTTTCCCCCTCTTCCGTGTGCAAGCTTGCCCGCCGGTTGCTCCCCTTCTAGCTCCCTATCAATCCATTATGCAAACCCGTAAAACCCACCCCGTGCAGGGACTTCTTCTCTGCCTCCTGCTCCTGGGAGGATCCCTTCTCTCCCCCGCCGCTCCAATCATTTCTGAAATCCTCGCCGACAACGAATCGGGACTGCGGGATCAGGATGGTGACTGGGAGGACTGGCTGGAAGTCTATAATCCGGATTCTGAAGCGGTTGACCTGGGAGGCTACTTTCTCACTGATAGCCCGGAGAACCTCCCCAAGTGGCGAATCCCTGACGACACCATCCTCCAGTCGCGGCAGTTTCTTCTCATCTTTGCTTCGGGCAAAGACCGTGCAGTAGCGGGTCAGCAACTGCACACCAGCTTCAAGCTCGAGAACAATGGTGAATATCTTGCTCTCGTAGCCCCGGACGGGATTTCCATCATTCATGAATTTGCCCCTACCTACCCCGTCCAGTTCAACGATGCCTCCTATGGGGTCGAGCAGGAACCCGTCACCGCTGAGGACATCCTCCTCGACGTCGACTCAGCCTGCACTACCCTTGTCCCCTCCGACAACAGTCTGGGCATCAGCTGGACCCAGATTACATTCAGCGATAATCTGTGGAGCGCAGGATTCCTCGGAGCTGGCTACGAGCGTGGCACCGGCTATCGCGAACTGATTAATACTGACCTTGAGCAGGTCGCCTTCAACCGGAGTCCTTCCGTCTACATTCGCGTCCCCTTCCAACTTGATCGAACTGACAACATCATAAGCCTCGCGCTCGACCTGCAGTATGACGATGGCGTGGTCGCCTACCTTAACGGTGCAAGAGTCACCTCCCTCAATGCCCCCGGAATCCTCGGTTTCAATTCCGTTGCCCTGAGCGACCGGCCCGACTCAGAAGCCCTCGATTTCCAGACCGTTCCACTCAATAACCATCTTCATCGGCTTCGCGTCGGGCAGAACGTCCTTTCGCTGCACCTGATGAATTCGACCGCCGATGACGACGACCTACTCGTCCGGCCCCAGCTCAGCGCCATCCGAGTGACCGACCTGACCCTCGGCGAGCAGGCCTACTTTGCCACCCCCACCCCGGGGCAGCGGAACGGCAGCCAGGAGCAACTGCCTACCAGCGAGGTGATCTTCTCCCACCGCAGCAGGACGTTCAGTGAAAATTTCGAAGTCTCCCTGTCCAGCACCTTCCCCGACGAGGTCATCCGCTACACCATCGACCGCTCGGAACCTAACGCAAGCTCTCCCCGCTACACCGGACCCATCCCTGTTTCCAACTCCGTCCAGATCCGGGCTCGCGTCTTCGGCGAAAACAATGCCGCCGGACCGGTAAGAATGCGCAGCTACCTCAAGCTGGGAGATGCCATCCTGCGGCAGTTTAATTCCAACCTTCCGATCGTAATCATAGAAACCTGGAACCGCGGAGATCCCGGGGGCAACAGCCACCTCGACGGATTCATGGCCATCATCGAACCCGACCCCGAGACAGGACGGGCCAGGCTCACCGATTCCTTCGACACTGACACCCGGGTCGGTCTCAAGCGTCGTGGTTCCTCCTCCTTTGGCTGGCCCAAGTATTCCATGACCGTCGAGGCAAGGGATGAAGAGGGGCTGGACAAGGGCATCACCCCCATCGGCATGCCTCGTGAATCCGACTGGATCCTGAGCGGGCGCTACCAGTTCGACCGGGCTCTCATGCGAAATGACCTTATGTATGAGTTAAGCCGCCAGACCGGACAATATGCCACTCGCACCAAGTTCGTCGAGGTGATCCATAACGTGCGCGGCGGCCCACTGACCTATTCCGGCGATTACTTCGGGGTGTATTCCCTGATGGAGAAAATCAAACGGGATGATAGCCGGGTCCCGGTCGCTCGCATTGATCCCCGGGCCTCCCGGGAGCCCTCAGTTTCAGGTGGATACATGTTCAAGAAGGATCGCCTCGACCCGGGAGACGGAGGGTTCAGCGTGGCCGGCCTTGGAACTCTCGGATGGGTGGAACCCAAGGAACGGGAAGTCACCCCCCGGCAGCGGTCCTGGCTTACTTCCTACATGAATGAAACCAACGCGGCCATAAGCGCCGGGAACGGGATCAATCCGAACACTGGCAAGCACTTCACCGAGTATATTGACCAGTTCTCATGGCTCCGTCATCACTGGCTCAACACCCTCGCCATGAATGTGGACGGGTTCCGCCTGAGTGGTTACTATTACAAGCACCGCAGTGACACCAACGGCGGGAAAATCGGAGCGGGTCCGATCTGGGACTTCGATCGCACAATGGGATCCACCGATGGGAGGGACGACAACCCCTCCCAATGGGACGGCTCCGGGGACTCCAGCCGGACCTGGAGTGACGGGCGCTACATCTGGTGGGGCCAGATCCTCAGCAAACCCGATTTCCGACAAGCCCATACCGACCTCTGGCAGGAGCTGAGAGAAAACGTCTTCTCTACGGTTAACATCGAATCCATAATCAATAATTTCGCCCGGCAGATCGATGGACGAGATCCACTCGGAGCGAATGATTCCTCCCTGGGGCGCAGTCCGGCCGAACGGAACTACAGGAAATGGGGCAGTGCCAGCCACCGTAATGAAGTCCGGATCCTGAAACAGTGGCTGAGAACGCGGGTCGGCTGGATCGACCGCCAGTATACGGCCAAGCCCCTCTTCAGCTCTACCGGAGAACAGAAACAGCCGGGCCTTGTGGAAACCGGAGATGAGTTCTCCTTCATCGGTGACGGAGTTGTTTTATATACCACCGACGGATCAGATCCCCGGGCGCCCGGAGGTAATCCCTCCGGCAATGCGATCCTGGTCAACACCAATACCCCGATCACCCTCGATGGAACCACCACCATTACCGCCCGGGCGCGTGATGGCAGGGGGCTGACGGCCTGGAGTGGCCCGATCACCTCCCATTTCCTGGTGGGACCGATCGCTGATGCCTCCAGCCTGGTAGTGACCGAGGTTCATTACGCCCCTCTTCCTCCGGAGACTTCTGAGGAACTTGCCGCTGCCGCCGACCCCTCGGACCTTGAGTTCATCGAGATGAAGAATGTCAGTAATGATACCATCAACCTTACTGCGGTGAAATTCACCGAAGGCCTGGATTTCGACTTCACCTTTTCTGACGTGACGTCCGTCGCACCCGGGGAGTTCGTACTCGTTGTCCGTAACAAGGCTGCATTTGAGGCCAGATATGGAACGGATCACAGCAACCGTATCGCGGGCGAATACGCTCCCACCCGCCTCGAGAATGCAGGCGAACGCATTCACCTCGTTGATGGACTTGGCAACACTATCGCGGACTTCCGCTACAACGACAAGGCCCCCTGGCCCGAGGCTGCAGGCAGAAACGGGGTCAGCATGGTGCTGAACTCCTCGCTCCCCAGCCCGGACTATGCCCTCGCCGGGAACTGGACCAGCAGCGCATTCATCGGCGGAACCCCGAACGCCGACGAGACCTTCGAAGGGTTCAGCGGAGATGCCACTGCGGACGAAGACGGTGACGGCTACCCCCGCCTCATCGAGTATATCCTCGGCACCAGCGACACCAATCCGGGTGACACCGCAGGAAAAATCTCCATCACCGCGGAGAATCTCCCCGAAGGCCGCAGGCTCACCATGAGCTACCCACGTATCAATGATACGATGAATGTGGATCTGGTTCCCCAGTTCAGCTTTGACCTCGAAAACTGGATCGGCGGGGAGGACTTCGTATCTCTGGTTTCGGCTGTTGACCAGGGCGATGGAACAACGGTTGTCACCTACCGGGCAAACCCGGAAGGACCGCAGGACCCCTCCCGGCTCTTCATGCGTCTGCGGGCTGAAATTACCCGGGAGTAGCACCAGAACCCGACCATTACCTACTTCCTTTTCAGCCGTCCGCTGTATTCCGGACGCTTCCTCCACGCCTTGAAATACGGCCGATAGGCATCCAGCTCCGTCCAGAACATCCGGGGCGGCTGGGGAGAATCTACCTTGCCGGAGGGGTAATCCTTTCCCGCCACACTGGCATCGACCGTCGCGTTCCATTCCTGAAAAAGCTTTCGAAGGCGCTGGGCCACCTCCGGGTGCCTGATACTTACATCCTCCTTCTCCGCGGGATCTTCACCAAGGTCATAGAGCTCGAAGTCTCCCTTGCTCACGTTCCTTGAGTAGAGCTTGAACTCGTTGTCGACCAAAGCCCCCCGTGTCCCGCTCCGGAACCCGATCGGCTTGCGGCGCGGACCCGGCTCTTTCTCGAAGAGCAGGCGCAGACTCTGCCCGTCCTGCGGTTGGAGCATGGAGTCCGCAGGGAGACCCACTACTTCCGCCAGAGTAGGAAAGATGTCCATCGTCGCAGCCGGAAAGGAGGTCACCCGTGGCTTGGTAATTCCCCCTGGCCACTCGATGACTCCCGGCACGCGCAGACCGCCCTCGAAGAGCGATCCCTTGTAGCCCCGCAACCCGCCCACCGTATCCGGCTTGAATCCGGCAAGCCCTCCATTGTCACTGCAGAACCAAACCAGTGTGTCACGCGCGATTCCAATCCTGCGCAATCCTTCCCGCAGGGTTCCGAGACTTCGATCCATGGCTGCCAGTTCGGCGTAGTGATGCTGTGACTTCTCATCCAGATTCGCGAAAAGCTTGAGGTCCCGTTCAAGCCCCATCCAGGGACTGTGCGGTGTACCATACCAGATCACCGTGAAGGAGGGCTTCTCCGCCCTTGCCTGCGCCGCGATAAACTTGAGCGCTTCCTCCACAATGATTTCCGAGGAATCCCCCGAGAACTCCTCAAACTTCCCCCTCCGGCTCATGACCGGATCCTTGTCGAAGAAATTAGTGACCGAGAGCCACTCGTCGAATCCGAATCCAGCCGGACCGTGAGTGTCTTCCTTCAGGATGGGAACTCCCGGCCCACGTAATCCATTGAGGTGCCACTTCCCGAAATGCCCGGTAGCGTAACCCAAACCACGGAGCGCTACTGCCAGGGTTTTCTCCTGCTTGCGCAGGGCAAAGCCGTGACTCTGCACCCCGGTCCGGTCGTGCGTTCTCCCGGTCAAGACCGTCGCCCGGGTCGGGGAGCAGACCGGTCCCCCGGCATAAAACCGGTCAAAGCGCAGGCCACCCGCCGCCATCGCATCGAGATGCGGGGTCTTGAGCACGGGATGGTTGTAGTAGCCTGTCTGCCCCCATCCCATGTCATCTGCCATGACCAAGACGATATTGGGATTTTCAGCCTCCACGGGAGAGGCCAGAGCCACCAGCAATGGCAGAACGATACGAATTCTCATGCAGGGCTTAATCTACGAAATGTAATCCCGGTGGCAATCCGGCATGATCGTCCGTTGCAGATTGCCACCACTCCAAAGCCCTTGCCGGATTACTTCTCAACTACGGACACCTTGTCTTCCCACGGGATTCCACGATCAAAGAAAACCGCAAACGGCTTGTAGTGGTGATAAGGCACCGCCTGCTCCCGCCACTGATCCACGAACCCGTCGTAACTCCTCCTCATCTTGTCGAGCAGCTGCTTTTGCTGGCCCTTGGCGAGATTTTCCAGTTCCAGCGGATCCCCCTCCGTATCGTATAGTTCTTCCACAGGTTCATACCCTTCTCCACTCCAGGGCCAGTAGATATACTTTGTCTCACTTGTAACCACGGCCAGGCTGTATACCTCAGCTGGTCCCCATACATTGATCAGGGGGAGGCTTTTCCGGATCTGACTCTCTGGATCCCCATAAAGAGGCAGGATGCTCCGGCCATCGATTCCCGCCGGAGGATCCACTCCCGCCAGCTCAAGAATGGTAGGCATCAGATCGACATTTCCTGTCAGGGAATCACAACGCAGCCCCTTCCCGCTGTTGGAGTGGCGTGGATCATGGATGATCAGCGGAACCCGGGATGATTCCTCATAGGGCAGCACCTTCGACCCATAACCATGGGACCCGCAGAGAAACCCATTATCGGAGGTGAAGATTACGACTGTATTCTCTGCGACCCCGTGCTGTTCGAGGGCCTCACGAATCATCCCCACCGCGACATCCACCGCATAGACCTGCTGATGATAGGTAGCCATCACCTCGTCATACTTGTCCGCATAATTCCATCCATAAAACCTCTCGAATTGCCGTCCCTGCCGACTCTGCCGGGAAAAATGCAGGCCATACTCCCGTCCAAAGTTCTTGGGCCGGGTAAAGGTCCTGCCCGCGTAGATCTCGTCATCCAGTGGATCGGGGGTAGCAGGCTTATGAGGAGCCTTGAAGCTGACAGAGAGGCAGAAGGGCTTCTCCTCCTTCGCCGCCTCTGCAATGAAATCCGCCCCGAACGCCCCGTAGGCGCGGGATGAATGAGGATACTTTTCCGCGTAGGCCACCATCGATTTGTTCCTCGCCGTCCGATAATTGGTCTGTCCCGGCCCCGCCCCCCATTTATCAAAGTCCCCAGCCGGCAGAACGCCTTTCTTCCCCGGTCGCGTGGTGACTTCAAACCCGATCTTGCCCGCCATGGCGGTCAGGTATCCTTCCTCCTTCAGAAGAATTGGATAGGAGCTGGCCCAGTGGGAGCTGTGCAGGGCGCCATGCTCGAAATTACACCCGTGCCGGAACTCGAATTTTCCCGTCATGATATTGGCACGGCTTGCCATGCAGATCGCGGTGCTGACGTAATGGCAGTCAAAGACCACTCCATCCCTCGCGAGGGCATCAAGATGCGGGGTCTTCACTTCCCCATTTCCATAACACCCCATCGAGTAGGTGCTCTGATCGTCCGTGAGCAGGAAAACGATATTGGGCTTCCGCTCTCCAGCCTGGGAAGCCGCTGCGCCGGGAACTGGGATGCATGGAATACAGGCCAGAAACAAAAGCACGAACTTCATATTGGAGAAGATGGTCAACGGTATCGCCGGAGAAGCGATCAGGAACTCCCAGATTCTGCCTCGACTCCCTATTCTGCCCCGGTTCACGAAGTTTTAAGCCTTGATGCTCCCCGACAAGTCCCCTACACCCCGCCCCCCGGAATTCACGCCAAACTATGTCTGAAGCCTCTTCTGATATCGGACTCGTGGGCCTTGCGGTCATGGGTCAGAACCTCGCCCTGAACATTGCCGATCACGGTTTCAGGATTTCCGTCTATAACCGGACTACCTCCAAGACAGACGAATTCGTGGCCGCCAACCCCGACACCCCCGGCGGGCTTATCGGGACCCGGAGCCTTGAGGAATTTGTCCAGTCCATCAAAAGACCCCGAAAGGTCATCATCCTGGTCCAGGCCGGAGGCCCTACCGACGCAGTCATCAACGGTCTGACCGAACTGCTTGATCCGGATGATATCATCATTGACGGGGGCAATGCACTATGGACCGACACCATCCGCCGTGAGAAGGACCTGAACGAAAAGGGATTCCGCTTCGTCGGATCCGGGGTCTCAGGTGGTGAGGAGGGCGCTCGCTTCGGGCCTGCCCTCATGCCCGGGGGCAAGGAGAGTGCCTGGGAGGAACTCAAGCCTATCTGGGAAGCGATCGCGGCCAAGGTTGATGAGGAGACTGGCAAGCCGCTGGAGGGAGCGGAGCCCGGAAAACCCATCGAGGGCGGAGTCCCCTGCGCAACCTACATCGGCGAAAATGGGGCAGGCCACTACGTCAAGATGGTCCACAACGGAATCGAATACGGCGACATGCAGATGATCTGTGAGGCCTACACCCTCATGGAAAATCTCCTCGGGATGACCCCCCCGGAAATGAGCTCCGTGTTCGGGGATTGGAACGAGGGCGTCCTCGATTCCTTTCTGATTGAAATTACCGCGGACATTCTCGGCCAGGAAGACCCGGAAACCGGTCAACCTTTCGTCGACATCGTCCTCGACACTGCCGGCCAGAAGGGAACCGGCAAGTGGACCTCCGTCAACGCCCTCGACATGGGCATAGCTGCACCCTGTATCGCAGAGGCCGTCTTCGCCCGCTGTATCAGTGCCATCAAGGAAGAGCGGGTCGCAGCATCACAGGTGATCACTGCCGACCTGGCACCCTTTGAGGGAGACCGGGCCGAGTTCGTGCAGGCTATCCACGACGCGCTCTACTGTTCCAAGATCTGTTCCTACGCTCAGGGTTTTCAACTCATGCGTGAGGCCCAGAACGAGTACGGATGGGATCTGGACTTCGGGCAGATCTCCATGATCTGGCGGGGGGGCTGCATTATCCGTGCCCGGTTCCTCCAGAAAATCTTCGAGGCCTACAAGGCAGATCCCGGGATCGCCAACCTTCTCCTCGACCCCTACTTCAAGAGCGAGGTCGACCGCTGTCAGGCCAACTGGCGCAAGGTGGTCGCCACTGCAGCCCTTCACGGAATTCCGCTACCCTGCTTCAGTTCGGCTCTCTCCTATTATGACAGCTACCGCAGCGCGCGTCTTCCGGCAAACCTACTGCAGGGGCAACGCGACTTCTTTGGAGCCCACACCTATGAGCGAGTGGACAAGGAACGCGGCCACACCTTCCACATCGACTGGCCTGCCGCAGACCGCCCCCAGATTCAGATCAATCCCTGAACAGCCCGGTTCCTGCTTTCTGGCCCTCCGACTGGCTGCCCTTACGCCTGAAGATCGACCATGGAATCCACCTCCTGGTCATAGTCAACACCAGGGAATCCAAACCCGAACAGCTTCAGGAACTCATCCTGGTAACTGTTGAAATCGGTGATTTCCCTCAGGTTTTCGGAAGTCACCTGAGTCCAAAGCTCCTTCACTCTCCGCTGGACCTCCGGATCCATCTCCCAGTCATCAATCCGGATAAGCCCCTTCTCGTCCACCTGGGGCTCATTGCCGTTGTAGAGATGAGTAGCGAACAAACGCTGGATCTGCTCGATCGTCCCCTCATGGGTTCCAAGCTCCTTCATAACCCGGTAAAGAATGGATATGTAAAGCGGGACAACCGGGATCGCCGAACTGGCCTGGGTTACCAGAGCCTTGTTGACTGAAACGTAGGCACGTCCCGGCCCATTGCTCCTGAGTAGTTCATCAATGCTCCGGGCTGCCTCCCTCAGATCAACCTTGGCGCGCCCGATCGTCCCGTTGGTATAGATCGGCCAGGTCACTTCTGGCCCGATATAGTCGTAGGCTACCGTAGTCGTATCCGGTGCCAGCACTCCGCCCTCATGCAGGGCTTCCATCCAGAACCTCCAGTCCTCTCCGCCCATTACGGCCACCGTATTTTCGATTTCGCTCTCCGTGGCCGCCTCGATACTCACTTCACTGACTTCTCCCCGGTCGGTATCCAGGGTCCTGGCGGAGTAGTCCTGCCCGATCGGCTTCAGGACCGACTTGTGAACTTCGCCCGTCCGCGGATGCTGGCGCCTTGGAGAGGCCAGGCTGTAGACCACGAGATCAACCTGACCAAGGTCTTCTCTGATTGCGTCAACCACCTGACTCTTCATTTCATCCGAAAAGGCATCCCCATTGAAGCTCCGGGCATACAGGCCCTCGGCTGCCGCAGCCTGGTGAAAGGCTGCGGAGTTATACCATCCTGCGGTAGCGCATTTCTTCTCTCCCGGAGGACGCTCGAAAAACACTCCTACCGTGCCAGCCCCACTTCCGAAGGCCGCCGTGATCCTCGAAGCAAGCCCGTAGCCGGTGGAAGCTCCAAGGACGAGGACGTTGCGCGGACCACCTTCGACAGGCCCCCTGTCCTTCACGTAACCAATCTGCTCCCTCACATGAGCCGCACACCCCGCGGGATGTGCTGTAAGACAGATGAATCCTCGCACCCTCGGCTTGATGATCATGGCCCGGACTCTCCGGACGCCAAAGGCAGCGGTCCAGCAAAACCTTCCAGTCCCTCTCATTTTCGGAGCGATCGAACCCGGGGCTGGACACCTTTCCCTGCGGGATTCATACCCGGACCGTGAACCTCAAGGGAAAACGCGCAGTCGTCTTCGGAGGCACTTCTGGAATCGGACTCGCCACCGTGAAGCAACTGGCCGCGGCCGGAGCCTCCGTAACTGCGGCAAGTCGATCCGCAGAAGAGCGCTCCATTCCTGATGAAGGAGTGATCAGGCGTTCCGTGGATATCCTCGACCGGGATGCCCTGAGTTCATTCTACGGGGAAGCGGGCCCCTTTGATCTGATGGTGAACACAGCTGTCCCGGCGGGCAGGGAACAGGGGCCTTTCGCCGAAATGAACCTCGACGGGTTTCAGGCAACCTTCAACAAGCTGTGGGGCTACGTGAATACCGTTCACCTGGGATTGCCACATTTCAGCGAACAGGCATCCCTCGTTCTGGTAAGTGGCTTTCCGGCCCGCAAGTGCAAGCCGGGGGGATCAGCCATCTCCACGGTGGGCAACGCGGTAGAGGGCTTCGTCAGGGCCATTGCCCCGGAAATCGCTCCCCGGCGTATCAACGCGGTTTCACCCGGCATGATTGACACTCCTCTCTTTCCTCAGGAAGGACATGAACGGGAAGAATTTTTCGATCTCACCACGGGCGACCACTCCATCCCCCGGCCCGGCCTGCCCCGGGAAGTGGCCGAAGCCATTCTGTTCCTCCTCAGGAACGATTTTACCACCGGCACGATAGTGGATGTCGATGGGGGAGCCCTCTTGCCGTGACCCCGATGTCCTTATCTTTCGGGCGACAGGTTCCTAGCGCTGGACCCGGGCATTACCCTTCCAGATGCTCCAGACCTGGTCTTCATCGGCTGGCTGGCCGTAGTCAGTGAGCAGGGTGGCCGCCAGAGCGCCACTGGCCCAGCCAAACTGGGCACACTTCTCTCCTTCCCAGCCCCGCAGGATCCCGTAAAGCAATCCGCCAACGAAACCGTCGCCCCCACCGATGCGATCAAGAACCCCGATCTCCCGGGGCTCGATCACATGCCAGTCGTCACCGTCAGCAACGATGCCTCCCCATTCATGGAGGTTTACGCTGATAACTTCACGGAGTGTGGTGGCGTAGACCGAGGCATTGGGAAACTGCTGCTTCACCCTCTCGATCATCTCCTTGAAACTGTCGATCTTGCCCCCGATGTCCTCTCCCCCCGCCTCCGGGCCCTCTACCCCGAGACACAGCTGGAAATCCTCTTCATTCCCGACCAGCACATCCGCCAGGCTCCCGATTTCCCGGAATGCCTCACTCAGCTCCTCCTCCCGTCCCTTCCAGAAAGTAGCCCGGTGATTGAGATCGAAGGAGATCCTGGTATCATATTTCTTGGCCGAGCGGGCCACATCGAGGCAGAACTGGGTGGAATCCGGGGAGAGCGCGGCAATCAGCCCGGACATATGAACCACCTGTGCTCCCTCCTCCCCGAAGATCCGTTCCAGATCGAAATCATCGGCCTTGAGGTCTCGTCCCACTTCCCCGGCCCGGTCGTTCCAGACCCGGGGCCCACGGGAACCTGTCCCGCTGTCTGCCATGTTGATCTGGTGGCGGTAACCCCAGGGCCCCCCCTGCTCAATATCCGGACCTTCATAGTCCATGTGCCGACTGGCCAGGTTGTCCTTGATAAAGCGTGAGACCGGGCTGCCCTTGACAAAAGCGGTGAGAATCTTGACCGGAAGCCCCAGATAAGAGGATACGCTTCCTACATTTGATTCCGCACTGCTTGCGGTCAGGGCGAAATTGTCGGAACAGTGAAAAGGCTGTCCGTTCAACGGGGTCAGACGGGTCCCCATGGAGGTAGGGATCACCATCGCATACTTGCAGTCGGGCTTGAGATCAATCATGGCGTGGAGGGGGAATGGGGTTAGTTCACTGGCTGGGCGGCAGGTAGCAGGATTGCCATAACGGGGCAAGTCCTACAGGGCCTCCTTTCCCCCTGAAGCATAAACACGAACAGATTCCCTTAACTGTTAGAGTTCTCCTTTCGGATATCTTGACTACTTGAAGGGTGGTTTTTTCATCCAATTAAACAAGCTGGAGTTGTGCGCAGGTTATTGAAAATAACCCCCATTCCCTGTCACCCTATCGTGCTCTCCACTTTAACGTAATTCGAGCTTGTTGGAGCGCGGGTATTTCGCTGTAGATCCTTGTCGAGAAAATCTCACTGGCTTTCCCGTCATCCAAGATTGGAGATCCAGGATCTCCCGCCCTCGGGGAACCACACTACAACGAAGCTCACCAGACGCTAAACCATGGCTAAAAAAGCAACAAAGAAGAAGACTGCCCGCTCCAGCAAGGTAGCAGCAGCAGAAGAACTGGCGGCAACCGCGAAGAAATCGATCCTGAAGCCCGATGGGAACGGAGAGATCGATGACGTGGCTGCGGTCAAGAAACTCAATGAGGCCCGTGACTCAATCATGGCCGAATTGCGTAAGACTATCGTGGGGATGGACCAGGCCATCGATGAAGTCCTGATTGCAATCTTCTCCCGTGGTCACGGACTACTGGAAGGAGTCCCAGGACTGGCGAAAACCCTTCTCGTCAGTTCCATCGCCAAGACCCTCTCCCTGTCCTTCAAGCGGATCCAGTTTACTCCGGACCTCATGCCGTCTGACATCACTGGCAGTGAGCTCCTGCAGGACGATCCCGAGACCCGTGAACGCAAGTTCATGTTCACCAAGGGACCGATCTTCTCCAATCTCGTGCTCGCGGACGAAATCAACCGGACTCCACCAAAGACTCAGGCAGCCCTTCTGGAGGCCATGCAGGAAAAAATCGTTTCTGCCGGCGGTGATGACTACGTTCTCGATTCTCCGTTCTTCGTGCTAGCCACCCAGAACCCCCTTGAGCAGGAAGGAACCTATGCTCTTCCGGAAGCCCAGCTCGACCGGTTCATGTTCAAGATTCATGTGAGCTATCCATCCCAACAGGAGGAAATCGACATCATGCGCAGCGTCACCGGCAGCGGTGGTGGCACTCCCGAGCAAGTGATCGGCAAGGAAGATATTCTTGCCCTTCAGGACCTCGTTACCCGGGTTCCAGTCGCGGACCACATCTTCCAGTATGTTGCTGCACTCGTCCGGGCCACCCGGCCCGCTGAGGAAAACGCTCCCGGATTCGTCAAGGACTTCGTCTCCTGGGGTTGTGGACCACGGGCTTGCCTGAACCTTATCACCGGAGCCAAGGCCCGGGCTATCCTTCGCGGCCGCTTCGGTGCGTCTCTTGAGGACGTCCAAGCCCTCGCAGGTCCCGTTCTGCGTCACCGCATGGGGCTCAACTTCGCGGCTCAGGCCGAGGGAGTTGATGCTGATCACGTCATCGGTCGCCTCCTTGAGGAGATCCCCAGCGACAAGGAGCTCTACGAGAAGGAAGCGGCCTCGGCCTGATCGGTCGGCGGCCAGCCCGGCTCTCATCTTCCTCCCCCTGCCCAATTGCCCGGGGGAGGAATGAGCCTTCCCGGAAGATCCGAGCAGAACCCGCCGCAGCGGGCGAAACGGGTCCATGCCGAACCGGCCAACGTAAAGCGTAAAGAACAGCGAGGAAGCAGCGAAACGCTCTCTCATTACCAGACATGCCTGAAGCGACCACTCCAACCAGCGATTCCTCCACGGAGTCCTCCAATAAGCCACGCGGCCCCAAGTATCTCGATCCGGAAACCCTGTCCCAGATTGGCTCCCTCGACGTCGTCGCGCGCCGGGTCGTGGAAGGGCTGAGGATTGGCCAGCACAAGAGTCCCAGTCGGGGTATCAGCTCGGAATTCACCGCCTACCGGCAGTATTCCCAGGGCGATGAGACCCGCAACATCGACTGGAAAGCATACGCCCGTTGTGACCGGTACTACATCAAGCTCTTCGAGGCGGAGACTAACTTCATCGCCAACATGCTCCTCGATGCGAGCCAGTCGATGACCTACCAGTCCGGCAAGATCTCAAAGATCGAATACGCCAAATACCTGGCGGCCTGCCTGTCCTATCTTGTCATCGACCAGGGAGACTCCGCTGGGGTAGGCATCTTCGACGGAGAACTGCAGAACTACATTGCCCCCAAGAGTCACATGGGGGTGCTTCATGACATCTCTTCAGAACTGGAGAAGGTCAATCCCGTCCCGCGGACCAACGTCGGTGCAGTCCTGCATGACTTCGCCCACCGGATGAACCGAAGGGGCTTCGTGATGCTTTTTTCCGACCTCTTCGATAACACCGAGGAGTTCATCGAGGGACTCAACCATCTCCGCTATGGAGGACATAATGTCATCCTCTGGCACATCATGGACCCCTACGAAATCGAGTTCCCGCTCAACGGCATGTGGAAATTCATGGGACTTGAAGGCGAGGGTGAAGTCATTACCCAGCCCGGGAGGGTCCGGGCCAACTACCTTGAGGAACTCGAAAAGTTCGTTACCGGAATCAAGAAGGCCTGCAACAAGGTCGGCGTCGAGCACGTGCTGGTAAATACCAAGACTCCCATCGAGCAAACCATCAGCAACTATCTCCTCCAGCGCTCCGCGCTGGCCAAGGCTAAGTAATAAAACCGGCCCGCAGGAAGAATCATGACAACGTTATCCCTCTCAAGAGTGACCCGGTTACTCGCCTGCCTCGCGGCGGCGGCGTTTCCGGTCCTCGCCTGGGGAGAAGTAGTCGTGATCAATTCGGAAAACCACCCAGCCCTCAAGCGGGCCCTGAGCGAGACGCCCCAGGCCGATAAGGATGCCAACGGGCAACTCTCCCTTGAGGAGTATGTCGAACTCCTTCCTCAGCAGCGTCCCAATGACCCAGAGAATCCCAAGGCCCCTCTCCTCCCCGTGCGCCCCAATGGGGACCTTGTGATCCACGAGTTCGAAGATAACAATCTTGGGCAGAACCCAAAGTGGAGTCCGGTTCATGCCACGCCTGTCAAGGACAGCACGCTGGGCAATCTCGGAGGAAACTGGCAGAGGGAAGGAGAGGCCTTCAACCGGGACCTCCAGTCTGGCACCAGGATGATGAGGCGCCGCGTGGGCCCTTTCGAGGGAAAGCTCTTCCTCACCACCATCGGCAACAGCCAACGAGCCGTGGGAACCCTCCGTTCTCCCATCTTTCTGATCGAGCAGGACTACATTCTCATCCGGATGAGCGGAGGCGGCCACCCGGGCCGGGTCTGCGTCAATCTGCACACCGGGCAGGGGGTTGTCCGCAGTGCAACCGGGCACAACGACGACTACTTCGAACACGTCGCCATGGATGTCCGGGAGTTTCGCGGACAATTCGCACGCCTTGAACTGCTTGATCAACACCGGGGGCTCTGGGGCCATCTCAACGTCGACGAGATTCTCATGACCTCCAGGCAGGGAGATGCCCGGGTGATTAACAATCGTCCCCCGCCACCCGTTCCCACCGGCGGACTGATCGTCTCGAAAGGCGGCCGCGACCAGGGAGTGCTCAAGCTGGAGAACGGTGAACTGTCCTGTGAAGGCAAGGCCCTGACCGGAGAAGCCTTCCTCGCAGTCAACCCCATGCCGGAAAACGCCCCCCGGTTGCCCGGATCCGTTCACCTTATGAATGGCGAGGTCTGGAACGCCGAGGTTCTCACCGTCGAAGGCGCAGGCCGGAAAAAAATCCTCAATATCCGAAGCCAGATTTTCGGCGCCCAGAAGATTCCGCTCTCCAGCCTTTCCAGCATGGAGTTCGTTGCCGGAGCCCCCGGTGACCCACGGGAGCCGGGCACCTTCTACCGCAAGGATGGCGACCCTCTTCCCGGCAGCCTGATCTGGGTCCGGGCCAAGGATATCGCAATCCGCTCCCCCCTCGGCGTAATTCCGGTCCCCCGCGCTTCAGCCCTGCGCTTCGTCCTCGCAAAGCCTCAGCCCCCGGCCCAGCAATCCGGTGACGAGATCGGACTGACTGATGGCAGTGTCCTCTTCGGCAGCACCAGCTTCGAGAGCAACCAGCTTATCATCCAACATGAGACCCTTGGAGAGCTGAAGGTCGCTTGGAACTCCGTCCACTACCTCCGACGCAACCTTCCCGGACTCATCTGGCTCGATAACGTCCCACGGACCGTCATGGAAGCGATTGGGCCCGCTCTTCCTCCACCCGCTCCCCGGCTCTCTACCAAGGTGAGTGAAAGCCACGCGCGCGCGCTGCGCATCATGCCTCATACCGTCCTCCGTTTCTCGCTCCCCGCCCCACACGGCCCAGCCATCTTCAGGGGCCAACTCCATCCTGTTCCCGGTAACCAAGCCCAACTGGAAGTCACTGTCCTCTCCGGGGACTCCCCAATCTGGTCACGCAAGGTCGAAAGCGGCAGTGGCCCCGTCTCCCTCTCCCTCGATCTCCCCAGGAGCGAGGAACTCACGATCAAGGTGGCCTTTGATGGCCCCCTGACCTTTCCCTGCGGGGTGGACCTGCGGGACGCCCACGTAATCCGGACAACCAATCTCAAACCCTAACAAGGACTCAACTTCATGGGAACACTCAACTCACTCGGACTTTGGTCAATCATCGGCGCGCTGGGCGTCGCAGTTCCAGTCATCATTCACCTCCTCTACCGGAAACACCGCCGCCAGACAGACTGGGCTGCCATGGAACTGTTGCGCAAGGCCCTCGTAACCCGTTCCGGCCAAGTCAAGATCGAGGACCTGATTATTCTGCTCCTGCGCTGCCTCGCCATTCTGCTCCTGGCCCTTGCTCTGCTGCGCATCACTCTCGACTCCAACTCCGCGCTCGCTGACGAGAAGATCGGAATGGTGGTGGCCATTGACGCCTCCTACAGCATGAATCATGGCGAATTTTCCCGCTTCGACGACGCAATCGAGAAGGCCCGTAAAATCTTCGAGGACACCGCCAAGGAGGGAGATCCCGTAAGCCTCGTCCTGATGAGCAGCCGGCCCGAGGTTCTCCTGCGCAGTGCCCGGTATGATCCCGCCACGGTGACAGAAATCCTCGACGGACTTGATTCAGCGGGGCCGAATTCCCTGAACCTGGAGACCAACATCGAGCTCCTCCATGAACTGGTAAAAGAGCTCAAGACCCCCGGGAAAGAGTGCTTCCTGATCACTGATTCGCAGGAAATGGACTGGGCGGAACTCCCCCAGAAAACCCGGAACACCCTGACGCAGCTGAAGGAAGAGCAAAAGGCCAACATCTTCATCGTTCCTGCCAGCAACGCGGGAGAGGAAAATCTTGCCATCGAAAGCCTCGACTATACCTGGGGCTCCCTGCGGAAATCGGGTGAAGCCCGCTTTACCGCCCTCGTGCGTAATACCGGACGCAGTTCCGAGGAAGGGGCAACCCTTGAGTTTTCGGTCGACGGGACCCTGACCAAGCGCGTGGCGGTCGGTAACCTCGCTGCCGGTGAGTCCCGCCCTCTTGAATTCACCACCCAGTTTGACAAGTCCGGTGATGTCACCCTCCAAGCCAAGCTGAGCAAGGACGACCTTGCCGACGACAACATCCGTCATGCTGTTGCCCGCATCCGCCCCGGCATCCGCGTCCTCTTACTTGAGGGAGATATCGAGAATACTGCGGGAAATCGCGGCGGCAGCTACTACGCAAAGGCGGCCCTGCGCCCCCAGGACAGCGACAGTGAGGAAGGAGTGGTTGTCAACGAAATCGACCCAGCCGATTTCGGTCTGGAAAAGCTTAATGCCTATGACGTCGTCATCATGAATAACGTCCTCAAGGTCTCCTCCGATACCGCCAAGCGCCTCAAGCGGTTCGTCAGCGAAGGGGGGGGTCTCATTGTCTTCGCCGGCGACCGGGTGGAGGCCTCGGAATACAACCAGAGTCTCGGTGATGGCGAGGGCGGAGAAGGAATCCTTCCTGCCCGGCTTGGCGAAATTGCGACCAGCGAGAACGAAGCAGGCTGGGCCCTCGAGGCCTCCAAGTCCGGCCACCTTCTCGCCCGCCTCACCGCTCGTTACCCGGAAAAGCTTCTTGATGCCATCCGGATCACGAGACAGATCGAGGCCACTCCGGCTGAAAACAGTGAAACCCTCATCACCTCCCAGTCAGGAAACCCGGTTCTCCTGAGCCGTTCCACCGGATCAGGCACCGTTCTCCTTTTCACCACTACCGCCAACCAGCGCTGGAACAACCTCCCGCGCGAACCACTCTATGCCATCCTGCTCCAGCAGGCCGTCACCATGCTCACCAGTGATCCCGGCCGCCTGCAACTCACCGTAGGCACGGATGCTTCTCTCCCCCTGGCCAAGAGGGAAGCGGGAGAGTTTGTCGCCCTCCGCACCCCGGGAGCTGAGAATGCTGAAGACGTCCGGGTCACCCAGGACGGCGACCAGATCGTGGCTGAAGTCTCCCTCTCCGAGCACGGCATCTACGAGATCGAGGCCGAGGACGACAAACCCGGGGTGGTTGTTGCCGCCAACGTCAATGCCAGTGAATCCAACGTCCGGGTAGTCGAAGGGCCCGCGCTTGCCAACAGCCTCGACGACACCGGGGTAAAGGTCCTCAACCGCGCTGGCTCGATGGCTGATGCCATTCAGGATGAACGTCGGGGGAGCGAATTGTCAGGCCGCCTTCTTATCGCCGCCATTATCGCCTTCATCCTGCAAAGTATTCTCGCCCGGCGCTTCACCAACCGCATCAACCGGGAGGATACAACCGACCTTGCCACCACCCTGCAAATGAGCCAGGTCGCAGCCGCTCGCCGCAGCTAACCAGTTTCAACCCGAAGTCAACCTCTACTGCCCCTCACGCCATGCTTAACAAACTGCTGGGACTCGACCCTTCACAGGAAATCGACAAGTGGGACCTCGCCTTCCGAGGCGGCTCGCTCCTTGGCCTTCTGCTCATTGTGGCAGCCATCTTGTTCGCGATCTTTCTCTATCGTGGCGAGCAACTGGTCACCAACCGGAGGCGCATCACCATGATCGCTCTTCAGGGCGCCGCCCTCCTCACCCTGATCCTGGTGCTGATGCAACCCTATGCCAGGATCAAGATGAGCAAGGAGTCGAAGAGTTCCATGATCGTCATGCTCGATACCTCACGCAGCATGTCCATCGAGGACCCCCGCACCTCCGCCGAAGATGTCGAGGAAGCCGCCAAAGTGCTTGGCAAGAGAGCCCTGGATGCCCCGGCCCTGGGTTCCGATGACGCAAGGAATCTGCAACAGGAACTCGGCTCCGCCCGCCGGATCGACCTCGCCCGGGCCGCCCTTGAACATGAGGACATGAAGCTCCTCGACCAGCTTGAGGAGAATTACGATCTTCGCTTCTTCACCTTCGACTCCCAGCTGCGCGGAGAAGACCCCCGGGCCATCACGCAGAGTGCCTCCGGGGATGATCCGGAAAGCGCCTCCCTCCCCGTGGCCGAGGGAACCTCTTCCCAGATTGGCAACGCGATTGAAGATGCGGTGGATCGTTTCTCGGGCCAGCCTCTTGCCGGCGCGGTGGTCATCAGTGACTTCGCCTGGGTCGAGGGCAAGGACCCCG
Organism: Roseibacillus sp.; assembly: GCA_002709395.1. Taxonomy (GTDB): domain Bacteria; phylum Verrucomicrobiota; class Verrucomicrobiia; order Verrucomicrobiales; family Akkermansiaceae; genus Roseibacillus_B. Next base: position 4,987 of record PAQU01000094.1, on the reverse strand, counting down.
TCGACGTCGCCCGCAGGCTGAAGGAGCGCCGGGTTCCGCTCTATACTGTTCCGGTCGGACTGCCTGCCCCACCCGACATTCATGTCCGCGGGGTGATCGCCCCCGAGGTGGTATTCAAGGGAGACCGCGTCCCCCTGCGGGTCAAGATCGAGTCCCGGGGCTTCGCCGGCAAGGCCGTCCAGCTCTACTTCCGGGTTAACGACGACGAGAAGGAGAGCAAGCAGGTCACCCTCAAGGATGGAGTCCAGTTCGAGGAGTTCATGTTCATCCCGGAGGAGGAATCGGGCACCTTGGAGCTCAGCTTCGAGATCAACCTGCAGGAAGGAGAGATTTCAGAGGTCAACAACTCCACCAGCCACAATGTCCGGATCCTCGATGAGAAAATCAAGGTCCTCTATATCGAGGGTATGCCCCGGTGGGAATTCCGCTACCTTCGCTGGGTCCTCCTGCGCGACCCCCGCCTTCAGGTCCAGTTCCTCATGACCCAGGGGGATCCCGCCCTCGCTGCTTCCTCTCCCCTGCACATAGGTCGCTTCCCGGAGGACCCCAAGGTCGCCCTGCAATACGATCTTATCATTCTCGGTGATGTCGCATCGTCCTATTTCAATGCCGCCCAGACCCAGTTGATCGAAAAGCTCGTCCGCGAGCGCGGGGGCTCGCTCCTGATGCTGGCAGGCCCCATGGCTGCTCCCTCAACCTATCGTGACAATCCCATCGGGGATCTCCTCCCCATCAATATTGGCACCGGGGGCACCTTCAATCCCGGCATCAACGTCTCCCCGGAGGTTACCGAGGACGGACAAAAGAGCCTCGCCACTTCCCTTTCCCTCGCACCAGACGTAAGCGCACGTATCTGGAGCAACGTCAAGTTCATGTCGCTCCCCCAGATTGCAGGCGCGAAATCCGGGGCCACCACTCTCCTTCGCCTTCCCAAGGCCAATGAGGTTGACGCCGACTACCCTCTGGTGGCCTGGCACCGCTACGGAACCGGGAAAAGCCTCTTCGTTGCAACCGAGGACCTCTGGCGCATGCGCCTTGAGGTGGGCGACCGCTTCCATGCCCGCTTCTGGGGCCAGACCATCCAGTTCCTCACCCTCTCCCGCCTCCTGGGAGCCAACAAGCAGATCAGTATCGAGACCGATCGCAGCAGTTACAGCGCAGGGGACCAGGTTCGGGTATTCGCCAACGTCCTCACCGAATCATTTGAACCGGTAGAGGGCGAAAGCTACGAGGTGGTCCTTGAGGAAAAGGACAACCCGGACTCCTCCACTACCATCGAGATGACCGCGGTGGAAAGCACCCCGGGCCTCTACACCGGCTCCTACCTCGCCAGCAAGGATGGCAACTTCGAAGTGCGGACCCAGCCTGGGGACGCCGACATTTCCAACACCGCCGAGTTCTCCATCTCAACCGTCGAGATCGAGGACCGGGAAACCTCCATGCAGCCAGAGGTCGCCAGGCAGGCTGCCGAGATTTCCGGAGGACGCCAGTTGAGCCTGTCGGGACTCGGGGAATTTCCTGCCAGCCTTCCTCCCGAGGAAACCACCGATAGCATCATCACAATCGAGAGGGAACTTTGGGATACGCCCCTGTGGTTTCTCCTCATCGTCGCCTTCGCGGGCACCGAGTGGTTCCTGCGGCGCAAGGACAACCTCGTATAAGATAGAATCAAACCATTCACCAACTGACCAGACCCATGGCCGAAGGACACGACAGCAGTATCGAAGACAAACTGCGACAAGCCCACCGGGAGGAGCGAAAATGGTACAATATCCGTGGAGCTTCCCGGCTCATTCTATGGCTCATCGCCCTCCTCGCCGTTGACTTTCTCATCGACTGGGGGCTCTTCGCCAAGACCCAGATGTCCGGTGCTACCGGCCTGTCTCTCCTCCTTGTGAACATAGGAATCCTGGGGTGGGTCGGCTGGCGCGAATGGTGGCGTCACCTGAGAAGTTACGACGCTCTCACCACCGCCCTCGAGGTGGAGAAACGCCACCCCGGCCTCAGCTCCCTCCTGGTCTCCTACATGCAACTCAAGGACGGCCCTGCCTCTGATCAGGGCAATGTTTCGCAGGCCCTGATCAACGCCATGCGTGACCAGGCCATCGAACTCAGCCGTCCGATCAACTTCCGGGACATCGTGGATCTCGGCGAGCTCCGCAAGATCGGTGGCGTGGCTGCTGTCATCTTCCTGGCCTTTGCCGTTCTCGGGATCTCCAACAAGGAACATGCCGCAACCCTGCTTAATCGTCTGGCAGGGGGAAACGCGGAATACCCCACTCAGACGATCATCACCAGTACCAGCCAGGATTCCGTTATTAGAATCGGCGGCGAACCTGTCATTACCGCAACGGTCGACTCGAATGGCGTGATTCCGGAAGAAGGGAAGCTCTTCATGAAGGAAAAGGGCTCGGACGAGAATTGGAAGGAGGTCCCCATGCGCCCGGGCAGGGAGTCTGCCAACGAATACTCCTTCCAGCTCAAGCCGGTCGACCGGGACACCCTTTTCTACATCAAGATTGGCGACGACCGCAGCGACGAATACACTATCGATGTGATCACCTCCCCGCGAATCACGACATCCGATCTCGTCCTCCAGTATGCCGAATACATGGATCGGGAAGATGGCAAGAGCGACCAGCTGAACCTCGAGGTCCCGGAAGGCACCACCGTGAAATGGACTGTGTCGTGTGATACGCCGGTGAGCTCATGGGAAGTCCTGGTCCCCTCTGACTGGGGGACTGAGGAAGGGAACGCTGCTCCCTCCCCGGAGCCCGACCCCAATCCCGAAGCTGAAGAGGCTGCTGAATCCGCAGCGGGCGAAGAGGGTCCCAAGTTCCGCTCCATCCCCGCCGAACTGGACGAGAGCGGAACAACTGCCACCTTTGAGATTCCCATCGAACAGGCTCTCAAGTATTCCTTCCGATGGACCGAAAAGGAAAATGGCTTCACCTACGAGGACGTCCAGTACGGCGTCAAGGTCACCAGCGATGGGCTTCCTGATGTGGATCTCCTTGAACCCCGGGAGGTTGGATATGCCACCCCGGCCAAGGTAGTGAAAATGCAGGCCAAGGGCACCGACGATATCGGCCTCGACAAGGCTTGGCTGGTCTATTCCCTCAACGGGGCGGACGAAACCAAGGTCGAAATCTTCAATTTCGAGGGGGATATCAATAAAACCTTCGATTACAGCTGGAAACTGGCCGACAGCATCAAGGAACTAAAGCCCACTGATCGAATATCCTTCGCGATTGAGGTCGCTGACCGGCATCCAGACCGGGAAATCCACCTGCGGCGCACCGCCCCGCGACAATTGACTATCGTTACTCCCGAAGCTTATCTAGAATGGTACCGCGCTGAATACGGATCGCAGATCGAAGAGCTGAAGCGCTCCCGCAACCAGGAACTGGCAGCCCAGAAGGCAGTCACCCAGATACAGGCCGAAGAAGATATCGAACCCGTAAAAGAAGAAGATGATGATGAAAGCGAAGAATAGCGTATTACTCTCCCTGGCCATGGCCGCCACAGGCCTTATGAGCCTCCCGGGCCTTGCGCAGGAGGAAGAGGAACGGGCCGACAGCATCGTAGGGACCAAGCAGCGCCTTGGCTCCGAAGTCAATCGGCAGAACGGCGTAGGGCGCCGTATGAACTCGGTTGTGCGACGCCTCAGCTTTCTCCTCGAGGACCTTCAGTCCAATGGACTCGCCGAGGAAGGAGGGGCAGCCACCCTTAATGAGACCCGCAACTCCCTGGGAGGACTCCGCACCGAGAAGGTGGTGACTGCCCGTGATGAACTCGCCAATGCGCGCGAGAAGTTCCGCCCCGGCAAACCGGAGGATTCCCACCCTCATATTGCCGAAGCAGGCAAGACCATTGAGGAAATCGTGGAAGAACTCGGCAAGATCATCTCGGGAGCCAACACCGTCCTGGTAGACGATCTCCTCGTGAAGCAGGTCCGTGAGATCATCAAGACCGAAGAGTATATGCAGCGCCAGACCAAGCAGTGGGGGATCGAGGCCTACAAGAACAAGGATGCCGCCAAGGTTGACCAGGCTCGCCTCGGACGCGCCCAGCAGGCAGTCATTGATCGCTACGGACAGTTTTTCCAGACTCTTGTAAAGGCCCGCAAGGAAGCGGTAGATGAAGAGACCCTCAGCCGGTTCGGAAGGGCCGAGCTATCCCTCCTTGAGAGCAAGCCAGTTGCCCATATGGCACGGGCCATTGAGCAGATTGCCCAGACCAAGGCTGCCGATGCCGTGACCGATCAGGAGAAGGCCTTGGAGGCCCTCCGAGAGGCGGAGAAGATCCTCGCGGCGGAATCCAGCGGGGTATCGGATCTCGTGGCGGACATCGCCCAGATTCTTGCAGACCAGAAGGACCTGCAACAGGACACCGTCCAAGCCGAGGGCGAGGTCTTCAAATCCGAGCAGAGCCAACTGGAAGCCCGTCAACTTGAGATTGGCATCCAGATCGAGGAAGTGGCTGCTGAGCACCTCCCGGAAGAGGCCACTCCAGATACCGAGGACCCTCTCCGGGACGCCCTTACGGAGGCAGGCGAACATGTGGTGGTAGCAGCCGCCGAGATCAATACCGGCAACAAGGAAGGTGGAATCAAGGCCCAGAGCGATGTCATCGCGGCCTTGGAACAGGCGCTTGCCGCAGCTGAGGCCGGTGCCGAGGCCGAACTCGGATCCGGGGATGGCCTTTCCGACGATGGCGGAGCCGGCGATGACGGATTCGGTGACGATGGATTCGGTGATGATGGATTCGGTGACGACGGATTCGGCGACGATGGATTCGGTGACGACGGATTCGGCGACGACGGATTTGGGGCCGACGGAGCAGGTGCCGGAGCAGATGCCGGAGCAGGTGCCGGAGCAGGTGCCGGAGCAGGTGCTGGAGCAGGTGCTGGAGCAGGTGCTGGAGCAGGTGCTGGAGCAGGTGCTGGAGCAGGTGCTGGAGCAGGTGCTGGAGCAGGTGCTGGTGC
>PAQU01000093.1 GCA_002709395.1 Roseibacillus sp. | reverse complement strand
GCTTCGCTTGAGGGATTTCATTGACCCATTGGATCCCATTGACCAGCTTGAGAAAGGATTGAGTGGAAGTCTGAAAGTCAAGGATCATGAGCTTGCTTGAGTATTATTCAGATCTTGATCCCAGTGAGTTTGAGGGTGAAGTTCAGAAGCTTCAGGGCCTGCCCATGTCCCAGCGGATGCTGGCGATGAACCTCCTGTTCTCACGCTGGGCGGAGAATGATCCCAAGGGCTCCTGGGAGCGCAGTCAGCAGATGGGCTTCCCGGAGATGTTTATGGCGCGAGCTGGAGCAGTCTCAGGGTGGGCGGCTTCCAATCCTGAGGCCCTGGCTCGCGAGTATTCCAACGATCCGAACGAATTCGGCATGGGCCCCGGTGGCAGAGGCAAGGGAGATACTGCGGCGATGATTGCCGGTGAGTGGGCCAAGCAGAACCCCGACGCAGCTCTCAAGTGGGCGCAAACCCTTGATGAGGGGGAAGCTGCAGACGCTATTGGGGGAATTTTCAATGAGTTGTCACAGAAGGATCCCCAGGAGGCGCTGAGAATGGCGGCAACCCTTGATGACAATGCCAGAGGGGATGCGTATGAATCAATTGCAGCGTCGTGGGCCATCAGTGATTACGCTGCCGCAGACCGATGGATCAGCAGTCTGGGTGAAGGGCAGGGGAAGGTCCGCTTTGCGGCCATTGAATCCCTGGCCAACGCCAGCCCCTCTCAGGCTGCCCGGGAAACTGCGAAACTTCCAGCAGGTGAGGAGAGAGATGAACTTGTAGCCGAAGTCAGCAGGGAATGGGCCCGCCAGGATGCCCCCTCGGCCTTTGAATGGTTGACGGAGTCCGGTAGCGAGGGAGCTGTGGAAGAGGGCATTGGTCGTGTTGTTGGGGCTCTTGCTCGAGAGGATCCCGAGCGGGTTCTAGACTACATCGATTCTCAGGATGCTGGAGAAGTTCGTGATAATGCCGTGCAGGGTTACGTTTACGGAAACCGTGACGCTTCTCCTGCTGACACAATCAGGCTGGCGGAGACCATTTCGGGTGAGGAAGATCGCCAGCGAGCTGTGACGAGGGTAGCGTATGAATGGGCCCGGGAGGACCCCCAGGCCACCCTCCAATACCTGGAAACTACCGAAGTGATCGGTGAAGAATCGCGCCAGAGAATTTCCGAGATGGCTGAGAGAGCTGCGGCAGGGGAAGAGGTGGGACGCTCCTTCCGGGGGCCTCCGGGACGCCGCTAGCCTCCCAGTCTCTCTTCTTTTATGTAAATTTTCCCGGCCCAGCGGCCAGGGATGAATCAGGACGTAACAGAGATGATCAGTGCGGATAATCTTTCCGAAGAACAGGTCTCGGCCATGAAGGAATGGGCCGGGGAAGGAGCAAGTCTGTCGGATATCCAGAAACGACTTAAGGGACAGTTCGGACTTAATGCCACCTATATGGATGCCCGTTTCCTGGTTCTTGATCTCGGCATTGAGATCAGGTCTGAGGCCGATGAGGAGGCTTCTGCTGAACCGGATCCGGAGGAGGGAAATTCTCTTCCCGAGGATCAGGTCGAGATTATTGATCCTGGGCAGGCAGAAACGCCCGCTGGATCCGTCAAGTTCACCACGGATGAGATCGCGCGGCCGGGAGCCATGGCTAGTGGAGCAGTGACCTTCAGTGATGGAGTGAAGGCAGTCTGGTTGATTGACGAATATGGTCGTCCCGGGCTTGAGCCTGAAACTCCTGGATATCAACCGACCGAGGAGGATCTGGGTGAACTCGAGAAGCACCTCAGGGCTCTCCTGCAGGGATGAAGTTCTGAGGAGGTTGCGATGGCCCCAAAGGTGCTGTGTATTCTGGCTGACGGGGTGGAGGAGATTGAAGTAGTGGCCCCGGTTGACATCCTGCGCCGGGCAGGAGTGGAGGTCGTGATGGTTTCCCCGGACGCGAGGGAGCAGGGTGAGGTAGTTGGTAAAACCGGAATCAGGATCGGGGTCGATGCGGCTCTTTCCGAGGTTGGGTTCCGCGAGTTTGATGCACTTCTTGTTCCGGGTGGTCCTGCTATTTCTGCTCTCAGGGAGAAAGGGGAGATCGCGAGTCTGGCCCGGACTTTCCAGCAGAATGGAAAGGTGGTAGCCGGAATCTGTGCGGCTCCTCTCCTATTGAAGGACGCAGGTCTCCTTGATGGGAGGCGGCATACCGCTCATTACACCACTTATAATGAGCTGGGAGATGCGGAAAGAGGTCAACGGGTAATTGTTGACGGCTCGCTGGTGACCTCGCAGGGGGCGGGAACGGCAGTGGAGTTCGGTCTGGCCCTTGCTGGTCTTCTTGCAGGAGAGGATGTTGCGAGGGAAGTGGCTGATTCAATCATGGCCTAGGAGGGAGAATCCCGGAGAACATCACCCGGCTCCGCTGGCCTTTTTATCCATAAATCTCTCCCCCTGCCTCGGTGAACTCCTTTGCTTTTTCACGCATACCCTCCTCGACGGCGGATTGAGCCGTTATTCCACGTTCCTCGGCATATTTGCGGACATCCTCCGTGATCTTCATGGAGCAGAAGGTTGGCCCACACATGGAACAGAAGTGAGCCGTCTTGGCACCCTCCTGGGGAAGGGTTTCATCATGGAAGGACCGGGCCTTGTCGGGATCAAGGGAAAGGTTGAACTGATCGTTCCAGCGGAATTCGAACCGGGCCTTGGAAAGGGCATTGTCGCGCTCCTGGGCAGCGGGATGCCCCTTGGCGAGGTCCGCAGCATGAGCGGCGACCTTGTAGGTGATGACACCTTCCCGGACGTCGTCCCGGTTGGGAAGACCAAGATGCTCCTTGGGCGTGACGTAGCAGAGCATTGCGCATCCGTACCAACCGATCATTGCGGCACCGATCCCACTGGTGAGGTGATCGTAACCGGGCGCGACGTCGGTAGTGAGAGGTCCCAGGGTGTAGAAGGGGGCGCCATGACACCATTCAATCTGCTTCTGCATGTTTTCCTGGATGAGGTGCATGGGAACGTGCCCGGGGCCTTCGTTCATGACCTGGCAGCCTTTCTCCCAGGCCCGGGTGGTGAGTTCTCCCTGTATCTCGAGTTCTGCCAGTTGGGCGTAGTCATTGGCATCGGCAATTGAGCCCGGTCGCAGGCCATCCCCGATGGAGAAACTGACATCGTAAGCCGCACAGATGTCGCAGATGTCGTCCCAGTGGGTGTAGAGAAAGCTTTCCTTGTGGTGATGAAGACACCACTTCGCCATTATGGACCCTCCCCTTGAAACGATGCCAGTCATGCGGCGGGCGGTATGGGGAATGAAGCGGAGGAGTACTCCAGCATGGATGGTAAAGTAATCGACGCCCTGTTCGGCCTGCTCAATGAGGGTATCTCTGAACAGTTCCCAGGTGAGATCTTCAATTCGTCCGTTGACTTTTTCGAGGGCCTGATAGATCGGGACGGTGCCAATGGGAACGGGGGAGTTACGGATGATCCACTCGCGGGTAGCGTGAATGTTTTTTCCGGTGGAAAGGTCCATTACGGTGTCTGCTCCCCACTTGGTGGCCCACCGCATCTTTTCCACTTCCTCATCGATGGTGGATGCTACTGCTGAGTTGCCGATATTCGCATTGATCTTTACCAGGAAATTTCTCCCGATGATCATTGGTTCAGCTTCCGGGTGGTTGATATTACTGGGGATGATAGCTCGTCCTGCGGCTACCTCTTCCCGGACAAACTCAGGAGTAATGGCATCCGGAAGGTTCGCTCCCCAGTTCTGACCAGGGTGCTGATGATTAAGGGTGTTGCGCGGAACCTGCTCCAGGGGGTTGATTTCCGAAGGTCGCGGCATGTCGTAACCCTGCGGGGTGGTGTTGGGCGCATCAGGAGTATCCGGATAAGAATCGTGGATGGAGTTAAAGGCAGCCTCTCGACCGAGATTTTCACGAATAGCGATAAATTCCATCTCGGGGGTGATGATTCCCTGCTGCGCATACCAGAGCTGGGTCACCGGGTGGCTGCTGGCGCGAAGAGGTCTTCGCTTGAGGCCGGGATACTCCTTCAGTTTGTTGCTGGCTTTCCTGTTCTCATTGAACTTGCGGGCATGTTCCTCTGACAGGTAACCATTATCTTCCGGGCGCTCTCCGCGCCCCTCATATTCTTCTACATCACCACGGTTCCGAATCCATTTTTCGCGGAGGGCCGGGAGTCCCTCGGTTACTTCTCCGTTGAAGTCAGGGTCCCCCCAGGGTCCTGCACAGTCATAAACCCGGATAGGTTGGTTCTGCTCCACCCGGCCATCAGGATGATTGGTTTCGCCCAAGGATATTTCCCTGAGAGGCACCCGGAGTTCGGGGTGAATTTTTCCCGCTACATAGACGCGGGTGGATGCGGGGAATAGGTTTTCTCGTGCCTTGCTGGTTCCGTTTTCTTCAGGGCTGATCATGGCTGTCTGTCGTGGAATAAAAAAATCGCCAGGCGGGTCAGCATGGCGAAGGAAGTTGGCTTGAGTTGCTCCAGACTCCCTGCGTCGGGATGACCCGCATCAGGTTCGGAGGGTGAATTCCGCGCGTCGGAAACTCTCAGCCCAGCGATCGCCGGGGCTCCCCTGTCGACAAGGAGTCTCCCGGCGAATGAGGGTGATGTCAAGGGAGGGCAGGCGCGTGGCGCGATCTGTGAGAACCTGATGTGAGTAACCAGAGGCCTGTCGAAGACAAGAGGGGGTTGAAACACGGTCAGCCTCGTTTTTGCAAATGCTTCCTCCGTAGAGGCTGAGGTTACTTCAGGAGGTCCTGATAGCGATCCAACAGGGCCTTGGTTTCCCGTTCTGATTCCTCCAGGAGAGGCTTGCGCTCTGCCAGTGACTTCTTAAGGGCGGCGACCTCCTTCCCCAGTTTGTCGAGCTGGGAGGTCAGTTCCTCCTTACGGGATTCAATCTTGCCGAGTTCGCCGTGGAACGATTCCAGTTGACCGGCAATGGTGTCAGCGGCGGCGGTTTCCTCTTCCTGGGCAGATTTCAGAGAATCCCGTCTCTCGGTAGCGATCAGGACCTTGGCGTTCACTTCAGCAGCGCGCCAGAACTTGAGATCCTTCTCCAGGGTTTTCTGGTGAGCCTGCTTTTTTTCGAACTCGATCCTTGGCTTTTCAAGAGCGGCTTCCCTGGCATTCAGATTTTCCTGAGCTGACTTTACGGCAGCCTGAGCCGCGAGAAGCTGTTTGCTGGAGTTTTGGAGTTCCGTATTTACGGTTGCGGCCTTGGCGGTAATCTCCTTGCGAGAGGCGTCAAGGGTTTGCAGTTTCTTGTTTGCCGTCTCAAGAGACTTACGGGCTTCGTCCATGCTTGAAACAAGAGCTTCGTTCTGCTGACTCAGTTCGTTCATCTTTTCGCGGGCTCCCGCAAGTTGATTGCGTGTCTCGGCAAGCTTGGCCTGGTGCTCGGCCAGTTTCCTGCTGGCCTCCTCGGCCTGTTTCTTAAGGGCGTCGTCCCCGGGTTTTGACTCTGATTTGTTACGCAGGCGACTGGCCTCAGAAATGAGTGTCTCCTCGACTTTCTCGAGGGGGGCGACTGCGAATCGTTTAAGGTCAGCATCTGCACTGGCGATTGCTTTCTTGTGTGCAGCAGATCGATCCTGAGCCAGGGTCAGGGCCTTGGACTTTTCCTCCCTGATGCTTTTTCCAAGGGTCTCGATCGAGGTGTTGGTCTCTGCAAGGGTGGTTGCGATAGTTCCCTTTTCCGAGGTAAGTCGGCCAATAGTGGCCTTCGTGGAAGCTAGTGAAGCTTCAGCCTTGGCAAGAGACGCCTTGGCGCTGGCGATTTCTCTCTGGGCGCCTTCAAGGGTTGCCTTGGCAGAGGCAGTGGCCTCAGGGGCCTTGATGAGGGCCTTCTCAAGCTCCAGGATACGGTCAGCGATTCTGGGAGGGTTGCCGCTCAGTTGCCCGAGTTTTTGAAATGTAGTGGCGTCCCACGCTTCGATCACACCATTCCAGTCTGCAGTGAAGATGCGTTTTCCGTCATGGGTGATTGCGGTTTCAACTACCATCTCACTGAAGCGCGGAAGGCTTTTCTTGAGGGTGAAGTCAGCTTTCCAGATCTTGACCTCATGGTTGCGTCCGGAGGTAACGAATTCCCCATTGCGAGCGTAGTCGAGTGAGAGGGTGCCTCCACCATGGGCAGTGAATTTCTTCACCTGCCCGCCATTGTTCATTTCCCAGAAGATCAATTGCCCGTCCTCCGAGGCAGTACCCACAATGTTTGAGTCGGTCCGCCATGAAATGGCGGTGATCCCGCTGGTGTGCCCGCGGAGAGTGTGAAACTCATTGCCAGTCTGAGCCTCCCATACCCATACGCCACCGTTGCGGTCACCGGTGGTGAGAAGAACGCCATCCGGTGAATAGGCGAGGGAGGTTACCCAGTCGGTATGCTTCTTGATCGACTTGATCTCCTCGCCACTCTGGGTATCCCAGAGCTTGATCAGTCTGGAGGGTCCGCCAAGGGCAACACCCCCGAGGTCGAGACGCAGGCTGGCAGCAAGGACGGAGTCAAATTCCCGGCCGTTGGACATGAGCAGTTTCCCCGTGATGACATCCCAGGTATAGGTCGTTCCTGACTTGCCGGGAATACCGCCGCCCGCCATGAGATACTTGCCGGTAGGGTGAAAGGAGACCGTCTCGGGGAATCCTCTGGGGAAAGGGATAATCGCGGCAAGTCGGAGGGTGTCAGTGTTATAGAGAAGAATCTGCTTCTGGCCGGTGATGGCCAGAAGAGGAGCCCAGGGGCTGCAGGCCATGTCGTTTACGACCGTATTGCGGCTTGAGGTGATCGCCGGTTCGAGATTGATATTTCCGGGCATGGGAGGTGGGCCTTCCGGCTTGGCGGAGGGGTCCACATCGAGTTTGGCAATCTTGGGACCAGTCGGTTTTTTTGCCTTGGAACTCTTGTTTTCCAGCATCCCTCCATCGATCCAGGCCCGGATGATGTCAGCTTCTTTCTTTGCGAGTTTTTCTCCCCTGGGGGGCATGAATGGCTCGATCGTGTGAGTGATGGATCCGTAAAGGGTGGAAGCCGCTCCGTCACCGGGATCTGCAACCGCCCCACCAGCGCCTCCCGCCATTACCCCTGAAAAGTTAGAGAGGTCGAGGTCACCCTTTTTCTTGTCCGCGTTGTGGCAGTTGAGGCATGAGGACTCAAAAATTGGAAGAACGTCGTCATCGTAAGTGACCTTGTCCGCAGCCGTTACGGCGGGAGAAAAGGACACGCCCAGCAACAGGGCACCGATAGTCAGGGGAGAGTGATGGGCAGAATTCCTCATCATTCAGTGATTGAAGATGAATTCCTTGGAGTTGAGGATGGCCCAGAAGATGTCCTCGAGGACGTCCTGTTGAGGGGGTTTCTCAGCGAGCGGTCTGACGGAGATGTTGTCGAATATTGAATGGGCCTTCTCCTTGGCGTTAACCCTGAGGAGCACAAAGGCCTGATCACCCTTGGCTGTAAAGGTGAGGGATTGTCTTCCTGCGGCTGAGGAAGGAAGTTGGCCGTAGGTGGACCCAAATCCGGCAGCGTCATTAAGGTAGAGGGCATGTGAGGAGGCGGTGCCCCCGATGATATCCACTGATACCTCGTAGCTTTGTCCGGGTTTCGTAGCCACAGCCTGCCAGGCAAACTGAGGATGGTCGGTTGCCTCGCGGTTTGAAACAATGAGCTGGCCCTGCTCATTAACTGCGAGGGATCCCTCCTCAGCGTTACTGATTGTCCACCCGGTAAATCCATCCGAGAAATCACCATTTGTGATGATGGAGTCCCCGGGGGTGCCGCTGCCCTCAAGAGCCTGCAGGAGTCTTGTCTTCTCCGTGTCGGTAGGGGCACGACTGAGGCAACGGAAGTAGAGTGAATCGATGATGGCACCGGGATCCTTCTTCTCCTTGAGCATTTTCCGGACCACCCCGCCATTACGGACCCGGTTGTGGACCGCGTCTCCATTGAGAAGATGGAGGGCCTGGGAGAGGTTGGGCTCCATCTTGACCTCGCAGGAGCAAACGGTCTGGCGGGTGGCACGACCAAAGGTGGTAAGGAAATAGGTCGAGGTATTGCCGTCTGCAATTTGAACCGCTCGCGCCCCGAGGGGGAGTCCCTGGAACTTGTTAGGGGTCTCCGTGACCTGTGCCAGGGTGTCCAGAAGTACTTCAGCACGCAGGCGCCGGATCAGAGAGTGCGAAAAATTGGTGAGGTCCTTTTCGTTAGTCTCATTGGTGCGACTGGAAAGTTGATAGGTGCGGGAGGTGCAGATATCGTATACCAGCTTCTTGAAGTCGTAGTTGTATTCGACAAATTTTGCGGAGAGAGCTTCCAGTAGCTCGGGGTTGCTTGCGGGGTTGGAGATACGCACATCGTCGACGGGGTCGGTAATTCCGATGCCGAAAAAGTGAGCCCACACGATATTGACCACGTTCTTGGCGAACCAGGGGTTCTCCTTGGAGGTAAGCCATGCGGCTACTGCTTCCCGACGGGTTTTACCCTTTATTTCGGCAGGGCCATCTGCCCCGAGGTATTGTGGAACAGCATTGGCCTTGGTGATGGGGTGAGCGATCTGTCCACCACCATCGTAGATGATCTGTTCGTGAGGATCCTCGGCCCGCTTCTTCCGGACCTGGGCAAAGAGCGCGGCAAATCCGTAGTAGTCATCCATGGTCCATCGGTCGAAGGGATGGTTGTGACATTGCGCGCACTGGATTCTCGTGCCCATGAAGACCTGGGCAACATTCTCGGTCCTCTTCTTGATGTCGTTCTCCAGCTTGAAGTAGTTGGTGGCGGGGTTCTTGAAGGTCCCGCCCCGGGCAGCAAGCAGATCGTATATGATGCTGTTGAAGGGTTGATTGTTGGCAACCTTGTCCCGGAGCCACTCATACCAGAGGAGCGCCGATTTGTAGCTGACCTGGTTGGCGTTGTTGCCGGTGGACCGGATCTGCAGAAGTTCAGCCCACTTCATTACCCACATCTCGGTGAACTCCTTGCGGTCGAGCAACTGGGAGACCAAGGCCTCCCTTTTTGCAGGGTCCTGGCTTTCGACGAAGGTCCGGCGCTCGTCCTCGGAGGGGAGAACCCCGGCGATATCGAGGTAGACCCTTCGCACGAAGACCTCATCCTCGCAAAGCTCAGAGGGATAGATGCGTAGCTTATGCAGCTTGGCATGGACATGGGTATCGACATAGTTGAAGTCCTTCAGGTCGGGCTTCTCATACTGGAGATTGTCCGGAATCACGATGGCCTGCGTTCCCTCGGTGTAGGTGTGGAAACGGGCGAGGAGAAAGGCTTCGCCACGATTCTTGGTTGTGGCAACCCCGGATCCTTCGTCGATTCCTACACTATTGTCGTTCGACGAACTGAAGCTGGAGAGGCTTGTTACGTCGCGGTCGGTGCCGTCTGAATACCGGGCCCGGACAGTGAGGGGGACCTTGACCTTTTCACCCTTGAGAACGTATTGGCTGGGTTCAACATCGATGCCAACTGGCAGGGAAATGTCATCCTGGTCGTAGGGAGCACCGGCCCTGATCCAGTCGATGAGGGTCTTCGCATTCGCGGAGTCACCTTCGAAGAGTTTGCCTCCGGTGTGGGGCACCGCACCGATTGCCTTGGTGACCAGAAGGGACTCCTCCGGAAGAGCGAGGTTAATGCGGCGGCCGGAAAGCTGGCGAGTGATCCTCTGGTGGTCACCCTCCGGATCGTAGCCGAAGAGAGAAAGCATGAATCCGTCCTGCCCCCGTGCGGATCCATGGCAGGACCCGGTATTGCATCCCGCAGAGGTGAGCACGGGCATGACATCAAGTTGGAAGCTTATGGGGCGAGGAACGGCGGCGTCCCTCACGATGACAGGGACTTCGGCTTTCTGTCCCCGGAATTCAATTGAAAGGACAGTTTCTCCATCTGCCCTGGGCTTGAGAAGACTCCCTTCGAGGTGGGCCAGTTCGGGGTTGGCCAGAGTGAGGCGAGCCCATTCGGTAACATTACGGGCGGTGGCGTCCTTGTAGTTTGCGATGACCACTACACGATGGAAGTCTGCTGCCGTCTCAAGCGTGACGGTCTTGGGATAGACTTCCAGTTTGGCCAATTCGGGATCGGGGCGGTCGGGATCCTCGGTTGTACTGGTGCGCGGCTTGGCTTTCAGGCTGATCCCCGTGGGCCAGGGAGCACCAGCCTCTATCCAGGATTTAAGGATGCCGACCTGGTCTGCATTTAGTGCCTCGCGTTCCTGTTTTCCGCCGAGCGGGGGCATGATCTCATCATCATCGGGCGCCAGGATGACGCGCCGGAATAATTCGGAGTCTTCCACCTTGCCAGGAACGAGAGCTTGTCCCGAGTCACCTCCCTTCAGGGTCATCTCATGGGTGTCGAGACGAAGCTTGCCCTTATCCTTGCTGGCGTTGTGGCACTCCAGGCAGTTTTGCTCCAGAATGGTCCCGACCTGCTTGAACATCCCGGCGGGGGTTACAACTTCTTCTGCTGGCAGAGATACGGAAGACAGGAGAAGGCCCGGGGCAAAGGCGAATGTGAGGCGAAGTTTCATAGGAGGCCAATTAGTTGGCGTTCTTGCTCTGGAGGCGAAGTTGCTCAAGCCGTGAGAGACGTTTCTTGGCGGGCTTGGTTTCGGTGGGTTTCGGAGGTTCCTTCTTGGCTGCAACCGGTTTCTTGGGGGCCGGGGGAGGGGGGTCGATACGCAGGACGCCACCTCCCATGGCGGTTCCGCTGATGGGGTGACCATTCTCAGTGATTACCACGCTGCAGAAGATATTGGAGGTCTTGCCTTTCTTTGCTTCCTTGCTCACCAGAAGAGGGAAAATAATTTCCTTGGATTCCTTTGTGATGGTGAGGGTTTCGGTGGTTACTCCATGGGGAAGGCCATTGACGTTGATGCGCGCTTCGCCCTCAAACTCCTTGTGCACGCTGATTGCGCACACGAGATCGGTGTTCTGTCCCAGTTCGGTGGCAGCCAGTTCGATCTTGCCGCCGACGTAGGGGTCCGCAATTTCAATGGGTTGCAACTTTGAGGAGACAAGGACGGGGCCCTTGCTGCAGGTTGCTTCGCCGGTAACGAAGATGCGCCACTTGGCAACGGTTGCAGATCCGTTGGCATTAATCCCCATGATGACCTCGTTCTTATCCTTGGGGATGGTAACGCTGGACGGCGCGCTGACGCCGGGAGGGCGCCACGGCAGTGTGACTGTGATGGCCTCCTTGAATTCCGGATGGCGCTTGGCGGTGACCTTCAGGCTCATTACCCCGTTCTTGACGAGAGGAACAGGAGGAACCTCGAGGGTCAGTTCGAAGGGGGCCTCCTCAATGACCGCGATGGAGAGGCGCTCGTCGTGATAACTGTGAAAGGTTCCAGCGTTATTAACCTCAATATGATGAATGCTTTCCTTAAGTGGCCCGCTGAGTCCGCTCTTGGGATCCTTGACCCGGAGGTTGTAGAGTCCCCCGGCAATTTCAGCTTCAGGGGAGGCCTCGAAGACGACTGGCATGGTGTTGATGCTGCGTGGTGCGGTATCTCGTTCGAGGGATATCCCGGAGGGGAGGCTGGTTGATTCCAGGATGAGGTCGCAACCGATATTACTTCGACTCAGGTTGACCACGCGTCCCACCCTGTTGCCCCTCGGCACACAGATCATTTTCCACTTCTGGCTGTTGTTCCGGGCCGCATAGGGAAGGGTTGCGGAAAGAGCGGGACTGCGCTCGGTGACCTCGATCCGGTAGGTGTAATCGGGGCCGCTGTTGTAAAGTTGATCCCGGATGTTGATGTTGTAGACGCCGTCCTCTGGGATTTCAAAGTCAAGGCGGCTGTCGGGATCTCCATTCCCGGCGTCGTCGTTATTGCCGATCTGCTTGGAGTCCCCCTCCTTGCGGATGATGATATAGGGGTCAAGAGGTGAGCGAAGTTGGCGGGCGAAGACCTGGGCGCGGAGTCTCTGGCCTTTCTTTCCTGTAAAGCGAAACCAGTCCTTGTCCTCCTTCTTGGAAAGGATTCCATGGAAGGCAACCGGAATAGCAGGAGCTTCGGTCGGGGTCGCTTCCTTGCTGCCTTCGTTCGGTTCTACCTCGTTGTGATAGGGGAGAGGGCTGATTCGGACCGGAAGGCCAGAAGGTGTAAGCCACTCGCCACTCTTGACGAAGGCGCGGTAATTCGGGCTCTTTCCGGGGATGTCGATCTTGCTTACCAGGTCGCCAGTTGGATCTCCCACGAAAGTGAAATCCAGTGCTTGCCCGGGCTTGGCGCCGGGAGGGTAGATTGCGGTGGGGCGGGGGAATTCGCCGACGTGGAGACGATACTGGCAGGCGCCGGTTCCCTGGTAGGAGGATTCACGAACAAGGATCGTGTAGGGGCCGTCTTCCGGCACGATGATGGAGGCGGCGCAGTCCCGGAAGAGCAGAGCGGTGTCATCACTTGATGCCAGTTCGAAGCGGTCCTTGTTCAGGATGGCCACGTAGGGGTCGAAGAGCAGGCGGCCGAGTCGCATGCCCTCGACCTCGACGGAGAGTCTTTGTCCCTTCCGGCACTGGAGGAGATAATAGTCAGCATCCTCCCGGTCAGCGACGCCCTGGACGGTCTGGTTGATCTGTATCTCCTGAGGTTCGTTGAAGTTGCTGTTGAGGTCGCGGCTGCCATCCTCGCTTCGTTTTTCCATCACGGTGGGGTATTCACCAACCCAGAAACTTCTTTGATAGCTTATCCCTCCCTTGCACCGGAGACGCATCATGTGTTCGCCGAGAGGAGCGTCGGGTGCGATGGAGATCGTGGCTTTGACGGCCTTGTGCTGATCTCCCACTTTCTCCAGCTTCGTGACCGTAATGCCGGGCTGATAGAGAAGAATTTCCTGGGGTTCATAGAGTCGATCCCCGCTGAGGCGGATGGTCATCTCCGTGCCCCGCTGGCCTCCGCGCGGTTGGATGGTGCCGATGGATGGAGTAAAGGAGAATGCAGGGAGAGATAAAAAGATGGAGAGCAGAGCACCCAGCGGAGTTCGGAGAGAGAAAAGTCTCATTGGCATACGTCAGTTTGATCCCTGCCCCCGGGGGGCGAGGATTGGTTAATGGTAAAATTCTCCTCGGCCTTGCCGTTCTTCAGGAGGGAATTCACGAAGTGATTCCGCGGATTGCCGTATCGACGCAGGGGAGGGCTGCTACGCTTTCTTCTCGAGAATTTCATCGATTACGCGTCCTCCATCGACGATTTCAATCGGCCGGTCTCCGGGGGCCATCAGTTCCTTGTCCCCGGTGATCCCGAGTTGATTGTAGACGGTCTGGGCCAGGTCCTCGACCTCGACCCGGTCTTCCTCGGGTTCGCCCCCCAGGGCATCTGACGACCCGTAAATCATTCCCCGTTTGACACCGCCGCCCGCCAGCATGACAGAGA
Source organism: Roseibacillus sp. (assembly GCA_002709395.1). Taxonomy (GTDB): domain Bacteria; phylum Verrucomicrobiota; class Verrucomicrobiia; order Verrucomicrobiales; family Akkermansiaceae; genus Roseibacillus_B. The sequence goes on along the minus strand of PAQU01000093.1, from coordinate 16,007 downwards.
AGACTCTGGGCCAGTGGTCCCTGCCTGCATTGCTGTTGATCTTGGGGGTTCTTCCAAACTCCGAGGTGAGTAGAACCATGGTGGAATCGAGCAGTCCGCGTTCATCAAGGTCGCTGATGAGGGCGGCGACGGCTTGGTCGACAGGCGGGAGGTTTCCTTCGATGGCTCCCTTGATGTTGTCATGGTGATCCCATCCGCCTGCAGTCATGGAGACAAAGCGGACTCCCGCTTCCACGAGGCGTCGGGCAAGAAGCATGCGCTGGCCGGGGGCATTTACCCCGTAGCGTTCCTTCATCTTCTGGTCCTCGGCCTGAAGATTGAAAGCCTCGCGGGCCTTCTGGGAGGAGATCATGGCGTAAGCATGCTGATAGAAGGCGTCCATTGATGCGAGGGCGTCGGACTCCTCAAGCGACTTGAAGTGGTAATCGACAGTTTCGAGAAGAGAACGCCGCCGGTTGAAGCGCTTGTCGTCAACTCCGGAGGGAAGGTTAAGGTCGCGGACCTTGAAGTCTTTTCGGCTGGGGTCATTCCCAAGGGCAAACGGTCCATATGCCGAGGAGAGGTATCCCGAGTTGGCAAAGGTATTAGGAACGCTGGGAATGCAGACGTAGGGCGGCAGGTTGTTTCGGGGGCCAAGCTCGTGGGAAACCACCGATCCAATAGAAGGATACTCCAGGGCCGGGGAGGGGCGGTAGCCCGTGAACATGTTATGGGTGCCTCTCTCGTGAGCAGCCTCACCATGAGCCATGGAGCGGATCACCGTGATTTTGTCAGCGATCTTGGCGAGATTGTCTAGGTGCTGGCTGAAGCGTTCTCCCTTGATGGCGGTATTAACCGTTCCCATGGGACCACGGTACTCGGTGGGGGCAAGATACTTGGGATCGAAGGTCTCCTGATGGGCGGCACCACCTGGGAGGAAAATATTGATGACTGACTTAGCCACCCCTTCCCGGGTCTCATAAAATTTCTGAGCCCCCTGAGCCTCCATCTTGAGAAACTGTGGCAGGGTAAGTCCCAGGCTTCCGAGCATTCCGACGTAGAGGAATTCACGGCGGGAGTAATCCTGGGCCAGGGGGTTGCCGGGGCACTGTATTTTTTTCATGGTTCTAAACGAAAGGAGATGTTAAATTTCTCTAAAGATCAATCCTATAAACTGCATCACTTTATCGGATTACGACTCTGGGGAGGGTGAACTTTCACTCCACCTCATTCCTGTCCGATTACCTCGCGAAGCACCTAGTATTTCATATGAGCCTCCCCGAAATTCCCGGTTATCGGATTGATACACTGATCGGGAAGGGGGCGTGTGGAACAGTCTATACCGCGCGGCACGATTCAGGCAGTTTGGTTTCGGTTAAAATCCTTGATCCCAAGTCTGTTAACGCCGACTTGCTGGTTAACCGGATCAATCGGCTTTATCAGGCAACCCCTCCCAAGGCGACGGTTCCGCTGATTGCGCATTCCCTTGAGAAGGAGCCTTTCCTTCTGATTGGAGGCCTGATGGCAGACCGTGTTATTCAGGGAGTGGGAGAACGTTTCGTTCCCCGGACCCTGCAGCTCAGCCTTGGCGATTATCTTGGAAAGCGTGGATCCTGGATGCTGATCCGCCGCATGGCGCAGGTTCTTGCAGAATTCCATCGTCGGAGGGTGGCCCACGGTAACCTCAAACCCGGGAATATCTTTCTCGATTCTGACGATGGGGTCCTCCTTTCCGACTATGCTCAGGGATTGATGCCGGGACTGGAGGAGCTCTCGTATACCGATGCGTTGCTCTACGCGCCACCGGAGCAGCTTATGAATCCGGAGGGCTACCTGGAAGGAGCGGGTTATGGATGGGACGTGTATGCCTTTGGAACACTGGCTTTTCGGCTCCTGAATGGGGTTTTTCCGCGCTGTGATGATACCTTTCAGAATGTTGCTCCCGCGGCTGGAGAGCAGCGGAGACGTGGGGTAGAGGCTGACTGTGAGTGCATGGCTCTGAAGTTGGAGAAGACCCGGTTGGCCAAGTGGAAGGGAGTGGCTCCGACCAGAGAGGAGGAAGAAGGTCGACTCGTGATCGAGCGTTGCCTGCACCTTGATGCCTGGAAGCGTTACGGGGACATGAGCGAAGTGTTGAGGGCGCTGGAGGCTATCGCGAATGCGCGTCAGCAGCGCCTTACGGCCGAGGCAGATCAGGAGCGCGTAGATGGTATTGAGCGCCGGCAGAAGGGTTGGCAGGCGGCAACGGGAATCGGGATCGCAGCCTGTGTGACACTTGGGACCGCGTTGATCTACAAGATGTCAGGGAAGGAAAACCCAAAACCCGAGGTGGTAGAGGTCGAGGTCGTGAAGGAGGTCGAAGTGAAACCTGAGGTCGACCCGGGAGAATTACGGGAGCAGCGCCAGAAGTTTCTCGACATGCTGGCGGACCGCAACGAGCTGGAGAAGGTCAACGAGGAGCAGGCGGCGGCGGTTCAGGAAATGGCGACCGATCTGATGGAGGCGCACAAACTGAGTGACAAGCTGCTCTCGTGGTCTCTTGAGCGGGGGTCGGAACAACTTCCTACCCTCGAAGGGCGACTGGGGCGTCTCTCGATGCTGGAGGATAAGCTTGAGCGTCAATTAGCGGTCCTTCAGGAGTTGCCAGAAGAAGTTCGCAAGAATGCCTGGCGTCTCAAGTTGGCACTGGCCGAGGTTGCTCTCGCAAGCGAAAAGCCAAAATTGGCCCGGGAAAAGATGCAGGAGGTTCTGGGTGAAGCCGCGGTCACAGACCCTGATGTCCAGAAGCGACTGGCCCGAACCCGGGTGCTGGTATGCCTCCTTGCTTCGGAAGATCCGGAGACGGAAGTAACCCCGGAGGAGCTGGCAGATACTGCAGCAGTCCTCGCGTCGCTCCCGGAAGGTGAACGACAGACGAGGCGACTCGAGTCAGCCCTGACCATCGCGGAGGCGCGGATGCAGTTCCGCAATGGGGATGACGCCTCTGCGCTCGAGACTTATCGTAGCGCCTTCACGGAGATGAATCGGTTGTGCGAAGAGCAGCCTTCTCTCTCTGCATTGCGCATCTGGCGTGCGCGCGGCTACAGTTCTGCAGCCCAGGCTGCAACGGGTGCGGGAGAGGTGGATGCTGCCATTCTTCTGCGGGAGCAGGCTGCGGTTGAATTGATGGAGTTGCTCGAAGCTCAACCGAACAGGGCCGATGTCCAGGTCGAGCTTTCCGCGGCGTTGTCTGCGATTGCCCAGTCAGCGCTGGAGGAGGGCGAATTGGACCGGGCGGGAGATCTTGCGGCCCGTTCCCTTGAACTGCTGGAGACGGCGGTTGCGAATCCCGAGGAGCGTGCCGGCGCGCTTAACCAGCTGGCTTCCCTGAAGAGTGTGCTGGCTGCCTGCAGGGCGGGGACGGGGCATCCCAAGGAGGCGTTGCGACTTGTAAGGGAGGGCCAGGCACATGCTGAAGCATCGCTTCTCCGGGATTCAAAGAACCCGGCGACCCGTTTCAGGTTGGGAATTCTTGCGTGGCAGCAATGTGGATTGCTGAGCGCTGAAGGGAAGCATGCTGAAGCGCTTCCTCTGGGAGCCAAGGCCCGCCAGACGTTCATCGATTTGATCGCGCAGAAAGTGAGTTACCCTACATCCCGCGAACTCAAGCGGTCGCTGGCCTACCTGACCGGAGATCTGGGTCGGGCGGCTCAGGATGCGCGGAAGGAAGATGAAGCGGTTAATTATCTGCGGGAATCGGTCTCAATCTGGGAGGATCTCATGCAGAGCGAAGTGGATAATGACGAGTTTCGCGCCCAGCACCGCTGGACCGCTCAGGGGTTGCGTGAACTCGGAGTCGTTTCCTCGTTGCCTCAGAAGAAGAGGTAACCGGAAATCATTGCGGCAAACTGGACCGCATCCTGCGCTGGTCGTTTTTGGACTGGCAAGCGGGGTCTCAGGAAGTGGATGATGTCAGGCAATGAGTGAATTCACGCAATTGAACCCGGCGGAGCGTATCCTGATGGGGCCAGGGCCTTCCACCGTTCCGGCGCGGGTGCTGAAGGCTCTCGGGTCGCCAACGATGGGGCATCTTGATCCAGACTATATCGAGATCATGGATGAGTGTTGTGGCATGCTTCGCAGGGTATTCCGAACTACGAATGCGCTGACCTTTCCGGTTTCGGCTACTGGGATGGCGGGAATGGAGGCTATTGCGAGCAACCTGGTGGAGCGGGGTGATGAGGTGATCGTATGCATCAACGGGGTTTTTGGAGGCAGGATGAAGGACATCATGGAGCGCTGCGGAGCGACGGTCCATACGGTAGAGGCAGAGTGGGGGGATGTTATCAGCGGAGAGGCCCTGGGCGAGGCGTTGGAGTCGCACCCGAAATCCCGTCTTGTGACCATCGTTCATGCGGAAACCTCGACGGGTGTCCACCAGCCGCTGGAGGAGGTCTCCAGAATGGTGCACGATGCCGGGATGCTCCTGGTTGTTGACGCGGTGACGTCCCTGGGAGGTCATCCCGTCAACGTTGATGACTGGGAGATAGATGCGATTTTTTCGGGGACACAGAAGTGTCTTTCCTGTCCTCCCGGTTTGTCTCCGGTATCATTTTCTGAGCGGGCTCTGGAGGTGATGGATGCTCGCCAGAGCAAGGTGCAGAGCTGGTATTTTGATGTCTCCATGCTCAGGGACTATTACTCGGGCAGTGGAGCCCGGGCCTACCATCATACTGCACCAATCAACATGGTTTATGGGTTGCGTGAGGGGTTGGCAATGGTCCTCGAGGAGGGATTGGAAGAGCGCTTCGAGAGGCACCGAGTGGTGCATGAACGCCTGCGTGGTGGGTTGGAAGAACTGGGTATTTCCTATATCCCAGAGAGTTCCCTGCATACCCTGAATTGCGTCAGAATTCCGGATGGGGTAGAGGATGGACCGGTCAGGAGTCGCCTGCTTCGCGAATATTCCATTGAGATTGGTGCCGGACTCGGGCCTTTTGCCGGAAAAGCCTGGCGCATCGGGTTGATGGGGCATGCGGCTACCCGGAGAAACGTGGATCTCCTGCTGGCAGCGCTTGGCGAGGTGATGGAATGATCGAATCGCTTACAGCGTTGTTGTCGCCTGACCGGGTGCTGACCGGTGATGTGCACCTCGCAGCCTATGAGTCAGATGGCTTGACGGCCTTCCGGGCCAAGCCGCGCGCAGTGGTTGTCCCTGAGACCGGCCAGGAGGTTGTCAAGGTGGTGCAATGGTGTCGTCAGCATGCTGTGCCATTCGTGGCCAGGGGAAGCGGGACCTCTCTTTCGGGAGGGTCCCTCCCTGTCGAGGAGGGCATTGTGATCACGCTCAACCGACTCAATCGTATTCTTGAGATTGATCCGGTTGACCGGGTGGCGGTTGTAGAGCCGGGAGTGATCAATCTTGATGTGAGTCGGGCGGCGGAGCCCCACGGTCTCCATTTCGCTCCCGATCCTTCAAGCCAGACGATCTGCACGATCGGTGGCAATGTCGCGTTTAACTCCGGTGGAGCTCATTGTCTGAAGTATGGGATGACCTCCAATCACGTTTTGGGGATGAAAGCGGTGCTGGGGTCCGGGGAGCTAGTGGAGTTTGGTGGCCGCAGCCGTGAACAGGTGGGGCCGGATTTCACCGGGCTCTTCTGCGGTTCGGAGGGGCTTTTTGGCGTAGGACTGGAGTTTACCCTGCGCCTTCTTCCGAAGGCGGAGTGTTTTCATACGGTGCTGGTGGGCTATCACTCCCTTGAAGAGGCTGGGCATGCGGTATCTGAAATCATTGATTCGGGACTTCTGCCCGGAGCCCTTGAAATAATGGATTCTCTAGCGATCGAGGCCGCCGAGGCGGCAGTGGCGTGCGGATATCCAGTGGGAGCTGAGGCTGTGCTCATTGTTGAACTGGAAGGACCGGCAGGGAAGGTGGCCGCGGAGCGGGTCAGGCTTGAGAAGGTTTTGGAGGCGACTCGTTCATTTGAGACCCGGGTTGCGGCGGATCCGGTCGAGCGCATGACGATCTGGAAGGGGAGGAAGAGTGCCTTTTCCGCGGTCGGGAGACTGAGTCCGGACTTTATCGTGCAGGATGGAGTGGTGCCTCGAAACAGGCTTGGCGAAGCCCTGCGCAGAATCGGTGAATTGTCAGCGGAAACCGGGCTGCGGGTCGCTAATGTGTTTCATGCGGGTGATGGGAATCTGCATCCGCTGATCCTTTATGATGGTCGGGAGGAAGAGGGCCTGGAGAGAGCTGAGGAACTGGCCGGGCGTATCCTGGAGATGTGCGTTGAAATGGGTGGCTCCATCACGGGTGAACATGGAGTAGGAATGGAAAAGCGGGATTATCTTCCGGGAATGTTCTCGCCATATGATATCGAGGTCATGAAGCGGGTAAGGACCGCCTTTGATCCCGACAAGGTAGCTAATCCCGGGAAGATGTTTCCGGGGAAGGAGGCCCCGTCGTTGTCCCAGTCCGGGCTGCATCCGCTTGAGGAGGCGGGCATAATATCGCGGGAATAATGGCGGTCAGTCCTGTCAGTGCGGAGGAGGTGGCGGAAGCGGTGAAGTCTCACCCACGAGTCTGTGCGGTGGGAGGGCGTACCAAGTCAGCATTGGTGGGTCGGGGAGAGGAGTTGGAATTGAGCCAACTCTCAGGGATTACAGCATACGAAGCTTCCGATTACACAGTGACGGTGAAGGCTGGCACTCCCGTGGAGGAGGTGGCCCAGGTGCTGGCCAAGAAGGGGCAGTATATGCCCTTTGATCCACTTTTTCCCCAAGCAGGGGCGACGCTGGGTGGAACGGTGGCCTCGGGGGCTTCCGGGCCGGGGAGGTTTCGTTATGGAGGGTTGCGGGATTTCCTGATCGGAGTGCAGTTCGTGGATGGAAAGGGAGAACTGGTGCGTTCTGGAGGTCGAGTGGTTAAGAACGCCGCGGGCTTCGATTTGCCGAAGTTCATGGTAGGTAGCATGGGTCGTTTCGGAATCATGACCGAACTTACCTTCAAGGTTTTTCCACAGCCATCCGAGTCAATCAGCCTGAAGATCATGTGCCCGGACCACGAAGCCGCGGTGAAGCGCCTGAGGGAGATTTCCCTGTCCCGGTGGGAAGCTGACACGCTTGACTACGACCCCGGGGAGAAGGTGATCTGGCTCAGATTTGACGGCCCTGAGCAGCAGGCAATCAGTCAGATCTGCGAGGAGGTCAAGGGTTGCTGGCCCGGGGAGGTAATGCCCGCTGATGAAATGGAGTGGAGTGTCCGGCGGGAAGTCTCGTGGGCCGAAGGGATGTTTCTGGTGAAGGTGCCAGTCTCTTTGGCGAGAGTCATTTTGCTGGCAGAGTGGGTCGACGATTGCGGGGGAATGGTCGAATGCCGGGTTTCTTCGGGGGGAAACGTGGCATGGCTTTCTTTCGGGGAGAAGGCGTTGGTGGCGGTTGAGGAATTTCTCAGAGAGCAAGCAATGACAGGATTGATCCTCAGGGGGGAGAGGCCTGATGGTCCGTGGCTGGGTCAGAGAAAGGTGGATATAGTTTCCGGACTGGTGAAGGAGGCCCTTGACCCTGATGGGCGGTTTCCAGAGATTTGAACTGGCAAAGTAATGGGGGAGAATATCGATGCTGCATAATATCGATGCCGAGAAGATTGGCCCGTTTGGAGAGCCCATGGAGGAGGCCGTGCGCAGTTGTGTGCACTGCGGATTCTGTCTGGCAGCCTGCCCGACCTATGGGGAACTGGGACAGGAAGCCGATACACCGCGGGGTCGTATCGTGCTGATGAAAGAGGTTCTCGAAGGTGCATTGGAAATGGAGGAGGCGCTGCCTCACCTGGACGCATGTCTCGGGTGCCTTGCCTGCGAGCCTGCCTGTCCATCAGGAGTGGAATACCGGAATCTCATCAGTCCTTTTCGTGCCCTTGCGGAAGATCAGAGGGAGCGCTCCATCGGGGAGAAGTTGAGACGTCGACTGGTGTCCTGGACCCTTCCTCATCCGGACCGGTTCCGGGTGGCGGCAAGAATGGCGAGCCTCGCCAGACCTTTGGCCTCCACCCTGCCGGGGTCGATGCGCGCGATGCTGGAGCTTCTGCCTTCGTCCCTTCCGAGGGCAAGAAAACTACAGGAACGATATGAGGCTCAGGGAGCGCATCGGGCTACCGTGGCGCTTCTATCCGGATGTGCCCAGCAGGTCATGGATCCTGACATCAACATGGCCACAATTGAGGTGCTGACTCGCTGGGGAGTAGAGGTTCTGGTGCCTCGGGAGCAGACCTGTTGCGGAGCCCTTTCCTGGCATGTGGGGGATCATCGGGCGGCCAAGGAGTTTGCCCGACGTAATCTGGAGGCTTTTCCGGAAGTGGATGCGGTGATTACCAACGCGGCAGGTTGCGGTTCCGGAGTCCAGGAGTATCCCTTGATCCTCAAGGGAACGAATGACGAGGGGAGGGCGGAGGAGTTGGCCGATCGAGTAATGGATATCAGTGTCTACCTTGAGCGACTGGGTCTGCCGGGCGAGATTCCGGAAAGCGGACAAAGGACAACTATAGCTTATCACGACGCGTGTCACCTCGCCAATGGGCAGTCGGTAAGTAGTGAGCCCCGCCGATTGCTTCAGAGAATCCCGGGGGTGGAGCTCGTGGAATTACGCGATGCCCACCTCTGTTGTGGATCGGCAGGCACTTATAACATTGATCAGCCGGAGGTGGCCTACTCCCTCGGTGAACAGAAGGCGAGGGCGGTGATGCGTAGTGGAGCGCAGGTCGTTGCCAGTGGTAATATCGGGTGCTTGACCCAGCTTAAGATGCACTTGGTGAAATTGAACTCAGGGATCAAGGTGCGGCATACGGTCCAGATCCTGCGCGATGCCATAACCGGGAAATGACTCGGTGATGTGGTTTGTCCGGGGCAGCGGGGCCGGAGGACTCTGAATTCCGAGAGTTGCTCTTCTCCTAGTTCCCGGTGAGGTCTATTTTACACCGTGGCAGGCCCGAGCGGAGTCGCTTGAAGCCCATGGCAGAGATAGCTGTTTCTCCGAGCCAGAGCTTCTGGAGGGTCTTGATCCGGAGAAGAGAATCGATGCATTTGTCGGTGACTCCGGTATTCCTTAGGTTGAGTTCCTGCAGGGCGGGCAGGGCTACGAGGTTGACTGCTCCGGCATCCGTTATGCCGGTATCGCGCAGGCCAAGGTAGATGAGATTCGGCATCTTACGAAGGTGCTTGAGCCCGGCATCCGTGATTCTGGTGCTGCCGATGGGGAGGTGCTTGAGGCTCTTTAGTCCCGCGATTCGAGCGAGGGCCCTGTCATCGACCTGAGTTTGCCAGAGATTGAGCCACTCCAGTTTTTCGAGTTTTGCGAGATGAACAAAGCCGCTGCCGGTGATCGTTGTTCGCTCCAGTGAGAGGTCGGTGAGAAACCTGTATGAGCTAAGGTAAATGAGGTCTTCATCCGTCAGATTGCGGGCTCCGTTGAGACTGATCTCGACGACTTTTCCGCTTTGAGGACTCTTGAAAAGGTGTCCTCCAAGGTTTTCTATTTCCCGGGCGGGATTGCCGGGTTCATTCTCAATTCCTGAGTCTTTGGCAGATAACAGGGGGAATGCCGACAGTGAGGAAATCAGGGTGATGAGGGCCGGTAAAGGGAGCACAGAAAGTGTCTCGCTTAAAAATTGGACTCGCCGGTGAAATGATCTGCACGCGGTCATTTCTGGCGGTCTGTTGCGTGGGTGATCACGAAGTCAACGAGATCCTGGTCCTGGAACCAGCCAGTCCACATGTTATGTCCCTGGTTCCTGATTACCTTCAGGGTCATGGTTCCCCCGAGCTTGGCGTAACGTTTTGCTACAGTTCCTGAATTAGCTTCGAGTGGAACGACCCGGTCCTTGTCGCCGTGGATGTGGAAGACGGGGATCATTGCCTTTGCCAGCGGAGAGAGACGGTCGATGGGGTTGTGATCCTCAAGAGTCTTTCCTAATCCGTCTGCGCTCAATCCGTAGGCCCCGCAGGCTCTGGCTAGTCCGGGCCAGCTTGCCAGATTGCAGACGGGATAGATTCCTGCGATGCAGGCAACCTTATCCGGGTTCTCGGAGGCCCAGTTGTAGAGCATCAGGCCGCCGCGGCTCCGCCCGAGGAGGCAGGCCCGCGGGGCCAGGCCATGATCAGCCACCAGGGTTTTATGCAGGGAGTTGTAGAGCTTGCGGCCGGCAGGGCTGCCGTAAGATTCTCCCACGTCGATGCCTGCAATTGCGATTCCCTGGTCCAGCCAGAGCTGGAACATCCATCGTTCCTCCTTGCCGGGAAGGTTGGGAAGGGTGGGGGCATACCAGACCCAGGGGATTGGGCTTTCCTGTTTCTGGTTCTGTCCGGGAAGGATGAGGAAGGCGGTCTGCCCCTGTACTTGGAACGATTTCCCCGGGAGCGGGAGCTGTTTTCCCGTTCCCACGGAGGGGAGGAGCCCCAGGAGCGCGATGACGAGGGGAAGAAGCAGTCTGTTCATGACAGTGAGTGTGAAGTTATTTGAGTCGGAGGGCAATCCACACCCTGAGTAGTTAATGATCTGGTCCTGTGCTTGCCAGTCCGGTCCTGAAGGGACAGGTTCCCGGCTCCCAGACATCGAGCAATGAACGAGGGTGAAATCTTTGCAGTCATGGCCGCGCTGGTCTGGTCCTGCTGCGTCATCCTGATGCGGATCTCGGGGTTTCAGATTCCGCCGGTAGCCCTGACAGTTTTCAAGGGTGGGGCGGCCAGTATCTTTTTTCTGATTGCCATTCCTGTAGTCGGTGAATCCTTTTTTCCTTCTGTGCCCGCTCGCGATTATCTCCGGCTGGCAGTAAGTGCGGTTCTCGGTATAACGATTGCGGATACTCTCTATGCTGCAGCCCTGAACCGTCTCGGGGCGAGTCTGCAGGCCCTTGCGGGGGTGATCTATTCTCCGTCGATGGTCGCGGTGGGGTATCTTCTCTTTGGGGAGATGCTGGGAAACTGGGAGTTGCTGGGTGGAGCTCTAGTGGTTGCTGGCGTGGGAATCGGGATGCGCAAGACCGAGGATGTAAAAAGTCAGCGGGATCTGGTGGTGGGAATTGCCATGGCAGTGAGTTCCCATCTGATCATGGCCTTCGGGATTCTCATGGTCCGGGATGTCATCAGGGAGCACTCGGTAGTCTGGATATCAGCGTATCGTTTCCTGATTGCCACCATTGTGCTGTCCGTTGTCGGGTCGCTGTGCCTTTCGCCCCGCCGGGTATTCATGGGATTTGCCCGTCGCGATATCTGGAAGATCATGATTCCAATGAGCTTTCTCGGCCCCTTCATGGGAACCATGTTCTGGACCGCGGGGTTCAAGTATACAACGGCTGGAAGAGCGGCGATTTACAACCAGCTCTCCACGGTATTCATCGTAATCCTGGCGATGTTCTTTCTAAGGGAACGGCTGACAGGGCGAAAGGTCCTTGGTGTTATTCTTGCGGTTGGTGGCGCGATTGTGGTTGCCCTGCAGAAATGATTGGCTGCGGACGGTATCTTCAGTTTATCTGGAAATCATGAGGCGTCGTTCGTTCCTGGTTTCTTCCGCTGCAACCACGGGTTCCTTTCTTGCGGCAGCCTCCGGTCGGGCGGCGCCAGCAGCAAAGGTTGTTGAGAGAAAGGTAGTGAGCCAGTTGCCGAACCTCTATCACGGATGGCCTACTCTTGCCCGGAGAAGAAATGGAGACCTAATGCTCGTTTGTTCAGGGGGCAGGGAGGCGCACGTCTGTCCATTTGGACGCACGGACTTCATGCGCTCGACCGATGGAGGGGAGAGCTGGAGTTTTCCGAGAGTGGTAATGGACGGCCCCATTGACGACCGAGATGCGGGGGTTCTTGAGACTGCCAAGGGGAGTATACTCATCACCAATTTCACATCCCTTGCCTACGAGCCGTATATGAAGGGAAAGGGGGAGCGCTGGCAAGGTGCTCATGAGCGGGCCGATGCTGAAGGTCGCAATGCTTCTCTGGGGACCTGGATGATCCGCTCGGTTGACGGAGGGCTCACTTTTTCGGGGCGTTACCGGGTGCCGGTGAACAGTCCGCACGGTCCGGTGCAGTTAAGTGATGGACGTCTTCTTTATGCAGGGAAGGCATTGTGGACTGCCGGAGAAAAAGTCGGGGTCTGCGAGTCAAACGATGACGGCCAAACCTGGAAATGGCTGGCGGATATCCCAACAAGGAAGGGAGACGATCACAGTGACTACCATGAACTTCATGCGGTCGAGACTGCGAATGGGCTCATAGTCCAGATCCGTAATCATAATCCTGCCAATGTCGGAGAAACCCTGCAATGCGAGTCGTCTGATGGAGGAAAGACCTGGAGCGAACCACATGTGACAGGGGTATGGGGGCTGCCATCTCACCTGCTGCGCCTCAGGGATGGACGGCTACTCATGAGTTATGGTTATCGCCGCAGGCCTTTTGGTAATCAGGTCCGCATCAGCGACAATGAAGGGAAGAGTTGGTCACCCCCCATTACAATTTCAGACGACGGCCTGGGACATGACCTGGGCTATCCCTCGACGATCGAGCGGGATGATGGGAAGTTGGTGACGGTATGGTATGAGAAGATGGCAGGTTCTCCTCGGGCCGTTCTGCGACAGGCGACCTGGAGTCTGGGCTCCTAGGAGCCGGGAGCGTTTATTTCAGACTGGCAAGAAACTCCACCACGTCCCTGACTTCCTCCGGTTTGAGAAGAGCCCCCATCGGAGGCATGGTTGAAGTGAGGATGTGACTGGATATTTCGGCCGGGCGAAAGTTGCGCTTTTTTCCGTCGGCGAGGGTAATGCTCCAGAAGAGGTCGGTTTTCTTAGTCAGAATTCCGGAGACTTCCTCGCCCTCGGTGGTTTTCAGGACAACCACACCAAAGCCGTCGGAAATGTCGCTGCTGGGGGTGAGGAGCGAAGCTACCAGGTGCTTACGGTCACGCAGTTTTCCTATGGTGGTCAACTCGGGGCCAATGGTGATCTCGGTGGATGGTTTTCCTCCTTCCTTGCCAATTTTATGACAACGAATGCACTGGGCGGCGGCATGATTACTTACGATCTCCCTGCCTCGCTGGGCGTTTCCCCCGTATTCAAGGCGATCCGGGGTTTCAGGCAGTTCGATCCCCTTCGCCCGGGCGGCCTGCCATAATTCGAGTTTCCATTCAGGAGCAGCCTCGCCCTGTCGATACTGCTCAACAAGGGACGCGAATTTTTGCTGCGCTCTTGGATCCTTTTCCTCAGCCAGTTGCTTAATGGCCTTCCCCTTGCCGGAAAACCCTTCTTTCGCAAGGATTCCGAGAAGAAGTTCCAGCATGGGAACGCCAGCCTGGGCGGCATAGTCGCGTGCCTTTTCCCGGACTTTTGGGTCGCTGGAGGAGAGGGCGGCCTCTACGAATTTCCTCAGGTCGGGGGAGTTGATTCTGGCGAGGCCCTCCAGGACCTTCATTTGCAGGGGTGGAGCCAGTTTTCCAAAGTGCTCGCTGGTTCCCTCCAGCCAGCTCGCCTCGCCTCGAACCGATACTCCGTTGAGGAGTACCTCACGGAGTTCATTGTCTTCCATGATGATGGGCTTGAGTCTGGAGAGAGCCTCATTGACAGGCTTGGTATCCCGGGGTGCGTGCTTCCGGTAGCGCCCCTCGACAGCATCGAGAACCGGCGGCTGGGACCACCAGAGGATCGATGCCAGTGCGGTTCGTTTCATCTTGGACGATCCCTCGTTGCGTTTGAGATAGCTTTCCAGTTGAAGGAGGGCCGGATAGGTGCCGACCCGGAAGGCGGCATTGATCACCCGGCGGATGAGAGGTTCGTTCTTGAGTCCAGGGCGACTGAGGAGCTCGGAAAGGGCAGGTAGTGCTTCTGGAATAGACAGGTCATCATGGATGGCCCGTGCGGCTTCCAGCAGGATGAGTTCGTCCTTGTCCTTCAGGAAGGCGGTGATTTCGGGAGACTTGAGATTTCGCAGGGCGACGATCGCCCCAAGCCGAACGGTCCGGTTTTCATGAGAGTGAAGTCCGGCGAGTTCGGCAGGAGAGAGAGCTCCCTTCACTCCCATCATGGCTGCGTGTCTCAGGTAGGGGTCGCGGGAGCCGCCAGTCGCAAGGAACTCGATCAACTCGGGGCCAGCTTCCCGGACTTCGTGCTTTCCGAGGGAAATGGCGCTGAAGAACTGGACGCGCGCAGATTCGTGCCTGAGTGCGGCGAGAAGGTGTTTGCGCAATCCATCAACCTTCTCGAGATGTCCGGGAATATCTCCCGCGACTTTTGCGCACTGAGCGACGACCTCCGGATCTTTACTGTTCCAGGCAGGTTCAAGGAAGGAAAGGGCGGCGGGGTTTCTGCGGGAGATCTGTCCGATGCCCCAGATGGAGTGAAGTTTGGCAAGGCGGCCAGCTTTGGGGTCGCGAAGGACCTGAAGAAAGGCATCGGGCAGGGACCGGTGCGCCAGTTCAAATTGCCCCTTCATCCGAACTCGCTGGTCGGGGTGAGCCAGCCATTCCCGGAGGGTTTCCGGTGTGGTCTTGTCGGCAGAAAGGGACAGGATGTTCCGGGTCTCCTCGCGGGCGGGGTGTTGGTGCTCCTCGGTTACGTCAAAGCGGAAAATTGATCCTCTGCCACCACCGTAACAGGCTGAGTAGAGAGCCCCGTCCGGTCCCACCGCGAGGCCTGTATTACTTCTTCCTCCCTTGATTGCTGCCTGCTCCTTGAACTCGAAGGAGGCGCCTTTCTCGACAAACCGGAAAACGCGAATCTGACCCTGTTGATTGGTCATGAAGAAGCAGTCACTGAGGTCGGGAGAAAGAGCGGTTCCGGGATTGGCAGCGAATCCGCATGGCCCCGGTCCGAAGTTTCCAATAGTAGGAGTCAGATAGGCGGCATGGTCGTCCCTATCGGGTAGAAAGAGACGCTCGTCCATCCAGGGATTGTAGGCAGGGATTCCGCTGATCCTTGTGAAATCCTGTTTGCGCAGCCATTGCCAGTTGAGGCGCCAGCCATGTTCGCTTCCTTCCGTGATATAGAGGGCCCGCTCCTTCTCGCCCGGGTAATCTCCATCATTATCCATGCTGAAGAGGTTGCCATGGGCGTCGAAGGCAAGTTCCTGGGCATTCCGTTCGCCGGAGGAGTAACGCTCTACCCGGCTTCCATCCAGCTCACAGCGGAAAATTCCGCCACTGTTGGGCTGATGGTAAACCTTACCCTCTTTCGTCTCGACGTAGTGTCCCTTGTCCCCGAGAGACCAGTAGACTCTTCCATCCGGGCCAAGCGTTACCCCGCTCAGATTGTGTCCCCCCTGTCCCATGTGGACCTGAAAGCCCGTGGCCACGACCTCGCGTGCTTCAGGGAATCCGTCCCGGTCAGCATCACGATAGCGGAGGAAATCGGGTTCGGCGGCCACAAAGACATCTGAACCCACGGCAAGGACCCCGGCTGCGATCCCGGTAACTTCGGTGTGATATTCATCAAGGATCCGAATCGCTTCACCTTTTCCATCCCCGTCCTTGTCAGAGACCTGTACTACGCTGTCTTTCTGAACAGTGAGATCACGCCAATCCCTTTTGCCATCATTGTTGCGGTCAGGAATCCAGTTCTTTCCGGTAAGGTATTCGCGATACCAGGTGCGGCGTTCCTCGACGGTGGTCAGGCTGAGGTCCTTCTTTACGAGGTCCTGGTGGTTGCGGATATCAAGGCTGCTTTGTTTGCGGCGTCTGGCGGCAGTTACATAGGCTCTGCCCTGGTCATCTATCGAGATCGCCACGGTGTTCGCAATGGCAGGATCGGTAGCCCATTCACTCACGACGTATTCTGGTTTCGTGGTGGTGTTTCGTGTCTCAGCTTGGACTTTCGAAGGGGCTACTGCCACGAGGCAGAGAATGAGGAGAAAGGTGTTCTTCATGATGGATCGGCGGTAGTTTCTGCTACCCGGGGTCGAATGTCCACTATCTGCGAGTAATACCTTGGAAGGTCCCCTGGTGTTTCCATCAGGTCTGAATCGGTCGAGAATGTTGACCGCGGGGGCGGGGCGGGTTATTCGATTCGCATGCCGAAG
>PAQU01000092.1 GCA_002709395.1 Roseibacillus sp. | reverse complement strand
TCCAAGAAGACTGCTTCCAAGAAGACTGCTTCCAAGAAGACTGCTTCCAAGAAGACCGCTTCCAAGAAGACTGCTTCCAAGAAAAAGAGTGCCACGCGGAAGTCTCCCCGAAGCGCGGAGGGAAAGAGCGTCGTTGACCCTGAAGAGGAAACGGAAGGCGAAGTCGTCCAGGCAATGGAATTGGAAGTCGTACTTGAGAGTGCTGAAGAAGCTACAGTGGCAGGTGATTCAGATGGGGCAGGTCACTCTCGTGGAGAGGAAGGGCGTCAAACGAAGGCAGAAAAGCCAAAGGAGCCCGAGCCAGAACCGGAACCTTCTTACGATGTTCCGGCGAAGATTGACGTGAACGAGTTTCGTGAGCGTTCACTCGCGACTCTTCTGGAGAGTGCGGCGGACTACCCCATCAAGGTCAATAGTGCGGCTGGGAAAAGCGCCCTAATTTTCGAATTGCTCTCATTTTACTCCAAGCAAGGCACGGAGCTTGAAGCAGAAGGCATCCTTGAGCAGGCCAAGGAGAATTACGCGATGCTGCGTGATCCCCGGCGCAGCTTCCGAACCTCTCCTGATGATTTTTATGTGGGGGGGAACCTGCTCAAACAACATGGATTGCGTGCTGGTCAGCGGGTCAAGGTCGTGCTGCGTGCGCCTCGTGACCGCGACAAATATCTTTCTGCCCTCAAAGTTCTGACTGTAGAGGGTTTGCCGGCAGACGAGTTCAGTGCGCCCAAGGGCTTCGACCAGTTGACATCGCTTTTTCCGGAAGAGCGATTCGTGCTGGAGCGCCCGTCTTCCATGGCTGTTCGATTGATTGATATTGTCGCTCCTCTTGGGAAGGGGCAGCGAGGGTTGATCGTGGCTCCTCCACGGGGGGGGAAGACCATTCTCCTGAAGGAGATTGCGAAGTCGATTGCGTCCAATCATTCGGAGACCAAGCTGATAGTCCTGCTGCTTGATGAGCGCCCGGAGGAGGTTACGGACTTTGAAGAGACGGTGGAAGCCGAGGTGTTCAGTTCCACTTTTGACGAGCCATCCAAGCGTCACGCCCAGGTTTCAGACCTGGTTCTCGAAAGAGCGAGAAGGCTTGTTGAGCTTGGAAAGGATGTGGTGATCTTGCTCGACAGTCTGACCCGGCTTGCCCGCGGGTACAACAATTCGCAACGGGGAGGAGGGCCGGTTGGCACAGGAGGTCTCAGCCCGCAGGCCCTTCAGAAGTCGCGAAAGTTCTTTGGTGCCGCCCGGAACGTGGAAGAGGGAGGAAGTCTTACAATTGTGGCAACGTGCCTGGTTGAGACCGAGAGCCGCATGGATGATATTATCTTCGAGGAGCTCAAGGGGACAGGTAACATGGAGATCCGTCTTGATCGTGAACTTGCCGAGAGCCGGATCTATCCGGCCATTCACATACCGCAGAGCGGAACACGTAATGATGATCGGCTCTATCATCCTGAAGAGATGGAAAGAGTGATCGAGATTCGCCGGTCCCTCACCACCCTTCCGATCGGAGAGGCTCTTGAGACCCTCCTGAGGCAACTGGCCAAGAATTCGAGCAATGCGGAACTCCTCATGCGGGGTATGATTTGAGCCCCGATATCCGGCTCCTGCGTCCACTGCCCCTAAATACTGGCTTTCGAGACTATTCTGTCATCACATTGCCACTACACTGTTTACGAAAATCTGCTTGCAGATAAGGTGTAATGAGTCGAAAAAAGAAGCCTTCCCAATGCCTAAGACCACCATCAAGTCCCTCCTTGCGGCAACTCTCTTTCTGGGTCCCGTCCTTTCGTCTGCCCAGACACTGAATTTCGTAAACACCAAGTCATGGCGGCAGACCGCCCCCGAGGCTCTCTTTTACTTGGGAGGGTCAACGGATATGTTCTTTGTGGATGGGTTTTGGACCCTTGCCGGGTGTGGCCACCCTGCGCCATTCATTATCGGGCCTAATCTGTTCTGTCCCCTCGGAACGACCGGGTTCATCGCTCAAGGAGATATCGATGGTGATGGGGAAAATGATCAGGGGTCGTTCTGGTCGGTTCAGGAGATTACGCCAGCTTCGCTCATAGAGCCGTTTCGGCCGGATTTATTTAAACTGGTCTCAGCCCCTCCTTCCGGATTCACCAGGATTCTCAGGGGAACCGATGGTGATGTGTCCGCGATTTTTGATGTGCAGGATTTCAGTGTGGTAGTCTGGTACAATGTGCTTGGCGGAATCGTAGATGACTATGAGGTGACCCAGTATCAGGCCCTGCGCCCCTACGGAGTCGGTAATCAGGAACTCGAAAGACACTACGACGACGTGCCTTGGGGTCCCTACAAATTTGCGCTTCCCGGTCTGGTGCCGAGTACGTCGAACTTGGAACCCGGGGAGATTATCTTTCCGGTGGACCACCTTGTCACCCCCGACGCCTGGCCCGGTCGCGGGGCTGTCCCGCAGGGATGGCGTAACATCAACGAAGAATGGGGTGAAAATGGCGAATTGGAATTCGACCCTCGTACTTTCTATGATTTTCAGTGGGGAGGACTAAGCGCGGATAACACACTGGAGTCGGATGTCCTGCTCTATTCGATGCGGGGGAACCAGTATCTGAACACCGAAGGCCGGGAGTCTAGCCGCTATGCGCAGGATCTCATTGCCCGCGGTACTGTTACGGGGCTTTCCTGCTTCAACACGATTACGACGGACCTCGACTTGGACACTGTCCTGGAGCAGGGGAAGATCTACCAACTGGTTTTCACTAGCGGGCGACTGGCTGGCACGGAAAATGGGGTGCAGTATCCTGTAACCAGTTTCGGGGACTCGGGGGACCTGACCTTTTTCAGGGTGGTAACCCGGGATGACGGGTACACCTGGGACCAGGCAAAAGAAGCCGCAGAAGCGGCAGGCGGCAGGCTCGCGGTCCTCAATACCCAGGACAAAATCAATTTCGTAAATGAGCGGTTGGTCGCAGCTGGTCTGGACACGGCTGATGGAGAATGGCCCTCGATGTGGCTTGGACTGAGCGACAGTGAGGACGAAGGCTCCGAGGAAGCGGAGTGGCAGTGGGTCACGGGTTCTCCGCTGGAGGATGCCAATTGGAGCGCGGGTAGTCCTGCAGAAGGAGTTCTTTTCGAGGACGATTTCGAGGGCGGGGCATTGGACTGGGCAGCGGTTGTTAATGATGCGGAGGGGAATACCGTATGGGAACTTGGTGCGCCAAATGGCACCTCCGGCCCAAACACGGGAGCGGGTGGTTCCGACAATGCCTGGTCCACCAACCTGGGCGACTACGGGGTGAATTCCGATATCTCCCTCTTCTCGCCTGTCATCGATTTCAGTGCCTTCCCGGGAGGCAATCTTACTTTTGATGCCTTCCGCGATGCAGACGGCGTCGATGATACTGCAAGCATACGCTTCATCAGCGCGGAGGACGGTTCGCAACTGGGGGTCGACATCGTCGTAGACATGACAGTCTTCGATGCCGACTACACCGGTCTGAGTGTCCCGGTCCCGGCGGAGGTCCTTGGCCAGAACGCCGTAACCATCGAGTTCAACTTTGTCAGTGATGGAAGCGTTGATGACTTCAGCGGGCTCACTATCGACAATGTCGCCGTAAGGTTTGATGAGGCTGTCGATAACGCGCTGGACTACGCAGCGATTCTGGGAGGGCAACTTGCAGATGGAGATCTGCCTGAATGGTTTGATGCAGAGGATTCAATGGTAATGGAGGCCTTCCTTCTTGAGATTCCTCTCCTGAACAGCAACGAAATCGTGCTTCCCAGTGCGAATGACCTCACTGGTGGCGTAGTAACGGGAAGCATCGTTGATTCTGACGGCTTTATTCTGGAGACCAACCGCGCGCTGGGAGATCCAGAATGCCTGCAGGTGGGACAGACTTACCGGCTTGAGATTACGAGTGGTGCGAGTGCGGGAGAGACCCGGTTTCCGATAACCATCTGGGATGAACTCACTCTTTCGACTGAAGGAGCATATGATCTTGTGGAGGGAGTTGAGGTTCCGTCGCCGGTTCTCCCGTCCCTGAGTTCTGGTGACACATTCGTTCTCACTCCCGAAAACGAGAATCTGACTTTCGAAGTAGGATATATCGGGCGGCACTTCCTCGAAGCCAGCAACAACGCCACG
Organism: Roseibacillus sp.; assembly: GCA_002709395.1. Taxonomy (GTDB): domain Bacteria; phylum Verrucomicrobiota; class Verrucomicrobiia; order Verrucomicrobiales; family Akkermansiaceae; genus Roseibacillus_B. The sequence goes on along the minus strand of PAQU01000092.1, from coordinate 15,381 downwards.
GCTGATCCTGCCGACTTCTCGAGCCTTGTGCGCGGTGCGGACTACCGTATTGAATTTCTCAGCGGGGAACTTGCAGGCACCTCGGATGTCATTCGTAACTGGGGCTTCCCGACCGATTCCTATCTTGAGACCGAGACCGACTTTTTCGGAAGACTGGAATCAGGGGACCTTTTCAGCATTGACCTGATCGAGTTGCCGACGGTCAGTATCGAAGTGGGAGATCAGTTCAGTATTGGCCAGATCTTTGAAGACTGGATTCAGGACCAGTATGATGAGGGTGAGGTTCAGGCGGTAGATGCCCTGACCTTGGAATTTGAATTCGGAATCCCGGCTGCGCCGGAACTGGAAGTTGACCAAGGCCTTCTTGGACCTCTCTACGCTGTTGCCAGGGAGGACACGATAGTCTTCCCTCCCTATCCTCTCGGGACCCCCTCCGGGGACCGCAATCCATTCATCCTGGGGACCTTGGATAATCACTATGAGCTGGGACCGTTCTTCTTTAATCCGGGAGATTCGGTGGATGCGACCTTGAACATCCTTCGCTCGAATGCGAGCAGCCAGCAGTCGAATGACGTTGGGTCCTATGACTTGTCTTTCCGTGTGCAGTTCATTGATACCTATGAGGGATTTGCCATCCTGGGAGGGCTCGGGGATGACACGGGGTTCCCGTTTGCCACGCCTAGTTCAGAACGGGCACCCGATTATGATTTTGACCGGGACGGGGCAATCAACCTTCTGGAATACGCCCTGCAGAGTGATGTCGCCGATCCTCAGGACAGGCCGGCATTCCAGTATGCCCTTGATGTAGAGACGGGGAGCTGTACGGCGACCTTGGAAAAACGTCCATTCACAGGAACCAGCCTTGCGTATTTCTTCGAATACAGCACGGATCTGCGGACTTGGACTACGATTTCGGAGGATGATCCGATCTTCGAGATCGTGGAGGACAGCGAGACCACTCTGGAAGTCTCAAATATCGCGCTTTTCCCCGGAGAGAGACCTGCTCCTGCCTGCTTCCTGCGGGTGAGGGTGGAAATCAAGTAAGGCCCTCTAGCGTCCTCGCCTTCCACAAGGAGGCACGGGCAGGCCGCGATCCTGCACTGGGTCATTCCTGGGAGGGAGTGTCGTGCTCAATGGAAACAGGCTTTGCGACCGGGAACCTTCGTGATGGAATACCTCGTCACCGGTAAGATCCGGGCGACCGTTACCGAATGATCACCACCAGCGCCGAACTTGCCGGACTCGTGGACAGACTGCCGTCTGGTGGAGCCCCCTATGCTGGAATTGATCTGGAGGCTGACAACCTGCATCGGTATGCGGAACAGTTATGCCTTATCCAGATATCCACGGGAGAGGAAGTTGTTCTGGTTGATCCCCTGGAGGTGGATGACCTGGGGCCGCTTTGCGATTATCTCTCCTCCAACAGCATCTGGATGCACGGTGCCGATTTCGACATGACCCTGTTGCGCCGCGAGTTCGGGATGCTCCCTGAGATGATCTATGACACCCAGATTGCTGCCCGGCTTCTTGGGATCCTGCGCTTCAGTTACGCCAATCTCGTGGAGCAGTTCTTTGATGTGAAGCTCTGCAAGGCCTCTCAGAAGGAAAACTGGGGACAGCGACCGTTGCCTGAGAAGATGCGTGAATACGCCAGCAATGATGTGCGCTACCTCCTGCCACTGGCCCGGGGCCTGGAGGATGACCTGAGATCAAAAGGACGCTACGAGTGGTTTGAGGAAAGCTGTGAAGCAGCCATGGAACGCGTCCTGAAGCGTGACATGGAACGGGAGGACCCATGGCGTATTCGAGGTGCGGGTAAGCTTGACGCTCAGGCCCTGTGCCTGCTTCGTGCGCTCTGGACCTGGCGTGATTCGGAGGCCAAGGAGTGGGACCGCCCTCCCTTCATGGTAGTGAGAAATCAGGACCTGATTACCTGGGCGAGCGCACTTGCCCGGGGAGAGAAAATTGTAACTCCACGCAACGTAAAGGGTGGCCGGGCGAGGCGACTCAAGGAAGCGATTGAAGAAGCTCGCAAGGTGCCTCAATCGGACTGGCCGGAGCGCCTGAGAGGCTCCGGGAGGCGATGGAACAATAATCAGGAAAAGCGCTACGAGCATCTAGCCAGCAAGAGAGACGAGGCTGCAAAACAGTTGCAACTGGAGTCTTCAGTCGTTGCTTCGAGGGCGGCCCTTGAGCAGATTGCATGGGAGGCCGATCCTGCCGAGCATCTTTTGAACTGGCAAAGGACTGTTCTTGAGCTCTAGCAGAACAAAAAGACATAGGCTTTCGGGGTATGAATGGCCTCTGAGGTCCGGGCAAACGGCAGGGCAGATCCGACTGAGCGGCAGCTTTGATAGCAGAAGAAGGAGCCCATCCGGACCGGCTCCGAAAGGCCCTTTTTCAAAACTCTATTTTGACGCCTCAAACGGGTCAAAAAAGGTCCAGAAATAGCCATTCAAAGGCGAAAGAACCTTGTTTCGGGCAGGGTTCTGGACCACCTTTGGGCCACCTATGCCGAATGCTGAATCGGAGGCTGAAGAGTCGGGAATCACGGTCTCCAAAGAGGAGGCATACGACGCTTCCAAGATCGACAAACTGGAGGGGTTGGATGCGGTCCGGAAGCGCCCGGGAATGTACATTGGAGACCCTGATGAGAGAGGGTTGCACCATCTGGTTTTTGAGGTTCTGGATAACTCAATTGATGAGCACCTGGCTGGGTTCTGTGACCGGATACAGGTTCTGATCCATGTCGATGGATCCGTTTCTATCTCGGATAACGGACGAGGAATCCCAGTGGATATCCATCCCAAGTTCAATATCCCGGCGGTGGAACTCGTGCTTACGGACCTTCATGCAGGCGGAAAATTTGGACAGGGGGCCTACAAATACTCGGGAGGCTTGCATGGAGTGGGAGCCAAGTGTGTCAACGCTCTGTCTGACTGGTTCAAGGCAGAGGTCAGGCGTGATGGAAAGATACACGCAATTACGTTTGAACGGGGAAAGACTACCGAACCGTTACAGGTAGTGGGAGATGTGGACCCGGAAGAGACCGGGACGACGGTCAGGTTCTTTCCAGACGCGACCATTTTTGTCGATACCATCGAATTCAAGTTCAACCGCCTGGGAAACCGGCTGCGCGAACTGGCTTTCCTGAATCCGGGGCTGACAATTGATCTTGTTGACGAGCGGCCGGAGAGCGCAGATTCCACGACGTTCTTCTATGCGAGGGGAATCGAGGAATTCGTTATCCAGCTCGGAGAAAACAAGAACCTCGTGCATCCCGATCCTATCGTGCTCGAGGGCAAGCGGGAGATCGAGGTGGATTACGACGGAAAAGTAACAAAAGACGACGTCTTCGCGGATGTTGTTCTGCAATACAACGACAGTTATAACGACCAGATTCTCTGTTTTGCTAACTCGATCCCCAATGCCGACGGGGGCACTCACATGACTGGGTTTCGAACCGCTCTGACGCGGGCGATCAACCAGTACGCCAAGGGAAACAAGTTGCTCAAGGACAAGGATCCATCCCTCAGTGGGGATGATGTGCGGGAGGGATTGGTGACGGTGATCTCGGTAAAACTGCCCGAACCGCGTTTCAGTTCTCAAACCAAGGACAAGCTGGTGAATACCGAGATCGAGGGGGTGGTAAGCTCGATTGTTTACGAGGGACTCCAGACCTACTTCGACGAGAATCCCTCCATCGCCAAGACTGTAATTGAAAAGGCGGTTAACGCAGCCAGGGCAAGGGAAGCGGCGCGCAAGGCGCGGGAAACCGTTCGTAAGTCGGCCCTGTCTGGTGGAGGCTTGCCGGGCAAGTTGGCGGATTGTTCCGAGCGGGATCCGTCCAAGAGTGAACTCTATATCGTGGAGGGCGATTCGGCTGGAGGATCAGCCAAGCAGGGGCGTGACCGGCGAACCCAGGCCATCCTGCCGCTGCGGGGTAAGTTGATCAATGTTGAGAAGGCACGGTTGCACAAGGCTCTTCAGAACAAGGAAATCCAAAGCATGATCACAGCTATTGGTGCTGGGATTGGGGATGGGGAGCAGGAAGGTGCCTTCAACCTGGAGAAGGTGCGCTACCACAAGGTGATCATCATGACCGATGCGGATGTTGATGGTTCGCATATTCGGACGCTTCTGCTCACCTTCTTCTGTCGCCAGATGCCGGAACTGGTCAGGAACGGATTCCTATATATTGCACAGCCGCCCCTTTATCTGGTTACTCGCAAGAAGAGGCAGGAATACGTCCAGGATGATGCTGAGTTGAATAAGATCCTGATTGACCTGGGTGCTGACGATGTTCAGTTGCGGACGGCTGGCGGTGGAGCTGTCATCGAGACTGCTGCACTCAGGGATATTCTGGATGCCCTTTCCTCGCTCTCCCGGTATTCAAACAGCATTGAAGGGAATGGAGGGGACTTCTCCAATTATCTGGCTGCCCGCGAGGGAGGCGCCCTTCCCGAATACATGGTTAGGGTAAGAGAGGGAAATGAGGAGAGTATCCACTACTTCTCGAGCGAGTCCGGGTTGCGGGAATTTTCCGATGCGAACCGGGACCTGCGACTCTTAGGGGAGTTGTCTGCCGAGGAAGAAGAGGAGCTTTCTTCTTCCAATGGGAACATGGTTACCCGGCGGGCGGTGCGGTACGAACTTCACGAAAGTCACGCAGTGGCCAGAATTCTTGAGCGGCTTGAAGAGGCGGGTATTAATACGGAGAACTTCTTCTCGCTGGATCAGCCGATCTACGAAATCGTGGAAGGCGAAGACGACAAGGAGACGGTAACTCCACTTTTCTCCGTTCCTGAGATCCTCGCCAGAGTGCTCGAGATCGGTCGTCGGGGGGTGAGTATCAAGCGCTTCAAGGGCCTTGGGGAAATGAACGCCAAGGAGCTCTATAGTACCACAATGGACCCGGAAACGCGTCAATTGCTGCGCGTTCGCCTCGATGAGGAGAATCACCTGGAAGCGGATCGTATGCTCGACACCCTGATGGGTGATGTGGTCGAGCCACGGAAACGCTTTATCGAGGACAATGCGCTGAATGTCCGGAACCTGGATGTCTAGAAAGAACCCCATGTCAACAGAAGACGAGATCCAACCAATCAGTGTTGAGGACGAATTATCCAAGTCCTTCTTGGACTATTCGATGTCGGTCATCGTCTCGCGTGCCCTGCCCGATGTCCGGGACGGGCTCAAGCCCTCCCAGCGGCGGATTCTCTATGCGATGAACGATCTGGGCCTGGCCCCGGGCAAGGCTCATCGGAAATGTGCCAAGATCTGCGGAGATACCTCGGGAAATTACCACCCCCATGGGGAGGGCGTGATCTATCCGACTCTTGTCAACATGGCCCAGGATTGGTCCATGAGGGAAACCCTTGTGGACGGGCAGGGAAATTTTGGTTCTCCCGAGGCCGACCCGCCTGCGGCAATGCGTTACACGGAGGCGCGCCTGACGCATCTGGGAATGGCCATGATGGCCGATCTCGACAAGCGAACGGTGGACTTCGTTCCAAATTACGACGAGACCACCACCGAGCCGACGGTCTTTCCGGCCGCGTTCCCCAACCTGCTTGTCAACGGGGGGACGGGGATTGCGGTGGGAATGGCCACCAATATTCCTCCACACAATCTGGGAGAGATCGTGGATGCTATCTGCGCCCAGGTCGACAACCCGGAAATCACCTTGCCTGAGCTGATGCAGTTCGTGAAGGGCCCCGATTTTCCGGTGGCCTGTGAGATCCGTGGAGTGAAGGGCATCGAGAGCTACTTCGCCACCGGTCGTGGGTCAGTGAAGATGCGCGGAAAGATGGAGGTGGATGAGAAGGATAGCGGGATCGCGATCATCACCATCACGGAAGTTCCCTATGGAGTGAACCGTGCCACGCTCCAGCAGCGGATTGCGGAGTTGGTGAACCAGAAGATTCTGGTGGGCATTTCCGGGATGCGGGATCTCACTGATGAGAACACCCGAATTGAGATTACCCTCAAGCGGGATGCGCGTCCCCAGGTCCTGGTCAACCAGATCTACAAGCTCACCGCGATGGAGACATCGTTCAGTGTGAACATGCTCGCCATTCACGAGCGCCGGCCAAAACTGCTTTCCCTGAAGGAGGCGCTGGACTGCTATATCGAGCATCGGCGCGAAGTGGTGGTGCGCCGGACCCGGCACCTTCTGGAAAAGGCGGAAGATCGGGCAGAAACCCTCGAGGCGCTCCTCCTGTCCCTGGGGCGTCTGGATGATTTCATCGAGATGATCCGCAGCTCAAAGAGCCGTGATGAGGCCCGGGAGAAGGTCAGGGGATACACCTTCACACGTGAAGCGGCAGAGGGGTTGGGCGTTCTTATCCGGGAGCAACCGAGTCTGCAGGGAGATAACTATATCTTCACTGACAGGCAGGTGAATGCGATTCTGGAGCTGCGGCTTTACCAGTTGGTGGCGCTGGAGCGTGAGAAGATCAAGAATGACTACGATTCGGTTATCGAGGAGATCAAGGACCTGATGGACATCCTGGCCAGGGAGGTTCGGGTTCTTGGTATTATCAAGGATGAGCTTCGGGCGGTTAAGGAGAAGTACGGGAGTCCCCGCAAATGTGAAATCCTTCCCGATGAAGGCGAAATCGCCATTGAGGACCTCATTGCCAATGAGGGCATGATCTGCACCTTGAGCCACCGTGGCTATGTGAAGCGAACCTCTGCCAGTGAATACAGGTTGCAGGGTCGGGGTGGAAAGGGAGTCCGGGGAATGGAGACCCGGGGTGGAAATGAGGATGAGGATGATTTTGTGGAGCACCTTTTCAGTGCTCAGGCACACGATTACCTGATGTTCTTTACGAATACTGGACGCGTATACGTGGAACGCGTCTATGAACTTCCAGAGGGGTCCCGGGCATCGAAGGGGAGAAGCATCAAGAATGTCCTCAATCTTCAGCCTGAGGAATCCATTGCGGCGATGTTGCGTATCGAGCGTCGCCTCGATGAGGAAGGTGACGATGTGACCTTCGGAGAGGATGCCGGATTCGTGCTCTTTGCTACCCGTAATGGGAAGGTCAAGAAGACGGGGCTCCATGACTTCCGGAATTTCCGTAAGGACGGGATTATTGCGATCAAGCTCGATGAAGAAAATGAGTTGATCGATGTGCGTCTGACAAACGGAAATGATGAGATCGTCCTGGTTACCAGGAATGGCCTCAGCTTACGGTTCAGGGAGGAGCAGGCCCGTGCAATGGGGCGCAATGCGGCCGGGGTGGCTGGGATCAAGCCGGCAGGAGATGACGTGCTGGTAGGCTTGGCGCTGGTCAGTGACCAGAGCACTCTTCTGGTCGCTTCCGAGAATGGAATTGGTAAGCGCACGTCATTCTCTGAATACCGATCCCAGACGCGTGGAGGCAAGGGGATCATAACGATGAAGGTCACCGGGAAAACTGGTCATGTGGTTGGAGCTGTGGCAGTTGAGGAAGATGATGAATTGATGCTTATGACTACGGGGGGGCAGAGTATCCGGATTCGCTGCTCCGAGGTTCGTCAGACCGGACGTAATGCCCAGGGAGTCCGGCTTGTAACCCTTCGAGGGGAGGAGCATTTGCAGGATATTGCAAGAGTGGTCTCTGGCGAGGGGGATGAAGAGGAATCCGGAGAAGCTGGTGAGGAGAAAGCCAACGAGGTGGATGAAGAACCGAATGGGGAAGAAGGAGGCGAGGATAATGTCGCACCGGAGGCCGGGGAGGAGGGGTAGGAGCCGTTTTGCATGTATGTGCGCATAACGGCTGTAGGATTACCTCCGGTTGGAACTTTTTGTCAGTAGAAGGATTACGTGCTAATGTTCAGCCCGTGTATTGCCCGGAGATGGCAGATTGCCATCGGGGGGATTCGATGCTTCAATCCCGCGCTAGAAAATCATGAATTCAAATCGTTCCGTTAGCGGATATCTTGCCACGGTTACCCTCATCGCGACTCTCGTTGGCCCTGTTCTTCTCGCCCAGGATGACGAAAAGCGTGACCGGGCACTTCGTATTCTTGCTGTAGGGCAGGAGCCTCCGTGGCGTGAGGTAATCCAGGGAGGTCGTCGAGTTCAGGTTACTCCACCCGCAGGATCTCTTCCTCCCGGGCGACTCCAGCTTTCAAATGCAGAAGGGGTCGAACTGGGTGAGGCAATCGGGGTAAAGTTGAACCAGATCTCGAGTGTGATGGCGGTTACCCCGGGAACGCTGCCATTGCACGAGTCAGGCGATGGAGGATTGAACCCAAAACCCTGGCACAACCTTAAGTTCCCCAGCGTAGCAGCCGGATTGGCTATCCTCTGGCGGGATCCTGCAAAGGGAAAGTGGAGCGGTGGATGTAAGGGAATGCTTTTGCGCGATGATCTCGGAGGATTTCCCGCAGGTAGGATCCGGATTGTGAATGTATCGAGGTTCCCACTCGGCTTGACTTTCGGAACGGAGAAAGGGCTTCTCAAGCCTGGTCAGGTCCTGTTGCGGGCTGGAAAATCCGGAGCCTTTGACAAGGTTCCTCTGGAGCTTTCGGTGAAGGACAAGAGCGGGCGGTGGGTCCGGGTGATTTCCCAGCAGATCAATCAGCGGCCTGAGCACCGGACTCATGTAGTCCTCTATACCAATGATGGTGAGGCTCCAACCCGTCCCGTAGGGGCGGTGGTGCTGAGAGAGACGGCCCGTAGTCCGGCGGTCAAGCGTGCCCGCTAGGGGCTCGATCCGGGCGGAATTGCATGTAAATCGTGCAAGGCGGCAGGCAGGAGTGAATCCGGCAGGGAAGGAAGTTTCCGGGGAGGCGTAAATATCGTGGGGCTGTTATTGACGGCCCCGGTGCGGCTTGGTTAATTGCCGCGCCTTAACTCAGGCGCAATTCCACCACTGCTATGTCTAAGTATGCAATCAACGGGTTCGGCCGGATCGGTCGGATGGTCCTCCGTCGCCTGGCGGAGAAGGGGGAACTCGATAAGGTCGCGGCGGTCAATGACCTGACCGACAACAAGACCCTTGCCCATCTCTTCAAGTACGACTCGAGCCAGGGCATCTTTGATGCCGAGGTGAGTCACGATGATGAGTCCTTTACGATCAATGGCCACCGGATCAAGTCTTCTGCCGAGCGCGATCCTGCTGCCTTGCCGTGGGGAGACCTGGGCGTAGAGGTGGTCCTCGAGTCGACCGGGTTTTTCGTGGACCGGGCCGGGGCAGGGAAGCACCTGGAGGCGGGGGCCAAGAAAGTTCTCATTTCCGCGCCAGCAAAGGAGCCCGATCTCACCATGTGCCTGGGGATCAACGATGATCTCTACAACGCAGAAGAGCACCACATCGTCTCCAATGCTTCGTGTACTACCAACTGCCTTGCTCCCATGGTCAAGGTGCTCCATGACAACTGGGGAATCGAGCGGGGCTTCATGAGCACCATCCACAGTTACACAGGTGACCAGAACCTGCTGGATGCTCCGCATAGTGATCTGCGGCGATCCCGTTCGGCTGCGGTAAGTATTGTGCCGTCTTCCACGGGAGCAGCCCGGGCTATTGGATTGGTTATTCCCGAGTTGCAGGGCAAGTTGAATGGGGGAGCCTTCCGTGTTCCAACTCCGACCGGATCATTGACCGATTTCGTTGCAGAACTGAAAGCCGGGGTTTCCATTTCCGCGGAGGAAGTCAATGCAGCCTTCAAGGCCGCGGCTGATGGAGCGATGAAGGGAGTGCTTGAATACAGCGAAGAGCCCCTCGTGCTGGCTGATATCGTGGGTAACCCTCACAGTTCAATCTTCGATTCCGGATTGACCACCATTCTTGAGGGTAACCTTGTGAAGGTTTGCTCGTGGTATGATAACGAGTGGGGTTATTCGTGCCGCGCGGCCGATGCAATGGGCCTGCTGGGGGGATAGGCATCCATCTTCTAAGCATGTAATCGCGGACAGGATCCGCATGATTCCTCATGTCCAAGCTCAGTATCCGTGACCTTACGGTTGAGGACCGAGAGGTCCTCATGCGGGTGGATTTCAATGTTCCTCTGGATGAGGGAGCGATTACCGACGATACGCGTATCGAGGCAGCGCTACCTTCGATCAGGTATCTCATTGAGGGAGGAGCCAGGGTGGTCCTCTGTTCTCACCTGGGGCGTCCCAAGGGCGAGCCGGATCCCCGGTATTCCCTGCGACCTGTGGCGGTTCGGTTGAGTGAATTGCTTGGAAAAGAGGTGTCCTTCGCGAGTGACTGTATCGGAGAGGATGCTGCTTCCGGACGAGCTCAGTTGGGGAGGGGTGACGTGATTCTTCTGGAGAATACCCGGTTTCATGCCGGGGAGAAGAGTAACGACCAGGATTTTGCCAGGGCTCTCGCAGGGGCTGCGGACTATTTCGTGAACGACGCCTTTGGCACTGCTCACCGTGCACATGGGTCCACGGAGGGAGTAACCCGCTATGTGGAAAAGAGCGCCATGGGGTTTCTCATAGAGAAGGAACTCAAATACCTGTGCGAGAAGTTGGAGAATCCCGAGAGGCCGTTCGTGGTGATCCTGGGAGGAGCCAAGGTGAGCGATAAGATCGAGGTAATCACATCCCTTCTTGAGAAGGCAGATTGCCTCATCATTGGGGGAGCAATGGCTAACACCTTCCTCCATGCCAAGGGGCACCGTATGGGTGACAGTCTTCTCGAGGCGGACAAGTCCGCTCTCGCTCTTGATATTCTTTCCAAGGCAGAATCCAAGGGGGTTAAGATTCTTCTTCCGTTGGATACTCGTATTACTCAGGAGTTCAAGGACGGGGCTGAGACAAGGGTGACAGCTCCTTATTCCGAGGGTGGAGAAGTGGAGGATGGCTGGGAGGGAATTGATATTGGAGATGTGTCGATTGGTGAGTTCTGTGCCGAGGTGGCGGGGGCTGGGACAATCGTCTGGAATGGGCCAATGGGCGTGTTCGAGTTGACTTCTTTTGAAAAGGGCACGAAGGAACTGGCCCACGCGGTAGCTGATTCACAGGCGCTCACCATCGTGGGAGGCGGGGATTCCGTGACTGCGGTTAAGAAGTATAACCTTGGTGAGAGCATGTCCTTTATTTCGACGGGAGGTGGAGCCTCCCTGGAGTTGCTTGAAGGCAAGGAGTTGCCCGGAGTAACCGCCCTTACTGATATCTAAAAAGCACAATAGTATGGCACGCAAACTGATTATCGCGGCAAACTGGAAGATGAACAAGGGACCCGCTGAAACTGCGGAATTCATCGGGAGCTTTTTGCCCGGGACAGAGGAGCTTTCTCAAAAATGCGATATCGTAATCGCTCCCCCCCATGTATCCATCCCCGCAGCGTCGTCCCTGCTGGCTGATTCAGTGGTTGCCCTTTCAGCCCAGAACGTTTCCGACCAGGATGAAGGAGCATTTACCGGTGAGGTGGCTACCTGCATGCTCAATGAACTAGGGGTTCAATACGTGATCCTGGGACATAGTGAGCGCCGCTCAATTTATGGGGAAAGCGATGAGTTTATTAACGCGAAGGTCCATAAGTCGCTGACTGCGGATCTGCGGCCAATCTTCTGTATTGGAGAGACCCTCGAAGAGCGCGAGGGAGGAAAGCTGGAGGAAGTGCTGCGCAGGCAGGTAAGTGGGGGGCTGGCCAATCTCACGGCAGAGAACATGGCTGATGTGGTCGTGGCGTACGAACCGGTCTGGGCTATCGGAACCGGAGTGACAGCCACTCCGGACCAGGCTCAGGAGGCTCATGCTTTTGTTCGTAGCCTTCTTCAGGAGCAATTTGGCAGCGAGGTGGCTGCTGCCACCAGGATTCAGTATGGTGGGAGTGTAAAGCCCGGTAATTCCGCGGAGCTTATGAATCGCGAGGATATTGATGGAGCACTGGTAGGTGGGGCTAGCTTGGAGGCTGCAAGCTTCCACGAGCTGATTGCCAATGCGGTAGCGTAGTTCGGAACATCTGGTTGCTTAATGAACCTCGCGGTCTTCGGGGCTTCTGATGGTAGGTTGCTGGTTGGAAAGGGACCCTTTGAAGTTCTAGCGTCACCTCCGGTCCATGGGGTTGCGTTTTACCGAAACGATTTTTCGCTCTCCTCGCCAACGCCTTGGTTTGTTCCTTCTGAGGTAGAGATAATAGAAAAGGGGGCCTCTCTTAAGGGGCTGAATAACGAACTTCCTGAGATTGCATGGGAGGAGCCAGGAGTTGAGCCTTTTGCGGGGGTCTTTGCCGAGGCATCGGAGGCCATTCGAAGTGGGTCGATCGAAAAGTCGGTTCCGGTTGTCACCGCCAGCGGTAATCTAGTAAGTGGCTCCTGTGAGGGGCTTTGTCAGGTCCTGTCTGCAGGAAGAGCGCCGCTCCGGCCCTATGCGTGGATCGATGGAGTTGAAGGGGTTGCAGGCCTCAGCCCTGAATTACTTTTTCAGTTTGAAGAGGGGGTTCTCCACGCCATGGCACTTGCTGGGACCGCGCGCAGGGAAGAGAGGGAGGCCTTTGGGGTGGATGAAAAGGAAATCCGGGAACATGAGTTCGTGGCGCAGACCCTTCTGGCCAAGCTCTCTGATCTGGGTATAACGAGGAGACACCCCCGCGAGATCATGGATCTGGGCCCTCTTGTGCATTTCCATAGCGGGATTGACGTCGAACTGAAGGAAGAAGTGCCGCTCGACCGTCTGATCAGCCTTCTTCATCCTACACCCGCGCTTGGGCCCCTTCCCCGGACAAGCGAGACCATGAATCAGTTGGTTGCCTGGCGGCAGCAGCTGGGATGTCCCGTCTGGTTTGGCGCGCCTTTTGGTCTTTATAACGAAGGATCCTTCGAGGTCCTTGTGGCAATACGAATGATTCGCTGGCAGGGGAAGGAGGTCGTAGTGCCTTCAGGGTGTGGCGTGATCGAGGAGAGCCGTCTTGTGAATGAATGGAGGGAGCTTCGCCTGAAAAGGGAGTCCGTCCGGAGCGCTTTTGGGATATAAGGTGAGGCAGTTGATGGAAGGCATTTCCGGGGAGAGGTCCTTGTCAAGGGGTTGCTCCTCTTCTGGCACCAAACACGGAGGCGGAGGTATACTCCTGGGGAGCAGGAATCGTAGGCTTGCACGACATTCGGTTAGCCTTCTAGGTTTGTCTCGATGAGCGGAGGGGCAACCCAGGCGCTGGAAGCGTGTCTTGTGCGTGGAGTGCGGGAATTTGTCGTCTGTGCAGGTGCTCGGAATATTCCGCTGGTGCTGGGAGCTGCGCGTTGCAGGGGAGTCAAGGTGTGGAGGCATTTCGAAGAGCGGAGTGCGGCTTTCTTTGCCTTGGGCCGTGCGTGTGACCTCTCAAGACCGGTGGCGGTGGTTACCACTAGCGGGACGGCTGCTGCGGAGGTGCTGCCTGCGGTCATAGAGGCTCACTATCAGGGGCGGCCCCTGGTTGTGATTACCGGGGATCGACCGGAGAACTATCGAGGGAGTGGGGCTCCGCAGGCAATTGAGCAGGTGAACCTTTTCAGTAATTACGTCGAAGGGTGCGATGATCTTGGAGGGATGGGGGGGGGAGCCCTCTTCGAAGGGTGGAGCGGGTTTCGGCCATGGCACCTGAACGTGTGCCTGGAGGAGAATGAAGAGGTGCCAGCAGTTGAATGTCCGGAGGAATCAGAGGGTGATGAGGGAAAGTTACGCCGTGTTTGTCCGCCTGTGACTGAGCTTGTGGAATTCCTGCAGGAAACCTTCCGGGGAGTTGTGGCCTTTGTCGGAGGGCTTGAGGAGGAAGAGCGGGAAGAAGCTTATTATTTTCTGCAGCAACTGGGCGTTCCAGTAATAGCTGATGCCACCAGCGGATTGCGGGAGTCCCTGGGGAAGCTTGTGATAACCGATGGAGATCGCCTTCTGAGAGAGCAGTCCCCAGGCAAGATCCTGCGACTTGGAGACGTGCCGGTAGGTCGTTTCTGGCGGGATCTGGAATGTCGGCCCGAGATCGAAGTGCTTTCCGTTACGAGAACTGGATTCTCGGGGCTTGCCCGGGATTCGAGAGTCATTGCAGGGAGGGTGTGCGATGTAATCAGGGGGATGGGAGAGGCGCCTGTGATCGGTGACGTTCTTGACCTGCTTCCGGCTTCCTTGAGGCGGGAAGGATGTCTGGAGGAGCTGCTGGAGCGCCACCCTGACAGTGAGCCCGGTCTCATGCGGGTGTTGTCCTCATATGTTGCCACCGGGGAGAGCTTGTTTCTTGGGAACAGTCTTCCTGTCCGGGAGTGGAATCTTTGTGCTCAGAAAAGGCTCCCATCAGGGGAGGTTCAGGCCAGTCGTGGGGCGAATGGAATCGATGGTCAGGTTTCGACCTGGCTAGGAACTAGTGCGGGACAGGACCAGGCATGGGGGGTTTTTGGTGACCTCACTGTATTGTATGATCTGGCAGCGCCTGCTTTGCTCAGGCAGGTCACCGGCAGGGGCCGGGTGCTGGTTGTGATTAACAACCAGGGGGGGCGTATTTTTGAGCGTCTTCCCCGGATACAGGGACTCGCAGAGGATGAGCTCGACCTCATAGTGAACGGTCACGATCAGCAGTTTGAATCTTGGGCCGCGATGTGGGGATTGGAATACCAACTGGTTACCGGAAGAGAAGATTTCGAGGTGACAGAGAGAGAGGGGCCACTGGTTCTGGAGGTAAGGCCTGATGACCAGCAAACCGATGCCTTCTGGAAGGATTGGGAATCGTGAATCTCTGGTGCCTGCATGGTGCAGTGGGAATGGCTGCTGACTGGAACGATCTCTCCGGGCGGATGGCCGCGCTGGGCCATACGGTTCATGCGCTCGATCTTTGGAGTTACCTGGATCACGGAGAGTGTGATTTCGAGGAGTTTGCCCGGAGAATCTGCGAGGAAGCCCGGCGGGAAGATTCTCCTCCGGCTTTGATTGGATATTCCCTGGGAGGCAGGCTTGCGCTCCATGCTCTTCTGGAAGATAGCCGGGTCTGGGGCGGAGCAATGATCGTTTCCGCGCATCCAGGGCTACAGAATGAGGATGAGCGGCTCCTCCGCCTGTCAAATGACAGGGAATGGGCGGACAAGGCCCTGGCTGCATCTTGGAGTGAGTTTCTAGCAGAATGGGAATCTCAGGGAATCCTGCAGGGAGTGTGCATGGCTTCCCTGGCCGATCGTGCTCAACTTGAAGTCAGACGGGAGGCAGTCGCAAGGGGGTTCACGGCCTGGTCGCTGGGAAGGCAGGCTGACCTGACACCCCTGCTTGAGACAGTGGAGCGGCCGGTGATCTGGCTCAGTGGGCTACGGGACCAAAAATTCAAGAACCTGGCAGATCGAGTGTGGCCGCAGATGCCCGACTCCTATCAGCTTGGCCCCCTTGCGGCTGGGCACCGTGTCCCCTGGGAAGCTCCGGATGATTTCGCTGACTGCGTCGAGCACCTGATCGACACCTTGGCGCACAAGAAGGGCCGCGGC
>PAQU01000091.1 GCA_002709395.1 Roseibacillus sp. | reverse complement strand
GATCTCAAGACGGTGCAACCGAGTCAGTACCGGCCGTCCAACCAGAAGAATGCCTGGAAGCCCGGGCCTCCAGTGGCCGGACATCGGCAAAATCCAATCACAGGAGAGACCGAAGCGCGTACTTTTCCCAAGAGTTACGGGTGCGATGGCGGTTTTGATTACGGCCATATCTACACCATGCGATCTGGAACGGCCTCCTTCTATGACAAGCGAATTGACAGCGGGACCATCAACATCAGCGGGCCGCGGTCGGGTTGCACCAACAGTATTGTTCCGGCCAACGGAGTGCTGAGCCTGCCTTACTTCTACAAAGGCTGCACCTGCAGTTATCCGCTCCCGACCGGGCTCGCGATGTATAGCTTGCCCGAAAGTCACGAGCAATGGACGACCTGGGGACGGATCGCGAAGGAAAAACTGGTGGGCAAGATCCAGAGGATCGGGATCAATTTCGGAGCGCCGGCCGATCGCATGACCGAGAGCGGAACGCTCTGGCTCGATTTCCCCAGTATGGGTGGTCCTTCCCCAGAACTCGATCTCGTTACGGTTCCTGCAAAGCCCAGAAGCTACTACCATCACTCGGTATGGATGAAGGGCGATGCCGAATTGCCCTGGGTTGCAGCTTCCGGGGTTGAGGGGGTGGAGTCGATCAAGTTGAGGGGGTTGAGGCCGGGGAACTACCGCGTTCGCCTCATCTTCGCCAACCCCACCGCGGACAAGCGCTGCTTTGACATCAAGCTGCAGGGGCGGACTGTCAGTACGGATTTCAGGCCAGGCGACAAGTTGAGGACTGTTGTCATGGCCTTTGATGGCATCGTGAGTGAGGGCAGCCTCCAGATCGCCTTGGAAGCGAAGAAGGGAGCGACGCAATTGAGTGGGGTCGAGATCGTGCCGATGGCTCCGGAGGAGTGAGACCATGTGAGCTCGCCGAGATTGATTGAGGCTTCTTGCCCCTGTCGGCTATCAGCGAACTTCAGGTCGCCTGAAGCCGTCAACGCATGGTGCCGCCAGATGAATGGCGCTGCCCCCATGTTTGTGGTCCGGATCTGTAATTAATTCTCGCCCGTGGAGACAGGTCTGGGACAGTGGGGCATGCGGACCTTCATTCTTTTAGCTGCCTTGTTCTCCCTGGGTTCCGTTCCGGTTGGAGCCGAGAAGATTGCCCTCTTTGATGGGAAGTCCCTTAATGGATGGCAGTCGGTAGGATCTGCCAAATGGAGGGTAGAGGATGGCATGATTGTCGGGGGACAGGATGGAGATCCGAGGAAGAGCGGGATTCTCATGACAACCAGGTCCTTCAAGGACTTTGAGCTGGAACTGGAGTTCATGATCGATGAGCACGGAAAATATAACAGCGGGGTGTATCTTCGCCATGGGCCAGGAGAGGGGAGGCAGCGTGGTTACCAGGTGAATATTGGCAGGGGAGCAGCGGAGGAGTATGTCGGCCTTCACTACAAGAAGTGGCTCGACAAGGGCGACGAGAAGGATGAGATCCGCAAGCCTTTACAGTGGAATCACCTGCGTATCCGGGCGGTGGGAGCTCACATACAGGTGTGGCTGAACAGTCAGCCAATTGTCGACTATACCGACCCCGAACCGAAGCCCGAGCACGTTGCTGCGGGAGTAATTGGCTTTCAAACCTACGGGGCGGAGGGGCACGCTGGATGGGTTAAATTCAGAAAGCTTGCGATCGTAGACCTCGCCGCCAAGGACTAAGGCCGGTTTCGCAAAGGGTCTGCTACTTGCCTCGCGGTTGGGCGGAGGGAAGTTCCACCCCGTTTTCAGCTGCCCAGGACCGGGCCGCTTCTTCGTTCTGCCGCCTCCACACTCCGAGGGTGTGCTGCGTCATGCTTTCGCGAAGATCCTGGTTTTCGATCGTTGAGGCCCAGTTGACCGCGGTAGAGGGATCGTCGTAGGCATGAGCCGCAGCCTTGGCCAGACCGGTGACGCCACTATCGTAACTCGGTCCCGCAGGCTGTTCGCCGAGCCAGTTGGCCGCAGCCTCCGGGTCCCTGGTGGTCCAGTTCCACATCAGGTGTCCCATCGCGTCGGCCCTTCCTTCTCCTTCAGGTTGGCTTCCCAACCAGGCGGCAGCATCTGCCGGTGCCTGTTCTGACCAGTTGCGAACCACATCGCGGACATAGCTCGACCGCTCCTGCTCAGGGAGTTGGTCAATATAACTTGCGGCTTCGGCGGGGGCGGAAGCTGCCCAGCTGCCCAGTGCTTCCTGCAGGGAACCTTCGCGGTCACCCCCTGTGAGCGAATTTGCCCACGCAACGGCCTCGGCAGGGTCCCGCGCGGCCCAGGCCTCGGCAATCTGGCCGAGGAGCTTCGGGCGGTCAGCGCTATCGAGGCTCATGGCGAGGGACGCTGCCCGCCGGGGATCACTTTCCATGATATTGTTGATGATGCCGGAGTAGGCTCCCACCCGCTGGTCCGGGTCGAGGGTTGCGGCCCATTCCAAGGCGGCATCAGGGTCCTGCTGCGCCCATTGCTCGGCGACGGCACGGCTTAGCATTGCACCCATCCAAGGTTGTCTGAGAAGAGAGTTTTCAGGATCGGCCAACCAGGCCGCAGCGCGCGCAGGATCCATTGCCGCGAGAGTACTGAGGACTGTCCCTGCGTCTGCGTAGGCCTGTTTCCCGCTCGCAGAGGACAGGCTCGCGAGAGCAGCGTCTGGATCTTCCTGCGTCCACTTGGCAAGGAGAAGGCGTCGCAGAAGATTTGTTTCCGCTTCCATCTTTCCTTTAGCGGGACGGAGCTCGTCGAGATAGCCCTCGATCTGATCAGCATTGAGAGTCTTGATGAAGGCGAGAAGGGCTTCGTATCTCTGGAGAGGATCCGCAATTGCGAGGACATCAGAGAGAGACCCGGGGGCTGAGGATTGAGTCGAGTCCTTTCCGATAGTTTTCCTGCTTTGCAGTCCGGTGCTATCCGGGGATGGTTTTCCGGCCGGGTTGCCGGGCCTTGATGATTTCTGGGTTTCGGAGTTTCCCCCATCCGATTTAGAGCCCTGGGTTAATTGCCAGGCGTTGAGAGCCAGAGAGAGGATCAACAACAGAGGGAAAATTTTCTTCATCTCGCAGTAGAGGATCTTGGTTGAGGGTCGGGTCATGCCGGGTCATTACGGCAAAACTTCCCGGGCGGAAGCCCGGGTCAAGTTGCCAATCGACGCTTATAAAATCAATCTGAATAAGTTTCCCGGAATCGGGAGAAGCAGAGACCCTGTGTCCATGAATCAGAGCGTAATCGTTCTGGCCGGCGGCTTCGTTTTCGAGTGGAATGAAGGCCTGAACAGAAAGTCCCAACCTCAAAAAGATTTCCAGTGATGCCTGCCCCAAGAGCCAGAACAGCCCATTGGTGGTGGTTAGGCCTTGGTGTCGTTCTGAGCGCTGTGATGAGTGCTGTTGCAGAACAGGACGCTGGCAAAGCAGTTGCCCCGGGTCTCCTCCGGCCGAATATCCTTCTCATTGTCTCAGAGGACAATGGTCCGGAACTGGGTTGCTACGGGGAGCCTTCCGTGAAGACGCCGATACTGGACGCCCTGGCCTCGAAGGGAGTGCTCTTTGAGCGGGCCTATGTTCCACAGGCGGGATGCAGTCAGTCACGTGCTGCCCTGCTTACCGGACTCTATCCCCACCAGAACGGACAGATCGGCTTGGCAACGTGGAAATTCCGGCTCTACCGCGACAATACTCCTAATCTGGTCCGTAGTCTTCAGAAGGCAGGATACCGGACAGGGATTATCGGTAAGCTTCATGTCAGTCCCGCTTCGGCGTTTCCCTTCGACTTCAAGGAGATTGAGTCTTCGAACTTCAGCCGGAACAAGCTCGGGAAATACGCCCGGGAAGCGGGAAAGTTCATTAATGCCTCCAAGCGGCCCTTTTTCCTCAGTGTCAATTATCCGGACGCCCACCGCCCATTCATCAGGGAGATCGGGGGAATTCCGGAAAAACCGCTTACCGGTGATGATGTGAAGCCCCTGTCCTATTTTGGATTGGATACTCCGGAATTGCGGCAGGAGACTGCTGATTACTATAACTGCATGAGTCGTCTGGATACGCAGATCGGGGAGCTTCTCACGGTCTTGCGGAAGTCCGGAAAGCTTTCAAATACCCTTGTCGTTTACATCGGAGATCACGGAGCGGACATGTTGCGGGGCAAGCGGACCTCCTACGAGGGAGGAGTGCGAATCCCGTTTATCCTGTCGTGGGCGGGCCGATGGGGGGCAGGTCGAAGACATTTGGAACTGGTATCAACCCTGGACCTGGTGCCGACCTTTCTTCACGTGGCAGGGATTCCGCAGCGGAAGGAACTCCCGGGACGCTCCCTGGTGCCCTTGCTCGATGGAGAGGCTGTCGACTGGAGGGAGTATCTCTTTACGGAATTTCATCTTCATTCTGCCCACAATTACTACCCTCAACGAACAGTTCGGGACGACCGATTCAAACTGATCTGCAACCTCATGCCCGGAACGGTTAATCCGGGGTATGAATTTACCCATAAGCGATTTTTCAAGGGGTTGGACCGGGTCATTACTGCTGCCAAAGAACCCGTCAGAAGTGCGTATCTGCGGATGCGATCTCCTCCCGAGTATGAACTCTATGACCTCAAGAGGGACCCGTATGAGTTCGAGAATCTTGCCGACGACCCGGAGTATGGAGGAGTTCTCCAGAAGATGAAAAGTGAACTGATGAGGTGGCGCAGATCTACCGGGGATCCTCTGCTCGACAGGAAGAACATTCTTCGCCTCAAGTCTGAGATCGAGGCCTGTATGACCAACAAGGATGGCAGTCCGAACAAGGCGCGCCTGAGCCTCAGCTATCCGGAATACTTTTTCAGAAACCGGAACGAATTTTCGAAGCCATGAAGAGATTACTTCTCGTTTTTAGCGCGATCGTGTGCCTGCCAGCTGCTTCCCCCGGGGAGGAGAGGCCCCCAAATGTGCTGTTCATTGCGATCGATGATCTGCGTCCTGCCCTTGGGTGTTATGGCGATCTGGTGGCCCGGACTCCCAATATTGATCGCCTTGCCGGTCGCGGAACTCTTTTCCGGAGGGCCTATTGCCAGCAGGCGGTATGTAGTCCTTCCCGCCTTTCCCTGATGACAGGACGTCGCCCCGATTCCATCCGGGTGTGGGATCTTAATACTCACTTCCGGAAGGCTCTTCCGGATGCGGTGACGTTACCGCAGTATTTCAAGGACCGGGGATACCATTGCCGGTCCATCGGGAAAATCTATCATGGAGGCGGGGAGCCCTCGAAGGATGCCCCTTCCTGGTCTGAGGACCCGTTGTATGACAACGTCAGAGAGGCCCGATTGCGATATGCCACCGCACAAAACCTGAAGGGCGGTGGCCTTAAGAGAGGAGCTGCCGAGGCAGCAGACGTCCCAGATGAAACATATATCGACGGTATTGTGTGTGAGGAAGCCCTGGAGGCTCTCGGCAAACTGAAAAAGAGGAATCAACCCTTCTTTCTCGCGGTTGGGTTTCGCAAGCCCCACCTGCCGTTCTGTGCCCCCAGGAAATACTGGGAACTCTACGAACGGGAAGAGATCCCGGGCCCGAGTCCGGTGGATCATCCGAGGGGAGCACCGGAGGTTGCGGTCAGGAGCTGGAAGGAACTGGAAGGCTACAGCGGCATTCCCAAGGACGGTCGTCTTTCATCGGAAAAGGTCGCAGAATTGAGGCATGGGTATTACGCCTGCGTAAGTTATGTGGATGCGCTGGTTGGGCGGTTGCTGGGCCGGCTGCGCGCACTCGAGTTGCAGGAAGAGACTGTGGTCTGTCTCTGGGGTGATCATGGGTTCCACCTCGGGGAACAGGGGCTCTGGGCCAAGGCAAACAATTACGAATTGTCAGTCCGGGTGCCTCTTATCGTCGCGGTGCCCGGACAAAAGAAATCCGGAGGGAAGAGCAAGGCCCTCGTGGAACTGGTGGATCTCTACCCGACGCTGGTCGAAGCCTGTGGGTTCATGTTACCGGCAGGTCTCGAAGGGACGAGTTTCCGTGCACTTCTTGATACTCCTGAACGTCCATGGAAAAGGGCGGCCTTCAGCCAGTATCCTCGTGCCTACAAGGGTAACCGGCACCGGTCTCATGGGGACATCATGGGCTATTCGGTCCGCACGGATAGATATCGCTACGTGGAGTGGCGTGACTGGAAGAGTGGCAGGGTCGAGGCTCGTGAACTTTACGACCATCAATCAGACCCCGGGGAGGCGCACAATGTTGCCGGTCAGCAAAAATACAAGGTGATGCTGGAGCATCATCGGAGCCTTCTGACGCAGGGTTGGCGCGCGGCCGCTCCTTAGGTTTCCCTGCCTGCTTATCGATTAGACTGATTCCTGCCGGGGTTCGCTATCGGGGGGGGTGGGGGGAGGTGATGACCAGTTCTGAGGCCGCATGATTGCTGCGAAACCCTCCAGCGTCATGGAAGACGTAGACGAGGAATGCGGTTGTTTCCCCTGGGAGGGCTTTCTGGGCTACCAGTTCTTTCTCGCCTATGGAGCATTGAATGAAATGCCACTTACGGCTCTTCCATGTGCTTTTCGCGGTCGTAAAGTAGATCCAGGCTTCCGTTATCCTGTCCCTTCCGGTGAAAGGCGTTCGCGTAATTCGACTGGATGGATCGATCATTGGTCTGCCAAGGCGGGGGAGCGCAGGTCCACCCTTGACCACGCTGTCGGCGAACTGGCCGATTTCGACCGGGTCACTCCATCCGTTACCATGGGCGTGGATCATCCATGGACGGACACAGAGTAAGCTTGATCCCTTTGCGGCCTTTGCGGCCTTGGCAAAGATATCAATTTGAAAGACTGGGTCGGCGACGGAAGTGACGAAGAGCATGGGCATCCGGGCGTAGGGGAGGTGAGCAGAGGGATCCCACTTGGTCTGGTAATCCCGGAACTGGGATGCGGTCATGTTCCCCGGAGGGAACCATTGGGAAAGTCCGGGATTGTCGCTTTGATGAATATAGCCACTTCCGTAGACAGGTACTACGAAGGCAAAGCGAGGGTCGAGACCGGCGACAGTGCTTACTACGGTGCCGCCCCAGGATATTCCGGTCAGGCCGATTTTAGCGGAGTTAACAGCTTTGACCGCCCGCAGCAGGGAGTTGGCGCGGATGACGTCTGCTACCGCGTGATAGAACCACTGTTCCTCGTCGGGGAGGCCGCGGTCTCCAAACCAGTCAATTCGGCTTGGCCCGGCATTAGGGTGCCCCTCGCCAACGGGGAAATTGCCTTCGACCTGGTGAGCCTTGCCTCCCGGCAGGTGCCCTTCGAGATCCATGGCGAGGGCAGCGTATCCCCTGTTGTTCCAGAAGCGGACCCATTCGGGATAGGCAGTTCCGCCTCCTCCATGTGCGCAGATTACGGCGGGCCATCCTCCCGGAGGAGGATCTCCCTCAGGTGTGGAATAATAAGCGAAGACCCAGGTTGGTTTGCCCTTGTAGCTAGCCCCCTCATAGAAAAACGAACGGAGCCCCTTTGCGGGACGTTCCTCGGTCTTGTGAATCCTGGGAGTCTTGAAGAGGGACTTTAGATCCCAGACAATCTCTCGTTTGGTGTCCTGGGCCGTTGAGGTGAGGGAGGACAAAACCAGTAAAGCGGCTATCAGTCGGGTCATGCTCCGGATCATAGGAGAAGTTTTCTGCGGACAAGGAACACAAACTTAACCAGAGACCTAAGAGACTGGTAATTAAACCTTTCGGTCACTTTTGGGTCGAAACGCGAAAAAATCGCAATTACTACTTGATCGCAGGAGCTGCTGAGGTAGAAAAACGCAACAAATTTGCATCAATGAAGTATTCTTTCTATCTGAGCCTGTTTGTCAGCCTGAGCGTGGCTTCCTCCTCATCCGGAGCGATCTGGAGTTCCGGCCATGGAGATATCGGGATCGGCTTTGAGAACGGTCAACTTGAGCCTCACTTCCACTTTCACGGGGAAGAGGAACACGACGACGATCACGGAGATGACCACGATGATGATCATGACGATGATCACGATGATGACCACGGAGACGACGACCACGATCACGAGCACGGAGAAGAAGAGCACGCCGTCATCGATGGAGCCGAGCCGACTCAGGAGGAGTATGGGATCGACGAACTGACGCTTCGCGTGCTGGGTCCGACCCAGCCGGGAGTTGGAGGCGCGCAGGTTTATCTCCTTGCCCAGGACGAGGGTTTGGCAGACGAGCTGGGAAGTCCCTGGGTCGGCATCTCAGTCGAGGAGATCGATCAGGGAATCTTCGCGGGCGATCTTGTGACGCTGTCCCTTGTCAGCGTTTCCGGTCCCGGGGTTTTCTCGCTATGGAATACGGATGCATTTGGTGGGGACAGCGTCCTCATCTCGAGCGCGCTAGGTTCTGATGCTCCCAATCAACTGGACCTCGCGCTTGAGCCGGGGCACTATCATTACAATATGGGTTTCAGTGAGCCAGGGGCCTATGATGTTACCTTGCGTGCCGAAGGCACCTTCAGGGATATTAAAGGATTCGCCTCTGAGGAATTCACGGTGAGCTTTGATGTCGTCCCTGAGCCTTCCTCGCTCTTCCTGCTTGCGCTGGGAGCAGTTGCGACCTTACGTCGTCGGAGACGGGCTTAAGGAAGGCGGATTCCACAGGCCCGCAAAGTCATGGGCAATATGAACAAGCAGGGCTTCACGATGGTGGAAGTGTTGGTTGTCATAACCATCATCGCGGTCCTGTCAGCGCTTGGCATGGGAGCGGTTCGGTCTGGCATGGCCCGTGCCAAACAGGTGCATTGTGCTAGTAACATGCGCCAGATCGGGGTCGCCTTGACTGCATACGCAGGGAATAATAACGGATTTTTTCCGGAAACAACCCACACGGCAGCGCTCAACAAGGCCTGGATTGCCGCACTCGAAGAGGAGATGGGCTCTGCTTATGATAATTTGCGCCTTTGCCCGGCTGATCCACACATGGAGGAGCGACGAGAGCGGGGCGGGACCAGTTATGTCCTCAACAGTTATATTTTCGTTCCGGAGATCGGTCCGTTTGGAGAGGAGTTGAGTGAGCGCTGCAACAACATTAATTGCATACCGGAACCCGAGCGCACCCTGATGGCATTCATCGTGTCTGAGGCCCAGACGGTGGAGGCGACTTCAGATCATACTCACTCGCGGGCATGGACGGGGAGCTGGGAGAATGTGCTCCGCGATATCCAGCCGGACCGACATCGGGCTGGACGCGCAAACAGTGATCACTCCAAGGGTTCGTCAAACTACCTGTTTGTTGATGGGCACGTCGAGACTTGGAGGTCCAGTGAAGTAAAGCGACGTATCGATTCCGGAGAGAACTTTGCGGAGCCCCCGAATTTGCGGGAGGAAGGGTAGAGTATGAATACTACGAGGAATAATTTTGTTCGTCAGGAAATAAGCATGTTCCGATGGATATCTTTGCTCATTGCCGTTCTGACCCTCCAGGGGGCACAGGCCGGAACGCTATTGAAGAGAATTCACGTCGATCACGCCTTTCGTTATGGCGGAGGAGAATGGGAGATCGTGATTCATGGCAACGATGGAGATCCCGACCTCGATCCCGAAAAGGTAGTGATGGTTGTGATCGACCAGCCCTTTCCGTCTGAAGGGGGGAGAGCAACCCGGCCCTCTAGCGGGCAATGGGATTTTCTCGGGGTCGGAGCCAATGAAGATATCTGGCTCATTCCGCAGGCTTTTACTCCGTTGCTATGGCCGGGATGGAGGACGGAAGGGCGGTTCGCGGAATATTTTGATAGCGATCCGAGGCTGGGATTTACTTCGCGGTTTGTGAAGATTTCCCTGGAAGGGGTCACCTATTCGGGGCTGGGGGCGGGTCATTTCTCGATCTGGAGTAACCAGACGGGCGGGGTTACCAAGCAGTGGATTTCCAGCGCTGACGGAATTACCGAAGAGGATGGTTACTATTTTTCTTCCGGGCATGCGCATAACAACTTCGGATTCAGTGACCCCGGAGTCTACCGGGTCGATTACAGTGCGTCAGCGTTCCTCTCTAATGACGGCGGTAGTCCGCCAGCAGGAACCAATCCGGTGACCAGTCCGGTACAGAGCTTCTATTATGCGGTTGGAACTTATGCGGAATGGAAGGCCTCTTATTTCGAGCCTCATGAACTGGTTGACGGGGACCCGGTGGATGACAGCCCGGAAGTTGCCCATTATCATTCGGATACTGATCAGGATGGAGTGAGTCTTCTTCTTGAGTATGCCTTCAATCTTTCTCCGGTGGAGATGGATTCGAAGGTGCTTGTTCCGTGGGAAGGAACGAGCGGTCTGCCTGCGGTTCAGTTCGATGACTCAGATAATGGGAAGAGACTCGTAATTGAGTATGTCAGGCGGCGTTCCCGTGGAGCGCCCCGCCTCAGTTATCATCCGGAGTTTTCATCCAGCTTGGATGCCGAATGGGCGGATGGCGTGAGTGAGACGGTTTCACCAGTTGATGCGACCTGGGAGCGAGTCAGGGTGGTAGATCCAGTCGCTGCCGGGGGAGAGTCTGCCCGATTCGGCCGGGTCAGGGTGGAATTGGAATAGGGGAATTTCCAACCGGGAGGAGAGACCGAAGAGGAACCTCCTCGCTTCCTCCCTTTTTCTTTTTGCGGGTTCCTGATTTCCTGTGCGTGGCCCCGTCCCGCGAATCTTTTCAGAGAATAAGATTGGGAGATTCAGTCCTTGAGGAACACCTTCTGCCTTTCCGTGCGAAACTGCGTTGGGGAAATTCCCTCGACCCGGTTGAAGACCTTGTAGAAGTGGTCCGCGTTGCGGAACCCGGAATCCGCAGCAACATCCTTCATCGAGGCGTTGGTGCCGACCATCTGACGTTTAGCCCGCTCCAGACGGAGGCGGGTAATTTCATCGGCGATGGAGCGGTTGAGAGACTGTCGGAATCGCCGCTCCAGGGACCGGCGGTTGGTATTCACCGCCGTAACGACATCGCGGACCCGGATTTGTTCGTGAGTATTGTCGGCGATAAAACGGAGGGCCTTTGTAATAGCGGGGTCGTCGGTTGCGAGGAGGTCGGTGGATTGGCGTGGAAGAAGTTCTGCGGGCGCGACCATGACGGGGTCGGGGGGTGGTTTGCCGCCACCCATGAGACGATCGAGCAGGGCGGCAGCGCGGTAGCCGACCTGTGAGCAGTTCATATCGATACTCGTCAGGGAGGGGGGAGGTGCGCTGCAGATTTCGGACTCGTTGTAAGTCCCGATGATGGCAACCTCCTGGGATACGTGGAGCCCCTTTGAGCGGCAAATGTCGATCAGGTAGCGACAGAAGACATCATTGCAGACGAGGACACCTATCGGGAGTTGCCAACTCTCTATCCATGACTGGATTTCGTTAACGAATGGTTGCCAGCCCCGGGCCGGTCCTTCCATGCTGGTCCGGGAAAACCGGTGGGTGGTCAGATTGCAGTTTTCCCGGCGAGTGACTTTTCGCATGCCCTCTGCCTGAAGACGCGAGTCGATATCGCTGCGATATCCAAGATAAGCGAGGTGGCGGAATCCCCGTGCCAGCAGGTGCTCGGCCGCCAGAATGCCTGCCCCCTTGAAATCAGGAAATACACTTGGGAGTCCTTGGACGGGTGAGTTCAACCAGATATTGACCAGTGGAATATTCTTCTTCTTTGCTGCAGTAGCGATTTCCGGAGTAGCCCGGGCGAGGATTCCGTCGAAGGGAATGTGTCCGCCGCCTCCCATGAGCACCCGATCGATCGCAGGTTCGATAGTGCAATGCCAACCGGCGGTGTCGGCGTATTGCTGGCATCCGGCATAGCTCTCCTGGTGGCGCTTGAATCCCTGGTCTAACTCAAGTGAGATAGCGATCCGGGGGGGACGTGATAGGGAAGTGGTAGTCTTTTTCATATCCCTGAGCGGAAGAGCCTTTGAGGAAGTGGGTAAAGCAGCAGCCCCTCGAAGACGGTTCAGGGTACAAAGAAAATGTGTCGTAATAAAGCGTGAAATAACCGCAAAAAGGATGCTTTGTTTTCTGGTCCTGCGGTAGGAACAGGGACACGGTTCAGCTCATGACTCGAGCTGTATTTCCTTGCCTGATGATCTGCGCGCTGAGAAGGCGGCGGATCGCATCAGCTGCTGTTGCGTTCCTTTCCATTTTGGTGGTGGGTCTTCAGGCGCGGACTTGGACCAGTGCGGACGGCTCCAAAACTTTTGAAGGAAAGTTACAGTCCTACGACGCGGTGAGTGGAAAAGTTTCCGTGATTCTCCGCAATGGCAAATCGATCACTTTTCAAAAGGATTTATTGTCGGAGGATGATATTGGCTTTCTCAGTTCGTCTTCTTCTCGAGCTGGTAAGGTAGAAGAGCTTCCTGAAGTTTGGCCCGATCCCGATGGGAAAGCAGCGGACATGAGCAAGCCTGTCCAAGTTTATATACTGCTGGGACAATCCAACATGCTTGGTTTTGGGAAGCCACAAGTCCTTCAGGGGATAGCTGCAGAAAAATATCCATACCTGGTGGATGATGTCGGAGAATGGACGATTCGTAAGGATGTTCGAAACGTGCGGGTGATGTGTTCAGGGAATAGTCCTGCCAAGGATTATACCAACGATTGGATGACCGTTCAGGGCAACATTGGCCCGGAAATTGGTATTGGCCACGCTCTGGGCCATGTAACAGACGCTCCGGTTATGATTCTTAAGAGCTGTATTGGAAACCGGAGTCTCGGTTGGGACCTCCTGCCTCCCGGAACCGAATCCTGGGAGCACGGAGGAAAGGTGCAGCCTGGCTATCGCGGAACTCCGGATGAACCCGGAGGCGATACCGGAGGCGACATGTCCAAAGGATGGTATGCCGGTTGCCAGTATGATGGTGACATCGCGGCCGCGAAGAGGGTTTTAGAGAATCTCGACAAGTATTACCCGGGCGGAAAAGAGTATGAAGTCATGGGGTTCTTCTGGTGGCAGGGTGACAAGGATATGCGTAATCCTGCCCACTGCGCGACTTATGAGAAGAACCTGATCCAGCTCATCAAGTCGCTGCGCAAGGATTTTGCAGCCCCGGAGGCCAGGTTTGTGACGGCCTCCCTCGGGCAGACTAAACGAGGCTCGCAGGGCGGGGATGGGAAAATCCTCGATGCGATGGAGGCTGTCGCGAATAGTGATGAACCTGAACTCAGGGGCAAGGTTGGTTTCGTCTACAGCAACCCACTTTCCAAGGGAGGGAGTTCGAGCGGACACTATGGTGGAAATCCTGAGACCTACATGAATGTCGGAGAGGCGATGGGAAAGGCGATGGTCGGATTGTTGAAACAGGATCGTTGACGTTCAAGTGCTAGCGAGAGTGTTCAGGGCAGGATTGGCTCTTGTGGCATCTGCTGCCACTAATGCTGGTTCGGAACCCGTCAAGTTGCCGGGTATCGAGGTGGATCCCGTGGGGCGTTGTGTCACCGTTGAATCCACGGTCTGTCTCCGGAAAGGAACATTGGAACTGGTGGCCTGTGGAAAGGGAGGGAAGGTGCATGAATCCCTCGTGTCGATTGAGGCAAGGCCCCTGCACCTTCATACCGCTCTCCTCCTCCTGGGACTGAAGCCGGGAAACCCTGCCATCATGGAGCGGGTAGGAGGAGAGGAGGAACGCTGGCGTCATCTTCCCCCGTCTGGAGACCCGGTGGAAGTTTTCCTGACGTGGAAGGAGAAGAGTGGTGAGGCGGTGGAGAGACCTGTCAGCGATTTCATTGTTCGTGTCCGGGACGGTGCCAACAGGGAGAGTGCCAGAGAGGAACGGCTTCCGACCCATACCTTTCTGTTTGCGGGCTCCCGACTCGTGGACAACGAGTCCGGCCCCCGGACCTACCTCGCAGATCGTGAAGAAAATCTCATTTCGCTTGCGACTTTCGGAGATGAATTGCTTTGCCTGCCGGGGGTGTACTCCCGAGACAATCAGGCCCTGCTGTGGGAAATTAATACCAAGGCCCTGCCTGCACCGGAAACGAGGGTTTACCTGCGTTTACGTCCAGGAATGGGGATCGGTCTGACGTCCAAACAATCAGAACAGAAGAAAAAATGAGAAACAGGTTTCAAATCCGCTTTGTTACGGTTGCGATGTTGCCCCTCGTGTTTTCCAGCCCGGCTGGGGCGCAGTCTTTCTACAAGGAGCCGCATGGCCTGTTCTCCACCCGGCCTGCGGAGACCAAGTCTCTCCAGAGTATCAAGCGTTTTGGTCCGGTGGGGATGGGGATTGATCTTCTTCAACCGGCATTCGTCATGCGGATCAGCAATATCGAGGAAGGATCCCCGGCTGCATCAACAGGTAAGTTGAAGGCCGGGCAGGTTATTGAATCCATCAACGGCAAAAAGCTTTCCGGGATTGATCCCCGGATTCACCTGGGCGGGCTTCTTGCCGAGGCCGAAGCCGCCGACGGTGTTCTCCGGTTTGAGATCAAGGGGTTGGATGTCCCGGTCAGCGTGAAGATTCCGGTGCTGGGGGCCTACAGCAGGACCTGGCCCCTGAACTGTCCAAAGTCGGACAGGATCGTTCGGCAGGTGGCAGATTACCTGTCTCGTCCAGATACCCAGAAGGGGCTGGCTCACATTGGCATGCTCTTTCTTCTTTCCACCGGGGATGGCAGGGATCTGGAGGTCGTCAGAGAATGGGCCCGGAAGGCCTCGGCTCACAGTTATCCCTGGTATGTCGGTTACGGAGGCATCGGGCTTGCGGAGTGCTACCTGAGAACAGGCGACCCTGAGATTCTGGCCAATGTGCAGGAGTGGGTCGACAGTGCAGCAAGGACCCAGCACAATGACGCCTGGGCCGGCCGGGGTTCAGCGCTCACCGGCTACGGGCAGGGGCACCTGAATGCAGCGGGAACACACGTGTTGACCTTTCTGTTGCTCGCCAAGGAATGTGGGGCGAAGGTGCCGGACGGGACATTGCACGGGGCCCTCCGCCATTTCTATCGCTATGCTGGCAGGGGAAACAACCCCTATGGAGATGACCGGCCCTATACCGGATTCGTTGACAACGGGAAGAATGGAAAACTGGCGATTGCCATGGCAGCAGCGGCGGCCCTGGCTTCCGGAGGAGAGCAATCGGTTTACGCCCGGGCTCGTGATGTCTGTGCCATCCAGAGCTTCTATACCACGACCTTCATGCTGCATGGACATACCGGTGGGGGCATCGGTGAAATCTGGCGCAGTGCCGCCATGGGCCTCCTGTATGATAAAAGGCCGCAGCACTACCGGGAATTCATGGATAACCGGAAGTGGCATTATGATCTGTCCCGCAGGTTCGATGGCTCTTTTGGAATTCTGGGAGGAGGGGGTTATGACAAGGAACAGTGGGGCGTAGCTTATCCCCTGGCCTATACGATGCCGAGGAAGACTCTCCGCATTACCGGAGCGCCTCCCACCAAGTTCTCCAAGCGCTATCAGCTTCCGGTGCGGCCATGGGGAACTGCGGCTGATGATGCTTTTGTCAGGCGAGGACCAGTGCGCGGGAAGAATGACAAGCAATACGATTTTTCCTCTGAGACTCTGGCTCGCGACTCAAGTCTTCTTTTTCTTCGCCGCTTTCATGGCTCCAATGAGCCGGATGACGAGGGGATTCGAAAATACATGCATCATCATGACTTCAATATCCGCAATATTGCCGCACACAAGGCATTGGGGATTGCGAGTGGCTATCTAGGCCGGCGCACGGGTAGCGGCAAGGTGAGGAAGGACCTGGTGATGGAGTTTTTGAAGCACCACGATCCGAGGGTACGGCGAGCGATGTTTGGAGCTCTCCTATCCCGGACTGACGCGGTTACTCCGGAGATTTATGAGCTGGCGATCCGGGCCGTGAAGAACCCGGAGGAGTCTTGGTTCATCAAGGACGCGGCTATTCAGCTTCTGGGACGAGGCTCAGTTGACCAGATCGTGGACCTGGTTGACCTCCTGCTGCCCTATCTGGGGCATGAGGAAGCATGGTTGAGGAATGCGGCCCTGACGGCATTGACGCCTGTTGCAGCTGATGAGCGCTGCTTTGAGAAGGTGCTCCCCGCGATGGGTGAACTGGTCAGGACCAACCAGAGAGTCTCGGTGACCCATGGATTTGCCCCGGCCATTCGCGCTAAAATCAAGGCAGCTGGACCCAAAGTTCAGGAACTGGCGACCAAGACATTGAAGGAAACGTTCACTGGGTTTGCGGGAAGGAAGGTAAGTCCAGCCGGCCAGAATCTGAAACCCACCTATGACTACCACCTGGAGGCAATTGCGGCTTCTCTGGCCGATGTTCCGGGGGGAATGGATGTGTTGTATGAGATCGCCAGGAAAAGGCACCCCGAGGAGATCCTTCCTTACAAGGAGATCTTCCTCTCTGCCGATGCCAGCACCTTCGGCCCGAAGCTCAGGAAAGCGCTCATCCCTATTATAATGGACGAGCTTATTCCGGAGTTTGTTGGGAGAAACAGGAAGAGATTGGTGCCCCTCGCCGCAAGTGAAGTACAGTCGGCCTGGCCCGGGGGGCGGGGAGAACCTATTGATGAACTGGTGGCTCTTTATGAGCGTGCCGGATACCAGGATTACGGTTGGCGTATGTTTGCGGACCTCCGGAATGCGCAGTGGGATTATCACAGCTTTGATCCGGTAGCTGCCGAGCAGGTGCCTTTCGACCAGCTGATTTCCCGTTACCGCGAAGTTACCCTGCCGAAGGGGATGGGGAATTGGTACGTTGCCGGATTTGAACCAAGGACAGTCGGCTGGAGGAAAGGGAAAAGCCCCTTTGGTAGTGACAACGGAAAGCTGCCTGAGCGACCGATTACGAAATGCGGACCGCATTGTCTCGGACCGGGGTGTTATGGAGCGACCAAGGTGAACACCTTGTGGGAGAAGGAAGTATTGCTGCTCCGGGGAACCTTCAAGGTTCCTCCCCTGAAGGACGGTCATCGCTATCGCATACGGGTAAATACCGGGGATCATGTCGGTTCAGGCGGCGGTCACCTCATCTACCTCAACGGGAAGCCCCTGGTAGAATCCAAGCAGGGGGGAGGTCGTGGCTCAGGAGGTCGCCCCAAAGGAGCCTATATTACGAAAGAATTCCGGAAGGATTTCGAGAAAGGGGAGGTGACCTTCGCGGTGAAGACCTTCATCCGCTACAACGCGAAATACAGCACGAAGCCGACCAGCAAGACACCACAGGGAAAGTTCAGTTTGCACCTGGAAGAGCAGAAGCTTCCCCCGATGGGATCCGATCTCGTGACCAGGTCAGCCAGAGTGGTTGCGATGCAGTCCTCGGATTGGCAGGCACAGCTCAATCCGGAGGATGCATCACAGGATCCGGATAGCTTCCTCTTCCGGTGGAATGGTACGTTTGTTCCCCATCCGAAGGTGCATGGTGACTGGCAGCTTATCGCACAGGTCTCGGAAATCCCTGAGTTTGAGCCGTCCGGCAAACCAGCGGGGCTACGTAATCCACCGTTCACTACCATGTCTTTCAAGGACGGGGGAGTTACTGGAGATCCAACCTGGGTCTGGTCCGGAGATACCTTGATGGACCTGAACCGCTACCAAGCCCTGAAGATTGTTCCCAGGACGCTCAGTAACAGGGACTACCTGTTCGTGGAAGGGGGAGGGTTCAGTAGCCGCCGCAAATCCGGATGGAAGAGTCCGTGGCTCGTTCTTGTTCGTCGTTAAGGAAGAATAGTGACCTCGTTGTAAGAGTAGAAGATCCCTCACAGTAAGCCCCCCTGACAACTTCACACAGACATGAAAACCACGATCGTGCCGGTTCTATTTCTCTCCTTGGCCTGTTCCTCGGTCGGAGCCAAGGAGATTCAGCTCGCAGCACCCTTTACCGACAACATGATCCTGCAGAGGGAACGCGCGGTGCCAGTCTGGGGTTCCGATGCCCCGGGAAGCGAAGTGACCGTTGAGTTTGCGGGGCAGGTCAAGGTTGCCAAGGCTGATGACAAGGGGGACTGGATGCTCAGGTTGGACCCCCTCGAAGCATCGCTCGCCGAGCGGGTCTTCAGGGTGCGGAACAACCGGGGGCAATCTCATGATCTCAAGGGAGTGCTGGTTGGTGAAGTGTGGTTCTCGTCCGGTCAGTCGAACATGGTCTGGACCGCCGGGAAAAGCATGTGTCGCGATCTTGCCAGTGACCTTGCCCGGGCAGAGAAGGAGGTTCCAATCAGGGAGATCAATATCAATACGGTCTCTGCCCTCTATCCTCAGAAAAAAGCAACTTCCGAGCAGGGGTGGAAAAAGGTGAAGGAGGCGGGAGGGTTTTCCGCTCTCTCGCTGTCTTTTGCCCACGAGCTCTACCGGGAGTTGCAGGTTCCCATTGGGATCCTTCTCAGTGCTCATAGCAACACGAGGATTGAGGCCTTTACCCAGCGACAGGCGATTGAATCTCACCCCGGTCTTAGTGATGATAAAAACCTTATTCACGATGCAGACCCCCTTACCGAACAAGGACGCAGGGCCTTTGAGCAGTATTACGCCGACCTGAAGGCATGGCAGGAGATCGCTGGAGACGCAGCGGAACGAGGAGGGAAGGTGCCTGGTCGGCCCAAGCTGCCGGGAATTGCGGGCATGTGGAGGGGCCCCTCACAGTTCTTCAATGGGAAGATCGCTCCGGTGATTCCTTATGCGATTCGAGGTGCCATCTGGTGCCAGGGTACGAGTAATAGTGGGGATGGCAGGGTTTATGCGTCGCGAATGGAAGCGCTCGTCAAGGGTTGGCGCGATGCCTGGGGAATGCCCGAAATGCCGTTCTATTTCACCCAGATGCAATGTTACGGTTCTCCTGACCCGGAAAATGTTGGGTTTGCGGATATCAGGCAGGTTCAGCACCTGTTCTTCATGAACAACCGGGAAAATGTAGGGATGGTTGTGCAATCTGACCTGAATTCGGCTAATCCGGGTGGAATTCACTATTTCAATAAGCTGCATCCGGGAATGCGCATGGCGCGCTGGGCGCTCGCGAAGGATTACGGCAAGGATGTGGCCTTTACGGGACCGATCTACAGTGGATATGAAGTCAGGGGAAGGAAGGTGTTAGTCTCTTTCGAGCGGGGAAGTCTTTTCGGTGGCTTGATAGTGGGCAGCAAGGGAATGGCCAAGGACCACCGGGAACCGGGGAAGTTCGTCGAGCCCGCCAAGCCCACCCCGGGAGCAAGGCTGAATCACTTCCGGCTTTGTGGCCAGGACAGGAAGTGGCACGGCGCGGAGGCGAAGATCGTCGGGGAAACCGTGGTGGTCACCTCTGCAAAGGTGCCTGCCCCGATCGGGGTGCAATATGCCTACAGTGCAGTTCCCGAGAAATCGAACCTGTACAACAAGGTAGGTTTGCCTGCGACGCCCTTCGCTGCGATCGACGGTGAGTTTATCTTTGAAGAGGACGACCCCGAAAAAGCGGCAGCCCTGAAGGCAAAGTATGCGCGCTGGACAGATCCCGACTACCCCATCCTGCAGGTGGCGGAGTATTACCGGGATGGAGTTATTCTTCAGCGCGATCACCCGATAAAAATCTGGGGGCATGTGAACAAAGGCGTCAGGGTAACCGTTACCCTCGATGGGGTTGCACAAACCGCCTCTCCCAATGACCTGGAGCAGTGGTCGGTGACCTTCCCGGCAAGGAAGGCCTCGGCTGAACCGATCATACTCGAGGTCAAGTCCAGCCACGGTTTTAACCGCACGGTCAGGGATATTCTTATCGGGGACGTTTGGTACCTGACAGGGAGTACGCTGCTATCCAGTGAGTGGCCTTACGACAGGCGTGCCAAGGAGACCGAGTTGCCCAGGACAATGCCGCTGGTAAGGGAGTTCTGCAGGAAGACCAAGTCCAGCAGTTTCCCTACCCCGAGAAAACGCCGTTTTGAGACAGGTAGCGGCAAATACCGTTCCCATTGGCTGGCGGCTGATTACTCAAGGGAAGGTAGCGG
>PAQU01000090.1 GCA_002709395.1 Roseibacillus sp. | reverse complement strand
CTGAGGCTCCAGCTCCTGCGGAACCAGCTCCTGCGGAACCAGCCCCTGAGGCTCCAGCTCCTGCGGAACCAGCTCCTGCGGAACCAGCCCCTGAGGCTCCAGCTCCTGCGGAACCAGCCCCTGAGGCTCCAGCTCCTGCTCAGCCTTAAGAGCCTTACTTGCGGGCCTCCAAGCTGCCCCATTGCGCGCAGGCCTGAAGCGGGGCATCAGTGACAGGCGTGACCGAGACTTCCGAAGAACCGGCCTGGGCTTCGCCGGACAATTACCCCGTAAAGCCGGAGGCTTCCCCCTATGGAGCACTGTCCTCCAAGGGGCGGGTCCGCAAGTTTGAGAACCTTGTTGCCCTGGCGGAGCACGTGCGCGATAGCCGCGAAAGCGTGGAAGCGGTCTGGCGACCGCAGGATAGAAGAATGATGCCGCCCGATGCATTGGCTGAGCTGGTGGGGCCCCTGCGGAAAAGGTTCATGGATAAGGCTGTGGAGGATGGAGCCAATGCAAGGCGTAACACCCTCGTGCTCTCCCTCCTGTTCTTTTGGGCCCTCTACGCGAACCTCGCCAACCAGACGATACCTGCCGAGTCGGTGGAGGTTGGTTTGGCAGGGATCCTTCTGGTTATTTTTGGTTTTGTCCCCTGGTATGAGGCGTGGAGGAATCGTAGGTCCGCGATGGCCCTCGACGAGGAGGGGCTTGCAGCAGAAGAGCAGGAAGCACGGTTTGAGCGCTGGCTAAGAGGGCAGGGCAGTTGGTGCATGTGGGTTCTTGTTGCCCTGCTGGTTGCAGGAGGCGCCGTCCAGGTCTTGGTAGGCTTGGATGCGTCGGTCGCAGCGGCAGGTCTTGATAAGGAGCGATACCGTGGCGGTGAATTCTACCGTCTCCTGACCGCTCCTTTTCTTCACGGGCATCCTCTTCATTGGGCGTTAAATGTAGGAGGGCTATGGTATCTGGGCAGGAGGGTGGAAGTTCTTGCGGGTTGGCCGCACCTCGCCCTTGTGTTCCTTATCTCGATCCTGGCCGGGGGCGTGGCCACTGCTCATTTCATGCCGTATCAGTCTTCGGTGGGAGCTTCCGGAGGCTTACTGGGACTTCTGGGCTTCCTCATCGTTTTTGAGACCCTCCATTCCCGTCTCGTGCCCCGTCCCAGCCGTCGGCGCCTTGGGGCCGCCCTGATCATGACTTTCGTGATCGGTTTTGTTGGCTACCGGTTCATCGATAACTGGGCGCATGGGGGCGGACTGGCGGCCGGGATGCTCTATGGATTGATCGTCTTCCCAAGGTCCAGGTCTGCGCGTCGTCCCAGGGCGAATAGAGTGGACCGGTTCGTCGGCGCCATAGGACTGCTGGTTTTGGCAGTGTCCTTGGGAGCGGGGGTGATCTTCATGCTGACCCTCTGACCCGCTTGTTTACGGTCGTGTAATAACAGGGGTGCAGATGAGGGGAGCACGCCAATTTTCCCGTGAGGCTCGTTCACCTCATGATCGAACGCTTTGAGAACAAATTCAGGAGTTCCAGTTCAGGGCACCTTTCTTCAGGACATAAAGATAGGCGATACCAAGGACTGCGACAAAGCTGGCCATTGAGAGAAGCGCCATGGAGTTCGTGAGAATGAGCTCCTTGAACTGCACCGCCCACGGGTACATGAAGACAACTTCGATATCAAAGATTACGAAAAGCATGGCTACCAGGTAGAACTTCACGCTGAAGCGGGGAGCGCCATCACCTATTGGCAGCATGCCACATTCGTAAGGGACATTTTTAACCCCGGCCCGACGGCCGATTTTCCCGAAAATCACACTGGCGATCAGCATTGAGGCCGAGAACCCAATTGCGACCAGGATCTGCATCAGGACGGGGAGATAGTCTGGGAGCATGAGAGGAGGGAAAAAAGAAACCTGCGCCGAACCCGGCGCAGGTTTTTTAAAAGGTAGAATGCTGGGTTCGCCAGCAGGAATTTTGAGAGTTTAGCACCTCAGGCCTGTTGCTGCTGGGCAGCGATGTTGTCGCTGTGAGCTTCATCGATGCGCTCGAGGCCCTTGTATTCCTTCCCGCTTTTCTCGACGAGACCGCGGGTGACAAGGTTTTGCAGTTTCTCATAGGCGCGGAGGCGAAGCATTTCTTCTCCACCGCTCACTGCATTTCGCTCCTTCAGGCGATCATAGACGAGCTCAAAAAGGTCGTTAAAGCCGAAGAACTTTTCGTCCGCGCCGAGCACGTTCACCAGTTCGTCAGTGACGTGATCAGGGAGTCGACGTGAGAAGCGCGTTCTTTTCGTGGTAGCCATAGCGGGGTTATTTTAGCAGCAATTGGGAATAAATGCGAACCCAAAAAGGAATCAGTTCATATTTTTTTCATAATCCCTACAAGTAAAATATTCAGTAAACTTAGAATTTAATGCAAAACCAGCCTATTGCAAAAGGGTTTTGGCTTGGGGGACCCATTTTGATTCATTAAGACCCTTGAAATGATCGCGCGCTTGCGAGGCGAGGTGGTAGAAGCGCTCCCCAACCGGTTGGTGGTTGAAGCGGGAGGCGTTGGTTATCAGGTTTTCGTGCCGATTTCGTCCTTTGATCGCCTGAATCCGAGGGAGGGAGGAGAAGTGACCCTTCTGACTCACCTGCATGTGCGTGAAAATGCCCATACGCTCTATGGATTTTCTACCGCGGAGGAGAGGGATATATTCCTGCTTCTGGTAGAGCGGGTCAGTGGGATCGGCCCGGCAATTGCGATGGCTGTTTTGAGTGGAATGACGGTTGAGAACTTCAAGCAGGCCGTGGTGGCTGGTGATGTAAAGGGCCTTTCTCTGATCAAGGGGCTGGGAAAGAAGACCGCGGAGCGAATCATACTTGAGCTCAAGGACAAGGTCGGGGTCACCGAGACCTGGCAGGCGGAAGGATCCGGTGACGGATCAGGATCTGCCGCCCGGGATGCCGAACTGGCGCTTCTGGCCCTCGGTTTCAAGCAGGTTGATGCCCGCAGGGCGATCAAGGCGGTCCTTGAGCGCGATCCACAGATGGAGGCCGAGGGGCTGATCCGGGAGGGCTTGCGAGGATTGAGCTGAGCGATGGGGGCCTGCCGCCTCCAGAGGAGCTGTCCGGGCATGGGGGTTTCCTGTTTGCAGTCTAGCCCGGTCCGGGATCAGATGGCTCTTGAATGGCATTGGCGCTGGATGACTTCATGAGCGATGCTGCGGCGGTTGGCTTCCGGCAAAGCCGCGGCTGGCTCTTCTCCCCGGAACCCTTGCGGCTTGCGAAGGCGGACGTAGCCCAACTCGAACGGCTGGGGCATCCGCTGCGTATGTTCCAGCAGGGGTGCGACCGCATTTATCGCCGTAGTGTGAAGGGAAGCCTTCCGGGGTGGATTGCGCAGCTTCTGGATGCAGGAAAACCTTCCTGGCTGGTGGAGGCGCAGCGTTCGGATGCCCTCCGCGACGTGGCTCCCAGGGTCATCCGCCCGGACCTCCTCCTGACAGTGGATGGTTTTGCGCTCACAGAGCTTGATTCCGTGCCCGGGGGCATGGGAATTACGGGATGGCTATCCAGACGTTATGGGGAGGAGGGCTACGAAATCCTGGGGGGGAATTCCGGGATGCTGGAGGGGTTTCGCTCCCTGCTCCCGGAAGGCGGGGAGGTGCTGGTCTCGGAGGAGGCTGCCGATTATCGCCTGGAGATGGAGTGGCTCGTTAAGGAACTTAATCTTCTTGGGGGAGGTCGCTGGGGGATGCAATCGGCGGAGAAGTTCAAGGCGGGGAACGGGGACCCGGCGCTCTACCGGTTCTTCGAGCTTTTTGACTGGGAGTCTATCCCTGCTGCGCAGGCTCTGGCGCCACGCCCTGACCTTACTCCGCCCTTCAAGCCTCACCTCGAGGAGAAACTCTGGCTCGCCCTGCTCTGGTCTCCGACTCTCCGGGAGGTGTGGGAGAGCGAGGTGAGGGGGAATCATCTCCGGCGGATGCGAGAGCTGCTTCCCTACGGCTGGGTCGTGGATCCTGCTCCGCTACCGCCTCATGCGGCCCTGCCCCGGTTGGAAGTAAACTCCTGGAGTCAGTTGGCGGACTTCAGCCAGAAGCAGCGGCGTCTGGTTCTCAAGGTCAGCGGCTTCAGTGAGCTTGCCTGGGGTAGTCGAGGGGTTGTGATCGGGCATGACGTTTCCCAGGAAGAGTGGGCTGCAGCTCTGGAACGGGCATGTCGGGAGTTTGATCTGCAGCCTTGGATCATGCAGGAGTTCAGGGAAGCGAGTCTGGTGGAACATCCCTACTATGATCCCCGGACGGGTGCGGTTGAAATGATGCGGGGCCGGGTGCGGCTTTGTCCGTATTACTTCGTGAGCGAGGAAGGTAAGTCCCGCCTTGGAGGCTGTCTGGCCACCATTGTGCCCGCGGACAAGAAGAAGATCCACGGGATGAGCGACGCAATTCTCACGGCCTGTGTGACGGAGACCTGAGGGCGCTCCCAGGGAGGCTTGGGCGTAGTTGTCCCGAGCTGGGGGGACAAGGGGCCTCGTTATCGGCCCTTACTTAACCAACCCTGCCTTCCTGAGGGTGGAGTAGGCGCCGTTCTTGTTGATTGTCTTGAAGGCCTTGCAACTGGCCTTGACCTTGACATAGCGGCCCAGCTCAGGAACCCAGATTCTCTTGGTCTTGAGGTTGGGAGAGACCGAGCGCTTTACGGTCTTGGTCACGTGTCGGCCGATCCCGCCCTTCTTCTTGGCCAATCCGGAACGGTGGATCCGACGGCCCATGCGGGGGCGGGAACCTCTGATGCTGCAGACTCGTGACATTGTGGGAAGGGGTTGGGTTGCGGGGCGGGGAGGAAAGCGGTGATCCAGCATCCGGTCAAGGAATTTCGAGGGTCAGGGAGCGGAAGGTGCCGAGAAACCAGTGGTTTCCGGTCCAAGGAGCTCATATCCATCGCAAGTAGGAATGGATCAGGAGAGTTCCCGGGGGATTGAGATTGCCGGGGAAGTCCTGCTCACAGGCAACTTCGCTCAGTATGATTCTCTCCTTGCCGCGGAGGGAACGGGGCCGGACTTTTCTCGTGACCTGCGCGGAAGCAGGCTCTAAGCGTACGCCATGGCCAACAGGAAAGTGGCATGGGTTACGGGATGTTCCCGTGGATTGGGGAGTGCCATGGTCCGGGGTTTTGCCGCTCGGGGCTGGTCCGTGGCAGGTCTGGCACGCAACCCGGGTGCAGTTAAGGCGGTTGCGGGGGAGCTGGGAGAGGAGCACTTCTTTGCCTCTGTGGACGTGGTGGAAGAAGACGAGGTGGAGGCATTCTGCTCGGCTGCCCTGCGCGAGGTTGGAGCACCGGATCTTCTTCTGAACAATGCTGCTGTGATTAATGAGCCGGCTCCGCTCTGGGAAGTGAGTGCCGAGGAGTTTGATCAGGTGGTGGATGTGAATATCAAGGGGGTTGCCAACGTATTGCGTCATGCGGTCCCAATCATGATAGAGCGGGGAGAGGGGGTGGTGGTGAATTTCAGTTCAGGATGGGGCCGGTCTACCTCCCCCGAGGTTGCTCCATATTGTGCCACCAAGTGGGCGATCGAGGGTTTGACCGAGGCTCTCTCCAGTGAGTTGCCCGGCGGGCTGGCCGCGGTTGCACTGAACCCCGGGGTGATCGATACTGATATGCTGCGTTCGGTCTGGGGTGAAGGGGCGGCGGCCTGTGCTAATCCCGAGGAGTGGGCGAATCAGGCTGTTCCTTTTCTGGAGGGACTTACCAGCAGCAATAACGGAGGCTCGTTGTCTGTCTGAAGGGAGGAGTCGATACCAGGATGCTGTTGCGCTTGCCCCATCGTGAAATACGTTTCCCGCGGCGTCCGTTGCTGATGGGAATCGTCAACGTCAATGACGATTCCTTTTCGGGAGATGGTTCGCTTGATGTGGGGGAGGCCCTCGGGCAGGCCCGCGCGCAGGTGGTAGCTGGGGCCGACATTGTGGATTTCGGGGCGGAGAGCGCCCGGACCAACCGGGAGGCGATTCCAGTGGAGGAAGAGTGTGCCCGTCTTCGTGGGGTTCTTGAAAGGTGGGAGGAAGTAGTTTCTCAGGCTGAGCCACGTGATGACGAGCAGGTGTGGCCTCCGGTGCTCTCGGTCAATACCTGGCGTAATGAGGCGGTGGCATTTGCCTTGGAGCTGGGAGCGGAATTGGTCAATGACATGGGCGGATTGCCCGATGGTAGCAATGCTCAACTGGTTTCGAAACATGGTGCCGCCCTGCTGGTAATGCATACCGCCGGGCCTCCAAAGGTTGAGCGAACCGATCAGCGATGGGGTGATGTCATGGTAGAAATCGGGCGTTTTTTTGAGGACAAGCTTGCTCTCGCGCAGTTCGAGGGCCTGCCAGCGGACCATGTCGTATTGGATCCCGGTATCGATTTTGCCAAGCAGCGGGCAGACAACCTCCAACTTCTGAAGGAGCTGGATGGATTACAGCGGTTTGACCGCCCGGTGCTTCTTCCGGTTTCAAGGAAGACCGTGATTGGGGAGGTGCTGGGGGTTGAGGATCCGTTAGCTCTGGATGCGGGAACAATTGGCCTCCTCGCAGCAGGGATGAGAAGTGGGGTGCAGATCTTCCGGATCCATAATGTGGATGCCGCGTGGCAGGCGGTGAAGGTGCTTGCAGCAGTAGACTCGGCAGACTGAATCGTATCCCGGGCTGGCGCGAGAACCTTGAAACCTTCTTGTTTTCGCGGAGAACATCGCCACGACATGATCAT
The DNA here is from genome assembly GCA_002709395.1 of Roseibacillus sp. GTDB lineage: Bacteria > Verrucomicrobiota > Verrucomicrobiia > Verrucomicrobiales > Akkermansiaceae > Roseibacillus_B. Next base: position 20,058 of record PAQU01000090.1, on the reverse strand, counting down.
CAGCAGAGATCCTCCGGTCAGGTGTGTCAGGAGCAAATGGGATGATAACCGGGAGGGGGAGAACAGGTCTCCACATGGGTGTGACCTCGAGACCGTTTTGATACCACTAGCGTGTGCAGCAGCGCAGGGAGTCCAGCCGAGTGGGCGGATTGCCCGCTATCAGATTCTCACGCAAGGGGGGGCTCAAATGAGGGGAGCGGAGTGACTGGATTGGCTGGCAGGGGGAATTGCTTGCTTAGAATCCCAGGGGCCAGTTCGTTGGCGTCCTCGTAGGCCATCGAGAGCATTTCATATTTCGCATCGAAATTGTCGATGTGATGCAGGGCAAAGGCCTCCGGAGTGGCAGGCAGAGTGGGGGATCCGAACTCCCTGGTTCCGTGGTGGCTGGCGATGAGGTGGAGAAGGTGCAGGCGGACCACTTCGCTGGGAGGCTCCAGGGCCGCCCATGTCCCGGCCTCGCTGGAGTCCTGAGCTTCCCGCCAGAGTTTGTTGACCAGTTCGATCCCGAGGGGGATATGCCCCATCATTTCTCCATGGAGGTTGAAGGCCTGGGCGAAGCCTGCTTCCGGGTAGTTATTTTCCCAGAGTTTTCCGCAGTCATGGAAGAGAACGCCTGCAATGAGGAGATCTTTGTTGAGGTCGGGGTAGGCGGTGCAGATTGCGGAGGCAGTTCGCATCATCTGGGCCACGTGCTCTACCAGTCCTCCGCGCCGGGCATGGTGGTTGCGCCGGGCTGCTGCGGCTCGGCGGAAGAGATCGCCTTTCTCCGAAAGGAATTTGCTGGTGAGGGCCTGCAGGCGGGGGTCTGCAATGGCAGTACAGGTGGTGACGATATGATTCCAGTCGGCTTCCTGCTTGCGGGCGGTCTCGGGGTCGCCCCGGAGAAACTCCTCGATTTCGCTCTCTTCAAGAGGCCGTAGCTGCCAGCCTTTCCCGTCGAGCCCATACTGGTTTTGGGTCCAGGCCCCTTCCACCCGGATGAAGGAAGCAGGGGCGAGGTCGTTGATCTCCGCGAATTGTGGATGATTGCTCCAGACCTTTAGGGTAAGTCGGCTGGTCGCGTCGGTGAGGGTGAGTTCAAGATAGGGGGAGCCGGTTTTGGTCGTCCTTTCGCAACGATCCTGGATCTGGGCGAGGAAGAAGGCCTCTTGCGGGGTTTCACAGGCATTCTGCTTGAGCTGGGCGATGGTCGAAGGGTCCACGGGGTTTAGTTAGCAGGGCCCGGTCCCGGCTGGCCAGCACGACCTTTGCCTTTCTCCTTAGCACAGTCGCACCAGGTCCTTGATGATCTGGCGCCAGAGAAAGAAGAGGCCCCGGAACGAGTAGCGGAAATGTCCGTCCCCGGTGAGCTGGATGATTCCCTTGGCGAGATTATGATCAATCTGGCTGCGCATCTCTCCCTCGATCTCATTAACGACATCATCGGGGTCGGGCACTCGTAGGTTTTCCTCGGGGACTTGAGACGCCTTGAGGAATTGCCGGTGGCTGCGGAGGATCTCGTGGAAGCAGCTGCATTCGCAGGGGATCTGGTTCCACGTGATCTCGGAGCCATACTTAAGAGTTGGAGAGAAAGGGAAGTTGGTGGTTCGGAAGATGTGCCCGTCGTCGTTCCTCGAGGTAATACTGATAAACGCGAAAGCAGCTTCGTTTTGCTCGCAAAGGCAGACCGTGGCGATGGCCCGCTTTTCGGGATTCCAGAAGATGCGGAAGAATTGAGTCATGCCAGCCCACTCCCAGCCACTGTCGGTGGCGTGCTCGAATCCCTCCCTGTCCATGGCCTCTACCGCCTCGGGGGCATGAGGGAAGAAGGAGTCAGCCGGAGGAACGCGGAAGCGAAGGCGGTTCTCAATCGGCAGGCGGAGACGACGGATCCGGGTAAGAAGCTCGATCCAGGGCAGAAAAAACCAGAGGGACACCCCGCAGAGTCCTGCTGTTACCGATCGGTTGAAAATGAAGTAGAGGGCGAAGAAGCTGGCTACGAGGAAGCTGAGGGCGCCGAGCTTCCGAGCGGCGACATGGCGACAACCCCGGAGAGCGAGGGCGAGGACAGCCAATCCGGCGACGAGGGCTAGCTTATCCATAAGGGGAGGGTTGAGTGTTAGCCGGAAGGCCGGGCGACTAGAGGAGGAGTGCTGGGTCTGACGTGAATGTTGCCCAGTCCTGTTGGGTTTTCCAGTGATGTTTCGGCTTTTTGACCAATACCGGAGGTCAGGCCCGGGGTCGAGTTGCCGTAAAAACAGTATCTGGATGGTCTCGTTGTTTCGTTTCTTGGGTTTTAAGGGCGTTCTTTTAAGCTTTGTTCATGATCGAGCCCTTTGAGGACCACTGGCCGGAAATTGATGAGACTGCTTTTGTGGCGGCCAGTGCGGACCTCATTGGAAGGGTCCGTATTGGTCCGGAGGCCAGCGTCTGGTATAATACGACGCTGCGTGGTGATATTCATGAGATCGAGGTTGGGCCCCGGTCTAACGTCCAGGACAATGCGGTGCTGCATGTCGAGAGCAACCGCGGGTGCTATCTTGGCGAGCTGGTTACCATAGGTCATGGGGCTATTGTGCATGCATGCACGGTTAGCGATGAGGTTCTGGTCGGAATGGGAGCGACTGTACTTGATGGAGCGGTAATCGGGGAGCGGAGTATTATCGGAGCCAACGCCCTGGTGACCATGAACATGGACATTCCACCAGGCTCCCTTGTCCTTGGGTCCCCTGGCAAGGTGGTGCGCCAGCTCAGCAGGGAGGAGCAGAAGGAGGTCAAGGTCTGGGCTCAGAAATATGTGGAAAACAGGAGGAAGTTCCTCGCTCGGGACCTGGATCGCGATTAAGTTCGGGCGATGCCGGATCTCGTTCAAGTGGACCCTGTCGCTCTTCTGCCTACCCAGGCTGGCTGCGCGGTGTTCCTTGGCAATGGGGAAAAATCAATCGTGTTCTACATCGAGCCCGCGATCGGGGCCTCGATTAATGATGCGCTTTCCGACCGGCAACCACCGCGCCCGCTCACCCACGACCTTTTCAATGATGCGCTCAAGGCTTTTGGGGCCGTTGTGCAGCGGGTCGTGATTGTGAGGGTTGAGAATGACGTCTTTTATGCCCGCCTTTTCCTTGAGGCGGAAAACGAAATCAGCGAGAAGCTCATCGTGGAACTGGATGCCCGACCGAGTGACTCCATTGCCCTCGCCGTTCGACAACAAGCGCCCCTTTATGTCGTTCGCGAAGTATGGGAAGGCCTGAAGGACATGACCAGTGTGCTTGAGGAGCTACGTGACAAGGGCATGGAGATGGAGGGAGGAGAATAAGCCGGAAGCAATTTTGTCTCTGATCTTCCCCTTGCCAGCTTGGAGAATGGCCTTACGGTCCTTTCCTGATGCAGGCCACAACGACATCATTGCCATCTTATCTTGAGGAGAGAGTCCTGAGGGATCCCTCCCTGCGTGAGTTTCCTCCGTTTGACGTAGCACGCCTGCTATCCACGGTTTTTGATCCGACGGAAGGCTGTCGCGTCTGTATCCTGATTGATTTTGAGGAGCCTGCGGCACTCATTCGGGACTTCGCTTTCCTGGGGAAGGAGGGGTTTGAGGTTCAGAAGAATGCTCATCGGCATTTCTATCAGGAGCTCCAGGCCGGGGTGATGAAGGATCTCGGTATGAGCGGAGGTGAGATGTTCGCTTATCGCTGCACCCGCGGCTCAAATCTCGATCTTGAGGATGAGGTCTGGAATACGGCAGGAGAGCAACTTTCCCTCGATGGGGATATCTACCCCGGATATGATATTATTCTCTGCATCTCGACGTTCTCGGCAACTGCGCCACTGACGGCAAAGTGCAGGGAGTTTGGATTCAGGGGTGCGACCATGCACGGAATGAACGAGATTATCCTGAAGTCCGGTCTTGCCGTTGACTACGACCAGGTGTCAGCGGATGCGGAGCGAATGCGGCTTGCGATGACTGGTGCCGAGAGAGTGGAAATTGAATTTGGGCTTGAAGACGGGCGACTCCTTGAGGCGACCCTGGAGCTCGGAGGCCAGGAAGCACAGAAGTCGCATGGATTATGCAAGGGCAGGATGCCGGACGTGGCAAATCTGCCTGCAGGCGAAGTGTATTTCGTCCCCAGGAATGCCCACGGCCAGTTCCCGATGAAGTATGAGGATGGAACCCTCGGGATTCTCGATGTGGTTGATCGCGATGTGGTGAAGGCCACCCTGATTGAGGGGAGCGAGGAGACGATTTCGGAGCACAACACACGGCTGGCGGATGACCCGATGACGGGGACGCTGGGTGAACTTGGGTTTGGAACGCAGGTTCTACCGGTTTCCTATCAGGATATCCAGGATGAGAAAGTCCTGGGCACATGTCACCTTGCCACAGGAAGGGATGATCATCTGGGAGGAGATATCGTGCCCGATATGTTCAAGAAACACGAGAACAGCACCCATGACGACATACTCTTTGCTCCTCACAAGACGCCGAACTTCAATTTAAGCAAGGTGCGTATGCAGCGGGCCGGCCGCTGGGAGGTCATTATTGAGGATTTTAGGCCGAGTCGGTACATCATGGATGCGCTGGCAGGAAGACTGGAACAATGAAGCGCTACGAGGCGATTGAGTTTACGAGTCTCCCGGACCTGGAGTGCTGCTGCGGGACCGTGAGGCGGGCCTTTACAGGGGATGAAGGGAGCCCGGCCTCAGTTCACTTGCTGGAACTTGCCGATGAACCAACCTGTCACTACCACCGGAAAACGACGGAGATTTATGTCATCCTCGAAGGTGAGGGCCACCTTGAACTCGATGGAGAAATGGTCCCGGTCAGCCCTTTATCTGCAGTCATGATCAAGCCGGGATGCCGTCACAGGGGTGTGGGAAGGATGAAGCTTCTGAACATATCGGTTCCGGGATACGACGCGGAGGACTTCTTCCACGATGAGGGAGTGGTTGCGGAGGGCGGGGAAGCGCCAGTGCATTGAATGCGGATGATTGCCGCGGGTCTGTAGACAATGGGTGATGAGTGTTTATGAGACAGACCAGTTACGGGATGAGTATCTTCTGTTTCACTACGGAAGCGCGGAACAGATCTGCCCGTGGACGGGAGGGCCCCGGGAGGCGCTTGGATTTCCCAGCCGGATCGTAGAGAGGTTTTCGCCGGGCAGAGTCGAGCGCGCCCTCGACCTCGGATGCGCGGTGGGCCGTTCTGCCTTTGAGATGTCGCGGAGTGCTGAGGAAGTTGTTGCGATCGACTATTCCCATGCCTTTGTGGAGGCGGCTAAGGTCATGCAGGCGGAAGGACGATGTGAAATTGGCCGTCTCGAGGAGGGTCATTGCCGGGAGGCTGTCGTCGTTGAACTTCCCTCCGGGGTGCAGGCCGGGCGCATTACCTTTGAGCAGGGCGATGCCTTGGACCTCAGGGAGGATCTAGGCTCTTTCGACAGGGTGCTGGCGGCGAACCTCCTTTGCCGGTTGACGTCCCCGTCCCTTCTTCTGCGCCGCTTGCCGGAGGTGGTTCGTCCGGGGGGAGAACTGATCCTGACCACCCCGTGTACCTGGCTGGAGGAATTCACTCCCGAATCCTGCTGGCCGCCCGGGTCGACCTTTGGCTGGTTGCGGAATGAGCTGGAGGACTCCTTTGATCTCCTGGAACAGCATGATGAGCCATTCCTGATCCGCGAAACGGCACGAAAGTTCCAGTGGACGGTGGCGCTGCTGACAAGGTGGCGCAGGCTCTAGGCCCGGGGGCGACTTATTTGTCGGCGGTGAAGTCCTTCCAGGACTCCTCCACTTTTGCGCTGCCGAGGTCCCCCTCATGCAGGACGAGCCGATAACGCTGTTTCATGGTCTCACCCTTCTTCAGTTCAAAGTCCCCGCTTCCCTTCACGGACTTGTCTCTGAAGGCCCGGATCCCGAAAGGGTTTGCGGTGAGCAGTCCGTAGTTGCGGGCGTGCCACCAGGTCGGATGGCGGAGATTGCTCTTGTGATCGAGGATCGCGATAACCTGGGGGGTTCCTGCGGAGTCCGGCCCATGATAGGCAACCCACCGGGCTCTTTTACCCCATGCGTCGTTGTCCTTTACCCCTTCGCTGTTGGTGATCTTACCCTTGGCAACTTCGCCAACAAGACGCAGGGACGGAGCGGTACGAATGGCAAAGCTTCCTTCCTTGGTATCCCCGAAGGTAACGTTGTCCCCGGCGGGCTTCATGACAGAAGTCACATCAACTAACCTGGTTGTCCCGGTAATGGTGATGTCATACTGGCGTTGCTCGAGGACGACTGCCTTGCCTTTTGCCTCCCAGGCGAGCTCCACGGTGAATGTCACAGTCGCTTCACCGTTCTGCTGACGGACTTTTGTTTCGGTAATCCTGCGCGTCACGATTTTACAGTCGTCCTTGTGCCAGAAGTCATGTCCGTTGACGTTCCCGTGGGTGAACCAGAATCCGGTGTGGTGGGGGTGGTCCGATTTTTCTCCGGCCACCTCCTTGGCGAATGGGTATTGCCTTGTGAGGTGAGTGCCGGAGGGGCTCATCAGGGGATAAAGGCAGGGGACTCTGGTGTCTCCATGGTATTCGGTGAAGAGGTTTCCATCGATGAGGACCTGAAGGTTCTTGTTCTCCTGTTTCAAGTTGATCTTGATTTCGGCGGAAAGCGATACCGCAGAGAGGAGCGAAAGAGCGAGAGTAAGGTTGAGAGTGCGCATGGCGTTGGAGAGACAGTCAAGCAGGGAGGAATCCCGGGGGGAAGGAGGAATGCAGATTGCTTCCTGATCCGATCCGGGTCAGATTCCTCCTTGGAAAGGTGCCTCCAGGCCCTTGAATTCCCGGGACTGTGGTGGAGCCGCATGATGACGGGCAACAAAGGGAGCACCGTGGCCCTTCCACCAACCGGGGAGAAAGGTCCCTTCGCCCATGACGGAATTCGAGGAACTCGTCGACGACTACCATCAGCCTCTCTACCAGTTCGCCTTCTCGCTGTCCGGGAGCACGGATCAGGCGGCGGATCTCGTAGAGCGGGCTTATGTGATCTGGAGGCGTCAGGAGCGAGGGGAAGGGCAGGGGGCAAGTGTTGGAACCGGGCTTTTCTCCACCCTCTACCGGGAATACCTTGGTCAGTTCGATCGGGGACCGGGAGGCGTCGGAAGCAGGAGCGGCGAGGGGGACGACCTTGTCACTGCTGCCGGGCCGGAGAGTGGTGGCATCCAATTGGTCGAGTTGCTCGGGAGACTCGATCAGACCTATCGGCCTTCTCTTGCGCTGTTCTATCTGCAGCGCCATAGTTACAGGGATATTGCCGCGATCCTGGATATTCCGATTGGAACCGTCATGTCCCGGATTTCGCGTGGGAAGGCGCAGCTACGGGAGAGGGTTGATAAAGAAACCGATGGATAGAGAGCAGGCACGTTTTATTCTCCGGAGCTTTCGCCCTGATGGAGCGGATTCCGGAAATCCTGATTTCGAGGAAGCTCTTTCGGTGGCCTCGGTGGACGGGGAGCTGGGGGCCTGGCTGGAGGCAGAACAGACGCAGGATGCCTCGATATCCATGGCTCTGGAAAGTGTTCCCGTTCCCGGGACCCTGCGGAACCGGATTCTGGCTGCGCTTCAGGCGGATGAAGGTGCTGGAGATTCCGGGGAAGATCTTGCGAAAGAGGAGCGAGCCTCTTCCGGGGCTCAGCCGGTGGAACCCACAATGGAGAAATCAGAAATGACGGTTCTGAAAGTTGAGATTGCGGGCCAGATTGGGATGCCGTTTGCCGCCGGTCAGGGAGCGGACGGAAAACTTGCGCGGGAGGGGGAACGTTGGGTGCGGACGGCTCTCGCAGCGATCTTCCTGGTATTAGGTGCTTTTGTGGCCTTTGAGCTGACAGGTAGCGGTGCCCGCCCCGGGGGAGAAAAAGTTCAAGACTCTGCTCTCAAGGATCTGGAAGGCGGGGTAATCGCGGAAGTGACTCGAACGGGGTTCTTTTCCCTTGAGATCGGGGATCTCCGGGAGCATGAGGGCTGGTTGCGGAAGAACTTGGCGTCGGGATCCGTTCATGCAGCGTCCTCTCCTCGAATTCTTGGGGGCAGGCTTGTGGGAAGCCGGTTTTTTGAGATCCAGGGAAGCAGAGCCTCGCATTTCTGCTTCGACATCAACGGGAAGCCCATTCATCTCGTCGCCCTTCCCGTGGAGGACTTCACCGGAGTGTTCTCGGGGAAGGAAGAGCCTCGATCACGCCAGTGTCTGGATACAGGGATGTCGGTAGCCTTGTGGCCCGGGCCGGATAGGATCTTACTTCTTGTCGGCAAGTTGCCGGACCAGGAACTCCTTGAGCTGTTCAGGTCTGGTGGTGTGAAGTGAGCCATCGCGTTATCGGCGGACACCTCAAGGTTCCTTCCGAGTAACGCTCCAGGTGCCCTCCTCATTGATCCGCACCGTGGTGTGCCCGACTGTTGCCGATCCGTTTCCTTCTTCAGAGACAGAAGTTACGGGCCCGGGTGGGGACTGACCCAAGAGGTAGGGAACGAAGATGCTCAGGAAGTGTGTAGTCTGGCCGGCTACGACAGGCCTGTAAGCGTAGGTGGTGACATTGGGCTCAAGATCCTGTGATACGGTCTGCGCGATGGAGCCGAACCGGAGGGTTTTGTCGTCATGCATGGTCAGTCGCACCCGGTATTGCGCCGATTGCCACCATGCATGCTCGAAGGCCGGGGCATCAAACCAGGGGTGCTTCTTGGTCCCGGTGGGCTGGCCATCCTCGAGAGCAAGATGCCAGACCGGGCCTGCATGGTAGCCTTCCCCGAGATTCTTGGTGGGAGTATATTTGTCCAAAACCACGAGAGCTCCTTCGCGGGTCAGGACTGTGCGGCGATTCCATCTGCTGCCGTCACCGTAATAGTTGCTCCATGTAAAGCTGCCGAAGGAATCCCCTTGCTTGTTGTTTTCCGCCCTGAGGCTTCCGGGGATGAGCTTGATACTTCCCTTTCGGAGGAAGTCCCCGTTTTCTGGTCGGTCGGGATGCAGGGGGAAAGGGTTCCGGCCATGCATCAGGAGGAGGACATCAAGGCTCTCTTCCCCGGTGCCCCCGCCCTTTCCCAGCATGCTGTATTTTCCCGAGCTGTGGAGGAACTTTGCACCATGGGCCACATACTCGTAGAGCTGCCCCGACAGGCTGTCGAGATGCTGATCCTTGTCAGGATAGAGGAAATAGGAGGCAAACGGAGTGCCTGCTCTGCGGTCCGCTTCGAGATAGAGGCGTTCGGGAATCTTGTGCTTGAGAGAACTGAGCAGCCCGATGCGTGCGCCTCCTTCAGGGGCCTTGGACCGGATGCCCCGGCTTTCAAACCAAGCAAAGCGTTTGTGGCGGGCGGCTTCCAGTGTCTTGGGAAAAATGTCCCCCGGTGGCTTTCCCCCGAAGACGCTTTGTTCCGCGGCCCAGAGGTAGTGGCTGTGGCGGTAGTGCTGGGCGAGCCGATACCAGAAATGACCATCTCTTCCCGGTGTCTCCACCCGGTAGTTTCCGAGATTCCATGGGTCCCGGTAGAGGGCCTCCCTGTCCTTGAAGACGGGACTGCCGCAGTTGGGGCCACCCCGCAGACCCCCTCCATGGACGAAGCCGAGGACCCGTTTACCCACTGCGTGGAGGAGTTCCGCCTCCTTGTCGATCCAGCCCATTGCTTCCGCAATGTCGATCATCCCGTGCAGGAAAATCGGGCCGTAGGGGAAATAGTTCCATTCCGTCCAGTCCCCGTAATCGGCGAGATGACGCCAGATCCGGCCGATCCAGTCCCTGGCCTCCTTCGCCTGAGGCACCTCCGGGAAGAGCTTCAGGGCCATGGCGATTCCTCCTGCATTTCCGAAGGAGTGGTTGTTTGCGGTTTGTGCTCCCTTTTTGAAATCGAGAAAGCGTCTGCTCATGCTCTGGTGAACGATTCTACGGAAGCGTTCCTGCTCGTCAGCGGTCAGCATCTTCTCTCTGACGAGTTCCTCGTAGATGCGCATGCGGGCTGCTCCGCCCCAGCCGCCGTGATACCCGCCGCCGTGATAATCACGTTTCAGGATTGCCCCGTCAGGGAGCTTGCGTTCCGTCTTACTGCCCGGGGCCGTGGTGACGAAATAGATGAACATGAGATCCTCTTCCCCGATTGATTCCAAGCGGGCATGCCAGTCCAATATCAGGGCCCGGAAGACGGCCTGGAGAATGAGGAGCTCCTTCCTGTTCCGGCGGCCGTTGTCGACGTAGCGGGCGCGCAGGCGGTCCCAGATCCACCAACCGCGGGAAAAGGAGTAGCGTTCCCGCTGGGAGAGCTCCTTGCGCAGGGCGTTCGCCATTGCCTGAATATCCGGGACGTCCGTATAGCTGGCCCGGGGGTGACCAGACGCCAGCTGTTTTTCTATTTCGCTCAATCCGGCTGCCCGGGCAGGCGAGGCGGCCAGGAGGGTCGCAATGAAAAAGATGCCAGGGACTCTCATCATCAGGTTTCAAGTTTGTCGTCTCGGTGGGGACTGGCGACCAAAAAGCGCGGAACGAAGGCAGCGCTTTTTGAAGTCGTGCGGGAAGATATTGCCAATACGGGAGGGATCCTTCTCGCGCTTCAGGAGTCAGGCGCTCTCCTTGCCCAGACATGGAGGAGCGCGGTTGACGGGAAACCTCCATTTTAGCAATTCCCCGTGGGATCTTCCCGTAACTGGTTTGTGCCAGTAACCTGCAGCGCGGGTCAATTTTATGGGGCCGTCCAGTGAATTGGCCGGGGTAGTGGGCGCGTTGCTTGGCTTGAGGAGGAGGCGGGAGAGTGGTAGGGGTGCTGGACGCAGATGGGATACGCCGATCGCGATTATTTCAGGGAAACATCCGGGCGGCCACCAGGCCGGCTGGGGGGTGCTCCGGTTGTGAAGTGGCTTCTGATCGTCAACCTGGGAGTTTTCTTGGTGGCTCTGCTATTGGATTTCAGGGAGGCCTCTGAGGAATTCGGGAAGTTTACTATCAGGGAGGGGATAGCCGGGGGCCAGGTTTGGAGGCTGATCACCTTTCAGTTCCTCCACGGGGGCGGTGGCCATCTCCTGTTCAATTCGATTGCAATTTATTTCTTCGGGGCCTTTGTCGAGCAGCAGCTACGGAGCCGGGCCTTTCTTGTCTTTTATCTTCTGTGCGGAGTAGCGGGGGCCTTGGGCTACGCCGCCTTGGTGTCCATCTCCGATGCTTACCGGGATGTGGGGGTCGTGGGTGCCTCGGGTGGGATCTTCGGGATTCTGGTTGTTGCCGCGATGATCGCTCCGGACATGCGGGTCCAACTCCTCTTTCCCCCCGTCACTCTGACGATGCGGCTCATGGCAATCCTGATGCTGGGATGGGGCTTACTGGTGGTAGTCACCGGGGGGCGGAATGCGGGAGGAGAGGCAGGACATCTTGGGGGTGCGCTTGCCGGGTTTCTCCTCTGGAAGGTTCCTGTGTTACGGGGTCTGCTCGCGAATCTCAGCCGTCCCGGGGGAAGAGGTCTGGGAAAACGACTGGCATTCCCGATCCGGATAACCAAAAGCGAAAAGCGTTATGAGAAGAAGCTGCGTCCGAAGAGCAGCGTGAGCGGGGCAGAGGCCGGAGAGGTTGACCGGATTCTGGACAAGATCAACGAGCATGGGCTTCAGTCGCTGACCGCGGAGGAGCGGGAGCTTCTGGCACGAGCCGGAAGGAAGTGAGCGCGCCGCTCCCTTCAATTAAGGCTCCCCTTCCCCGCCGCTTTCGCCTTCACTTCCTTCCGTGACGGATGAGGAGATGATCAACTGCGCTGAGCCCGGGCGTCAGCTGGAGAGGTTGAGGGCCATCATGCATCGCCTGCGAGCGCCGGGAGGGTGCCCTTGGGATGCAGAGCAGTCCCACGCCAGCCTGGTCTCCAACCTGATCGAGGAGGCATATGAGACGGTTGATGCGATCCGCAGGGAGGACTGGGTCCATCTGGAGGAAGAACTGGGAGACCTTCTGTTGCAGGTGGTGTTTCATGCCGAACTTGCCGAGGAAGAGGAGCGCTACAACCTTGACGATATTGCGAAGGGGATCTGCGACAAGCTGGTACGCCGTCACCCCCATGTCTATGGGTCTGGGGAGGCTCGGGGCACGAGTGAGGTGCTGAACCGCTGGGAGGAGATCAAGCGCGAGGAGAAGGGAGCAGGATCCGAGCCCTATCTACATGGGGTGGGGAAAGGGCTGCCAGCGCTCCTGAGGGCAGCCAAGCTCCAGAAAAAAGCCGGTAAGGTGGGGTTTGACTGGCCGGAGGTTGCCGGGGTGCTTGCGAAGATCGAGGAGGAACTGGCAGAGGTGAAGGCGGAGCTTCCGTCGGCCGGAGAAGATGCGGCCCCTGCCTTGGAATCAGAGGTGGGGGATCTGCTCTTCGCGGTAGTGAACCTGGCGAGAAAGCTTGGGATGGACCCTGAGGTGGCTCTGGAGGGAACCAATGTCAAATTCGAGAAGCGTTTTGCGGCCATGGAGCAGGACTTGCGGGAGCGAGGCTCCTCGCTGGAAGGAGCCAGCTTGGATGAAATGGAGGAGGGCTGGGTGCGCGCGAAGGGTGGGGAGGCTCCGGGGTAACCTCACGGCTTTTTCGTTTTCTCGCGGAAGGACTGGATGATGCCGAGGGCTCCCTGCTGTAGATCGGGGGTGAGGGGCCGGGGAAGGGCTGCCTGCATGACGATTACGGTATCCTTCGCATCGACGAGGACGAGGTAATAGGTGAACTTGACGACCTGGTCCTGATAGCGGGCATCAACCGGAACGACTCCGAAGAGCGCGGGCTTACCGTCGAAGTTATCCTGCTTCTGGGACTTCACGTCTGCAGAAACCTTCAGTCCGGCCTTCTCGATGGCCTTGATCCTCGATGCGAGGGTTCCTTCCAGATTGGCGCGGTGGCCCTTGGCTACCGGAAGCTGGTAGACCGAAAAGGAGCCATCCTTGCCCGGGGCATCATGGTGTAGAATGGAGTTGTCACCTGGTCCCCGGCTTTCCTCCCAGGTAGCGGGGATCTCGACGGAGAATCGGTTGTTGGCAAAGGTGACCTTGTCGGCATGGGCTGTCGTGCCCGGGGAGAGCACCAGAAGTGTCAGAGCCAGTTTGCACAGGACGGGAAGATTCATTGCCAAGCCTCTACGGGTGCAGGGATAGGAAGGCCAGCATAATCAGAGGAGGGGATGTCGCAGGGTATGCGGGTAATAAAAAAGCCCCGCCGGGAAGCAGGGCTTGCAGGAGTTGAGTGGAGTTCCCGGGTTATTCACCGAGAGCGTAGCGGACGAAGCGGCGGATCGAGAGAGAATCGCCAAGCTCCTTGCCCTTAGTCTCAAGAAGGCTTCCGATGGAAACGTCCGGGTCTTTCACGAAGGCCTGCTCCAGCAGACAACGTTCTGCGTAAAATTTACCGAGTTTGCCCTGGGCAGCCCCGTCTATCCGTTCGGCTGGAACCCCACGGGCTTCAAGTTCCTTGCGGGCGATTTCCTTCTCGCTCTCGATCAGATCAGCAGGGATGTCCTCGCGGGTGATCCCGGCCGGGGAAAGGGCTGCGATGTGCAGGGTGAGGTCCTTAACCAGAGCGCGGAAGTCGTCGTTGGCGGTGGTGCCTTCATTTTCGCACCCCACTTCCATGAGGACTCCCACTTTTCCTCCAAGGTGAATGTAGGAGGCTACCACTCCGGAACCTTCCATGTCATAGCGGGTCAGGCGGCGGAACTGGAGATTTTCACCCAGTTCAATAACCTTGGCTTTGACGAAGTCCTCAATGCTGCCGTCGCCGTGAGAGAGGGCGTTGGCGGATTCGAGATCCGTGGCCCCGGAATCTGCCACGGTGCCGACCAGTTCCTTGACGAAGCCCTGGAAGTTTTCGTTTTTTGCCACGAAGTCGGTCTCGCAGTTCACTTCGGCAAGAATCCCGTGCTTGCCATCGGGATCAATCTGAGCCGCGACTATTCCTTCCTTGGCGGATCGGTCAGCTTTCTTGGCAGCCTTGATTGCTCCCGCCTCACGGAGTCTCTTGATGGCGGCTTCAATATCTCCATCGGTTTCCTGAAGTGCCTTCTTGCACTCCATCATGCCCGCGTTGGTGCGGTCGCGGAGTTCCTTTACTTGGGATGCGGTAATAGACATGGGAAAAATGAACTTGGGATTTGATTTTCAGGTGCCGGCTCATAGCGGTGAGCCCGGTTACTGGCTGTCGACAAGTGGCAGGGGCCTCTAGCCCTTGGTGGCGACCACGATGGAATCGACCAGATTCTGCAAGATGATCCGGACTGACCGGATGGAGTCATCGTTGGCAGGAATCGGGTAGTCAATTATGCTGGGGTCCCCATTAGTGTCGATGATGCCGATGATGGGAATCTTGAGCCTGCGGGCTTCCGCGACCGCGATCGACTCCTTGGCTGTATCCACGATCACGAGAGCGTGGGGGGGGGTGTCCATGTCGCGGACTCCCTGCAGGTTGCGCAGGAGCTTGTTCTTTTCACGGTTCAGGGCCGCAAGCTCCTTCTTGGACATGGCCTTGTATTCCGTGGCCTTCTCGATGCCCTCAAGATACTTCAGGCGTTCCACGGACTGCCGGATGGTGGTCAGGTTGGTGAGGGTGCCACCGAGCCAGCGATGGTTTACATAGAACTGCCCCGCTGCGTCAGCAGCCTCACGCACCGCCTGCTGGGCCTGTTGTTTGCAGCCAACAAAAAGAATCCGACGTTTCTTCCCGGCCAGCTCCGAGATGAAGTCGGAAGCCTTGTCGAGACAGCGCACAGTCTCCTCGAGATTAATGATATGGATGCCTCCCTTGTCCTTCATGAGGTAGGGGCGCATTCCGGGATTCCACTTGCGGGTCTGGTGTCCGTAATGGACGCCCGCTTCCACCATTTCCTTAATGAGCTCGTTGATCATGTGTGTGTCCTCTGTTGATTCACAGAGGCTCGGTTGTCTGGAGGGCCCGCCGCTTGTTTGGTTCCTTCGGCTCTCCGTTGTTTTTTGGCGGCGTGAGGAAGGGGCGGGGGAATTAGGCAATTCGATTCAAATTGGCAAGGATTTTCCCGTATTTAGCAGTCCTTGAGGGAGTTCTGGAGGTTCAAATCCCGGATCGGATGCCCCCGGCGATGCTTATTCCGGTTTGTTTGCAGGGTGCCGGGCCTTGTAGACTGTCGCCATGACGGAGCGTGAGCAGGCTGCGGACCACCTCAAGGTGATCCGGTCGTTGATGGAGCGGGCCACGGTGTATCGGACGATATCGTGGCCCACGGCTCTTGGGGGCGGCACCCTGGCAACCATTTTGTCTGCGGTCCTCTTTCTCCGGGAACAGGCGGACGTCGTCAATGGGACGGTTGAAGAAAAGGGGATTGCGCCCGGGGCTTGGATCATGTGCTGGATCGTGGCCCTGATCCTGACAGCGGTTTTCAACGGTTTCCTGATCTCCCGCAAATCCCGGGCGGAGAATCGCCCGTTTTTCTCACCTGGTCTGAAGATGGCCCTGCGTGCTTTTGTCCCTCCCATGCTGGCCGGCGGAATCATAGGTATTGCGCTGACGTTGTCGGTTACGCCCGCGATCGGGGCTTCTCTCTGGGTCATCTTTTATGGGTTAGCCCTCCTGGCAACACGCGGGTTGGCCCCGGTTTCCATCCCGCGGTTGGGCTGGCTGTTGCTGGTATCAGGGCTGGTGGCCTTCCTTTATTCCTGGAGCGATGGGGCTCATCCCCTGCCTGTTCTCGGGGTTCCGCAGCATATGGAAAGCCCAATGCTGGAAGCGAACCTGATCATGGGAACCTGCTTTGGCCTCGTTCACCTCGTTTATGGAGTTATTGTGATGAGGAATAGCAGGAGAGAAGAGGAGAGCACATGGGTCGAAGGAGACTGAGTCCCATTACTCGGGTGTAATTCTCCAAAGGCATGATCGATTTCTCAAAGCTTGACCGGGTGATTCACGAGAAAGGTCGGCTTGGGATTGTCACCTTGCTGGCTTCCAGGGGAGAAGCCTGGGCCTTCCAGGATCTCAAGGCCGGACTGCAGATGAGCGATGGAAACCTCATCACTCACCTTCGGACTCTCAGCAAGGCTGGGTATGTGAATTCCGAAAAGATGGAGGGAGAGGGCAGGCCTCAGACCCATTATCATCTGACTGCAGCGGGGCGGAAGGCCTTCGAGGGCTACCTTTTGATTCTGGAAGAGATCGTGGATCTTGGGAAATAGGGTTTTCGGTGCGGAGAGTGTTTTTCATGACTTTTCGGTGAACACTTTCCCTTAACAGTGGTCTCACTTTGCGTGACAAAGCAAAAGTCAGCGACCTTGCGCGGGCCTCGGACCGGCTTCCGGATCCTTATGGCGAAGCATTATGGCATGTGCTTTGGGGTTCGGGATGCCCTGGCAGAGGCCGAGACGGTAGCTTCCCGGCGGCCAGCTACGATTCTCGGGGAACTCGTGCACAATGAGGTCGTCAGGGAGAGGCTGGATAAGGCAGGAGTTCGGGAGGGGCAGCTGGAAGCGGAGGGTGCTCCAACTCCCGATGTCATTGTGACGGCCCATGGCGCCTCAGACCGGGAGCGCAAGCGCTGGGCGAGTATCGGATACCGGGTGACGGACACGACCTGCCCCCTGGTTCGAAAGGCGCATGCGGCCTTGGCTGGGTTGGTCCTGGAGGGCTACACCCCGGTAGTGATTGGAAAGCGAGGCCATGTGGAAGTCCGGGGATTAACGGGAGACTTTCCGGGAGCCTTCGTGGTTCTTGATGAGGGTGAAGTGGAGTCCATGCCCTACGCAGAACGTTTCGGGGTAGTGGCCCAGACGACCCAGCCGATCGAGCGGGTTGAGGACCTTCTTGACAAGATCCGTCGGCGTCATCCTGCTTCCGAAGTTGTCTTCAAGGATACTGTGTGCCAGCCGACCAAGGCACGGCAGAAAGCTCTCGAGTCCCTCTGCAAGGAGGTTGACTTTGTTTTGGTAGTCGGGGGGCACAACTCCAACAACTCCCGGCAGCTTGTGGAAAAGGCACGGCGCAGTGGTTGTCGTTCCGAGCGGGTCACGCGTTCCGGAGAGATCGACATAGAATGGTTTTCCGACGCCAGAGTGGTAGGGGTCACGGCAGGGACGTCGACACTTGAAGAGAGCGTCGAGGAAGTTGTGGGACACCTTGAGAGCCTGGGCGGTAGGAGGGAAGAATTGCCCCGGCCTGACACGGCGGGAGCCTTTTCAGGGAAGAAGCTGGCTGTATGAAGGACCACTTTCTGTTGGAAACGGTCTGGATACTTTTCAGTTATGGTGCCGGTTACACTCTCCCGTCCCTTCTCATTGCTCTTCTGCTGGTGGCGTGGGGGTCCGGTAGGAAGCGAGGGGGAGTCCGCATGGCTCTGCTGGGAACATCCGTACTGATTCTTTGGATCGGCCTGATTCTCGGGGTCGAAACAGGCTACAGCGCGTGGCAGAGCATACCGGAACCACCTCAGGAGGCCTACTCAGATACCGGGGGCCCGTTTGTCGTTCTCTTCATGGGGTGGTGCCCGGCTCTGGTTTTGCTCGGCGGGGTTCATTTTCTTCTTCACCGGCACCGTTTGAAATGGGCCTCCCATGCCCCGGAGCAGACTTCGAGGTCCTCGAATGGCGAGTGAAGGAGTGAAAAATCCTTTTGATCCGTTGCAGGAATTGGCAAAAGATCCTGTTCCCCCCACTCCCCCCTGTAACAGACCATGAAGCCTCCTGTTCTTTTCCTTCTGGCACTGCTCTCGGTTCCCGTCTCTGGAGAGCCTGAGAAGTTGAGCGCTCTTGATGTGCAACTCCTTCTCGAAAAGCTCAAGGAGGTGAGGGAGGGCTCACAGAAGTTGATCGGAGCCCGCTATTCCACCGCTCATTCTGCGTTTCGGGCGGCGATTCAGAATGACTCCGCGGCTCACGCGCTTTTCCTGGATTGTACCGAGAAGGTCCAGTTCGAGGATAAGCAGAAAAGTGGGAGTGATTTCAGGGACTGGAAGCGGCGTCACAAGGAACGGACGGATACCCCCGCCTTTCGTCGTGCCCTTCGTCATCAATTGAACTGGCTCCTTCTCACCCTGCAGGCAGCCTCGGAACCAGAGAAGCGCGATGAGATGTGGGTCAAGGCCCTCGACCATATCGACACCATCTTCAAGGATGCGGAAGACCTGGAAGGGTCCCAGCAACTGCTACGACAGAATGTCCTCGGCACGGTTTTTGCCGAAGCCTACTCGGTTGATAATATTGATATTACCGACTGGCCGGGATCTCCCCTGCAGCTGGAAGCAGTCTACGAGGGGTTGGTCCTTCCCTCCCTGCGCAGGGTGAAGACCCTTGGCCAGCTTGAGCAGGCCTGGGATAAGCGTATCCTGCATGAAGGGACGTTGATCGAGATCTGGGACAAACCGAAGAAGGGCCTGGGGCGACCTGAGCACTCTGCGCCCATGGAGAAGTTCCTCGAGGTGAGACGGCCCCAGCTGGAGTGGAAGAAGGAGATGGATCTCTTTAATGTGGGAGACCAGAAGAAAGCCTCCCTGCGCATGCTGAAGCATCTTGAAACCTACCCCTCGCATCGGGATGCTGCAACTTGGATTGCGGAATTCCAAGCTGCGGTGAAAGGGCAGGCTGCGCCACCCTCTCAAGAGGGTTCCGACGAAGACGAGGTGGAACCTGGTGCTGAGGAAGAGTCCGCTTCCTAGGCGGGCCCGGATAGGCTTTCGTGTGGACAGGAGTCAGCGGCGTTTCTGGTCCCGGGGGTCCGGGGGCTTGGTGGCTTTCACATCACAGTCCGTGAGGTAGGCAAAATACTGGCCCTCAATGAGCTCAAAGGCGACCTTGCCCTTTGCGGTGATCCAGGTCTTGTCCTCAAGGCCGGGCAGGCTGCCGCTGAATTGAAGGGGGACCCCGAGGACCTGAGCGTCGGCGGCGCAGCAGGTCATGACCACGCGATAGAGCCGTTTGCGATTTCCTCCCGCGTTGAGCTTGGGATCCTCCTCGATGAGGCGCCCCTCGAGCTGGGCAGGCAGTCCATCGTAGATCTTCATGATCTTTTCGTCGCCTGCTGACCAGTAGAGCTCGGAGAGCTGAAGCAGGAAATTTCCCTCCTCTGTCTTGGGGGTGCGTTTCTCGAGGAGTTCGCGGGTAAACTCCGTATTGTAGGTGGAGTAGAGCGAGCGCAGGGTGCGCTGCTTATAGAGCCCTTTCCAGCGCAGGGCCTCCTTGGAATATTCGTGCTTGGTGAAGCCAGTACAGAGAATCACCGGAAGGATCATCAGGAAGATGGCCGCAATGGGGTTCTGTTCATGGTGATCGTGGTCGGATCCCTGGTGGTCATGCCCGTGTTCATGGCTGTGATCATGTCCACAACCCACTTTGCGCCGGGCATGGATAAGGTTGAAGGCGCCGAGGACGATCATGGCCAGGCCTCCGCTGAGTGCGATCAGGTGAAAAGACTCACTGAGGTATTCCCCGATCAGGCCCCGGGCGTAGAGATAGACCGGAACGATACCCCACGCGACGGTGGCGAGCCCGGAGATGATCTGGTTGAAAGTGCCCTTGTTCACGGGGGAGGTCAGTTATTCTGTCATGCGCTGGGAGAAGGGAGAATCATTCTCTTTCTGCATTTTTTCAAACAAAGGCTCGAGGGCAATACTGAGAGCCCCGATTGCGATGAAAAGACCTACGGCGAGGATCAGGATGAATTTCCGGGACAGGATGGTTCCGTAGAGGAAAATAAGTTTCACATCCATCATGGGGCCGAAGACCAGGAAGGCGAGCCGGGGGCCGTTGCTGAAAGCATCGAGCGTGGCTGCGATGAAGGCGTCTGAGGTGCTACAGAGGCTCAGGAGAAACGCGAGGCCCATGAGAGCGGCAGGGGCGCCCCAGGTGCTTCCGGCCGTGCCATCGATGTAATCCCGCAGGGGGATGGTCTCCTGGTCGACGGGAGGGGGGGTGTTTACAATGGCGACGATGGTGATCCCGATCACGAAATAGATCCCCACGTCGACGAAGTCGCGCATGGCGGCGCGGAGAGCCATGATGAGCCGGTTCCCCTTGTCCGACGTCTCATGGTCGTGGTCGTGGTCGTGGTCGTGGTCGTGGTCGTGGTCGTGGTCGTGGTCGTGGTCGTGGTCGTGGTCGTG
>PAQU01000089.1 GCA_002709395.1 Roseibacillus sp. | reverse complement strand
TACCACGGTGACAAGGATTAGAATCCCAAGGTATGTTTTGAGCATGGCTGAAATCCTGGGAGGTAATTGAGAACGTATTTACTCGCCGTCGTCCTCATCGCGGTTCGGCTTGAGGCGGTTGCGCTTTTCGTTCATGTAATCGAGAGCCTTCTCGGCCCGGAAGGAGACTTCGTCGTTCTCGTCCTCGAGAAAGAATTCCACCACGGCGAATGCCCAGTCCTCGACGATCTTGGCCAGTCCGTTAACGATCTGCTTCTTCTCGCTTTTGGTTGAGGCTTCCTGTGCGAGGTTCTTCCACATGTCTTCAAGAGCGAGGGCACCACGTTTGCGATCCTTGTTCAGGAACTGGAAAGCCTGCGCGAAAGCCTGCCGGCGGAGGGTATCGTCTTCTTCCTCAGCCATGTAGTCGAGCAGAGCATCGAACTGGCTGTCGTCGGCCCAGGAGCCGAGAGCTGCGAGGGCGGCAATACGGGTTTTCTTGGCCTCGCTTTTCAGGGCCTCCGTGACGATTCCCGCTGCGGTGTCTCCTCCGGTGGAACCGAGAAGTTCGAGGAAGGTCACCTTGGAGTTGTCATTGGTGGCATTGTCGTAGGCGCTCTTGATTGAGGACGCGAGTTCATCACGACTGGTGCTGCGCTCCGAAATCTCCATGACCACCAGTTTGGCCTCCTGGCGCACGGTGCTGCTTTCGTTGAACTGAATGATGCTGAGAAGATCAGAAACATTGGAATCGTTGGCGAGCTTGCGGACCGCCTTGAGCGCGGCACTGGCGGTATCCGGTCTCGAGGAATTCCGGGCGTGTTTGATCAGGAAGGGAAGCGCATCCGGGGATTTGCGGCCCTGGATGACCTGGAAAAACTTGATCCGGATATCGGGAGTCATCTGGTTGTCCTCATTCCCGGCATAACCGGCAATAAGCGTGTCGAGATTAACTCCACTACCCTCGGCGATGAGAAGGCGTTGATAGATGGCCTCTCTCTGTTCCTTCTTCATGCTCTTGAGGGAAATGCCAGCTCCGAGGAGAATATTCGCCTCCTCTTCCGTGGTGGGGAGATTCCTGGCACTGGAGTCTTCCTTCACCTGGGCCAGAAGCCCGTTGAGGATTTTCGTGCGCTTATTTTGTCCGGATTTGGCAATAACGAAGATCCCGGTAAAGACGATGGCCGCCAGGAGGACGACAGCAATTGTTATCTTGGCGGCGTTGCTGCCGCCGCCCTTGGTAGTTTCGGTGCTGCCCGAGATAAAAGTGGAAGGAGCGTCTGCTGCAGTAGCGACCGTTGGGTTCGGGTCAGCAGGCGCAGCGAGAGGAACCGCTTCTCCCGCAGGAGTTGCGGGGGCGGGGTTAGCACCAAAGTTGATGTGCCCGGGTTTGGCACCAGGAGCGGGAGCAGCATGCTGAGCTGGTGTTGCCGGCTGAGCTGGTGTTGCCGGCTGAACTGGTGTTGCCGGCTGGACTGGAGTGGCCGGCTGGACCGGAGTGGCTGATGCAGGTTCGGTAGGTGCCGCTGGAGTTGGTGTGGTGAGCTGCGGCGCGCTCAACTCTGGAGTGCTCAGCTCTGGAGCGCTTAGCTCTGGAGTGCTTAACTGAGGACTTGGTGGCTCAGGGGAAGGAGGTTCCGCTGCAGGGGCGGGAGGAGGTTCTGCGGCTGCGGGAGCTGGTTCAGCTGGCGGAGCGGGAGGAGGTTCTGCGGCCACGGGAGCTGGTTCAGCAGGCGGAGCGGGAGGAGGTTCTGCGGCTACGGGAGTTGGTTCAGCAGGCGGAGTTGCAGGAGGTTCTGCGGCTACGGGAGCTGGTTCAGCAGGCGAAGCGGGAGGAGGTTCTGCGGCTGCAGGAGTTGGTTCAGCAGGCGGAGTTGCAGGAGGTTCTGAGGCTGGGGTAGCTGACTCAGCGGGTGGAGCTGAAGGCGTCGAATCGGCCGGGGATGGTTCGGAGGATGCGGCTTCGCCCGGATCGGAGGGAAAGTTCAAGGCGGGGGTGGAAGGAGTAGATGTTCCTTCCTCCGCATCAGGAAAAATAAACTTGGGAACTTTTTTGGCAGCCTCCTTTTTTGGAGTTTGTGCTTCGGATGCCTTGTTGTCCGCGTTTTCGGATTCTTGTTGATCGCTCATGAGGAACTTTCTGCGGGATTCTTGGCCATGAGAGGGGCGCTTGTCGATCCTGTGTTCGATGGTCCACGGACCAATTCCGCAAAAGCAGATTTGTCAGATGGAATAGGGTTGGCTATGGCACGTAGCCTTGGTGAGAGGAAAGAGGAGGGCTGTTCGGTGTCAGGTTGGAGAGGGAGGGGCAAGAGTCCGGAGTGTGCCAGACTGTTTCACTGTGACAATTGGACCGATAGAAAAGGACAAAACCGAGCCATAATGACGCAAGAGGACGGCTCATGGTAAACCTTAAGATAATTGTTTTTCGTTGGTAATTAGAAAGTTATGAAAAAACAAAACCCTGTTGGCATGGGGTTTGCAAGAGGGGTAGTAGTTGGGGCACGCCCTGACAGTTCACTTTCAACAGACCTGAAGAAATCCGGCACTTCAACCGGATCCACGAAAAAGACTCAAGGACATGGCTAAAATACTCGGAATCGATCTAGGGACTACGAACTCCTGCATGGCGGTGATGGAGGCCGGTGAACCGGTCGTCCTGGAGAACTCGGAAGGAGCGCGCACGACTCCCTCGGTGGTGGCTTTTGCGAAGGGTGGGGAACGGTTGGTTGGCCAGGCTGCCAAGCGTCAGGCGGTAACCAACCCCCGGAATACGATCTTCTCTGCCAAGCGCCTGATTGGACGTAAGTTCGCAGAGCTTACGGAAGAGGACAAGAAGCTGCCCTACACGATCGTGGAAGCTGCGAATGGTGACGCCCATATTGAGGTGGAGGTAGACGGTGAGAAAAAGGCGTATTCACCCCAGGAAATCTCCGCAATGATTCTCGCGAAGATGAAGGCCGACGCAGAGGCCAAGCTGGGAGAAAGCATCGAAGAAGCCGTGATTACCGTACCGGCCTATTTCAACGATTCACAGCGTAATGCGACGAAGGCTTCCGGCGAAATTGCGGGATTGAAGGTTCGCCGCATCATTAACGAGCCGACTGCCGCTTCACTTGCCTACGGTCTTGATAAGAAGAGCGACGAGAAGATCGCGGTTTATGACCTTGGTGGAGGGACCTTCGATATATCAGTTCTCGATATCGGGGATGGGGTTTTCGAGGTCATGGCCACGGATGGCGATACTCAGCTTGGAGGCGACGACTGGGACAGCGCAATTATTTCCTGGGTGGTATCGGAGTTTAAAGCCAAGGAGGGAATCGACCTCGGGGAGCAGCCGGATGCCCTGCAGCGTATCAAGGAGGAGGCGGAGAAGGGTAAGATCGCTCTGAGTTCATCCAACACATACGAAATCAATCTCCCCTTCGTGACGGCTGACCAGACCGGTCCGAAGCATATCCAGATGGAGCTTTCCCGCTCGAAGATGGAACAGTTGACCGAGGGTCTTCTCGATCGGACCAAGCAGCCGGTGCGTGATTGTCTCGAGGAAGCAGGAGTCAGTGCCAGCGAAATTGATGAGCTCGTTCTGGTAGGGGGAATGACCCGCATGCCCAGAGTGCAGGAAGTGGCGCACGAACTTGCAGGTAAGGAGCCCCACAAGGGAGTGAACCCGGATGAGGTTGTGGCCATTGGGGCAGGTATTCAGGGCGGTGTCCTGCAGGGCGACGTCAAGGATGTGGTGCTGCTGGATGTAACACCACTCACCCTCGCGATTGAAACGGAGGGAAGTAGGGCGACCCCGATGATTGAGCGTAACACCACCATCCCGGTGAAGAAATCCCAGGTATTCTCGACCGCAGCAGACAACCAGCCCGAGGTGACAATCCGGGTCTGCCAGGGGGAACGGCCTCTCTTTGCCAACAACAAGGTGCTGGGGACCTTCAACCTTGAAGGCATTGAGCCCGCTCCCCGCGGGATGCCCCAGATTGAAGTCACCTTCGACATTGATTCCAATGGGATTCTGCATGTTACGGCCAGCGACAAGAAGAACGGGAATGAGAAGAAGATCTCGATCGAAGGATCCAGTGGCCTGAGCGATGAGGAGATCGAGAAGGCCAAGCAGGAGGCAGAGGCTCATTCCGAGGAGGACAAGAAGCGTGCCGAGGAAATCGACGAAAGAAACAAGGCCGAGAATCTTGTTTATCAGGTCGAAAAGCAGGTCGAAGAGCTGGGAGACCAGGTTCCTGCTGAATTGAAGAGCAGTCTGGAGTCAAAGACCGGTGCAGTGAAGGAAGCGCTCAAGTCAGATGATACCGAAGCGGTGCGGGCTGCCATGAGTGACCTTGAAAAGACCATGGGAGAACTCATGGCAGCAGCCCAGCAGGCAGCGGGGGCTGCGGGAATGGATCCTGCCGCGGCCGCGGCCGCGGCTGCGGGGGCAGGCCCGGTGGCTTCCGAGGATGCTCCGGAAGAGCCCCGGGAGGCAAAAGGCAAGGTTGTCGATGCGGAAGTCGTTGACGCCGAGAAGTAATCTGTCAGTTTCCCGCCCCGCTCTTCTCCGGAAGGCGGAGCGGCTACTCAACCAAAACAAAACAAAACGAACCAAAACCACAACGGAATCATGGCTAGTATTAAACCACTCGGACAGCGCGTGCTTGTAAAGCGGCTCGATGCTGAAGAAGTCAGTGCCGGCGGCATTGTGCTTCCCGACACAGCCCAGGAGAAGCCGCAGGAAGCCGAAGTCGTAGCACTTGGCACCGGCGGAAAAGATGAAAACGGAAACGACATTCAATTCTCGGTCGAGGAGGGCAACAAAGTCCTCATCTCGAAATACGGGGGAACGGATGTCAAAGTAGACGGAGACGACCTCCTCATCATCAACGAGGGCGATATCCTCGGTGTGATCGGGGACTAACTCATGCTCCCAGACGACAACCGAAAAAGAATCAACCGATAACCTATAAAACACAATGTCTGCCAAGCAATTGCAGTTTAACGAAGCCGCCCGGCATGCGCTTTTGCGCGGGGTGGAGAAACTGGCCGCCGCGGTGAAAGCCACCCTCGGTCCGGCCGGACGTAACGTGATCCTCGACAAGAAGTTCGGCTCCCCCACCATCACCAAGGACGGTGTCTCGGTGGCCAAGGAGATCGAGCTTGAGGATCCCTACGAGAACATGGGTGCCCAGCTCATTCGTGAGGTCTCCAGCAAGACCTCCGATGTTGCCGGGGACGGAACCACGACCGCGACCGTTCTCGCTGAGGCTGTCTACAAGGAAGGTCTGCGCAACGTGACGGCTGGGGCCAATCCCATCAGTCTCCAGCGTGGTATCCTCAAGGCTTCCGAGGCCATCGTGAATCGTCTGGCTGAGATCTCGCAGGAGGTTTCCGACAGCGACCAGATCGCGCAGGTTGCGACCGTTTCGGCCAACTGGGACCAGGAAATCGGCAATATCATTGCCGAGGCCATGGACAAGGTTGGGAAGGATGGCACCATCACGGTGGAAGAGGCCAAGGGCATCGAGACCACTCTCGACGTTGTCGAGGGGATGCAGTTCGACAAGGGCTACCTTTCTCCCTACTTCGTGACGGATGCAGAGAGCATGGAGGCCAATCTCGACAGCGCCTACATCCTCATCCACGAGAAGAAGATCTCGAACCTCAAGGACATGCTTCCGCTTCTTGAGAAGGTGGCTAAGACCAGTCGCCCGCTCCTGATCATCGCGGAGGACGTCGAGGGTGAAGCCCTGGCGACCCTGGTGGTGAACAAGCTTCGCGGAACCCTGAACATCGCGGCGGTGAAAGCCCCCGGGTTTGGTGATCGCCGCAAGGCCATGCTGGAGGACATCGCGATCCTTACCGGTGGCCGCTGCATCACCGAGGACCTCGGGATCAAGCTTGAGAACATCGAACTCAGCGACCTCGGAGAAGCCAAGACCGTCAAGATCGGCAAGGAAGACACCACTATCGTTGAAGGTGGCGGTGGCAGTGAAGCCATCAGTGGCCGGGTCGGCCAGATCCGCAGGCAGATTGAGGAAACCACTTCCGACTACGACCGCGAGAAGCTCCAGGAGCGTCTTGCCAAGCTCGCTGGCGGGGTGGCTGTCATCAATGTTGGTGCGGCAACCGAGACCGAGATGAAGGAGAAGAAGGCCCGTGTGGAAGACGCCCTTCACGCCACCCGCGCAGCGGTGGAAGAAGGAATCGTTCCCGGTGGTGGCACCGCTCTCATCCGGGCCCAGTCCGCCCTTGACGGTGTGGAACTGGACGGTGACGAAGCAACTGGTGTGGAACTGGTTCGTAGCGCGGTGGAGGCACCCCTCCGTCAGCTGGCGGCCAACGCTGGCCGTGAGGGCGCGCTCATTGTCGAGCACGTCAAGAACTCGGATGGCAGCACTGGTTACGATGTGGCCAAGGATGACTACGTGGACCTGATCGCCCAGGGGGTGGTCGATCCGACCAAGGTTACCCGTAGTGCGCTGCAGAATGCCGCATCGATCGCGGGTCTGCTCCTTACCACCGAGTGTGTCATCACGGACATTCCCGAGGAAGAAGCTCCCGAGCCGCATGGCCACGACCACGGTGGTGGTGGAATGGGCTTCTAGGAAAGGAAGACTTCACAATTCAGGTCCTCAGGGACCATCCAAGCCGGGCGGGAAACCGCCCGGCTTTTTTAATCCCCAATAGATATAACCTGAGGGATCGTCCACGGGTATGCGTGGTTGATAGCGGCTCCAAAAAAAGCTGGCCGATTGGCCAGCTTTTGTCATGGAGTTGAAGCTTGGGGCTCAGTTTTAGTTCTTACCCCGCCAGGAGTAAACGTTGTCCCGGTTCTTACTGGCAGTGCTCTGGCCGGTTGTATACTGGCCATCACGTCCGCTGCTCCAGGCGATGGCCTTGCGCCCCCGGATGGGCTTGGCGGCGTCAAAGGGGTCCGTAATCTCGTCGTCGAAGTCGACGTCCATGAGCAGGAAGTAATGCCGGTTATTGGCGGCGGCCCCTTTCTTTCTCCAGGCGTCGAAGAGCTCAACTGAATTCTCGGTGTAGAATAGCCCCCCGTAGGCTCCGTTCTGGCTCTTGCCCTTGGCGTCCTTGCCTTGGAAGTAGCGAACCCCCTTGGTATTATTCTCCTTGTCGAAGCCGACCAGCTGATCCATCAGGGCATTCATGGTAGGGGCTCCGGGAGCTGTTCCCGCCTCCGGGGCGTCAGGCAGGTAATTGTGGTCGTCATAGAATTGGTCTACTGCCAGGACGAGGTTGGTACAGTCGTTGGTTGCGACGGTTTTTTTGGCGGTATTCATCACTGCTGCGCCGGCGCCGAAGCCCATGGCTGCGAGGATGGCGATGATCGCAATCACGACGAGGAGCTCGATGAGAGTGAAGCCGTGGTTCCTGAAACGGGTGGAGGTTATCTTCATAGCTGGTCAGGGATTGGGGAGTATACTTTGGGCGGGAAGGAAGGTGGAGAGATCGCCGCACTTTGGCAATCCCCCGGTTGAGGGGAATTACAATGTCAATACCAAGATGAGCTTGTCCCGGAGTGGATGCAACTTAATTTTTGGGAGCCTTCCTCATTGCTGCAGTGACATCAAGGACCCAGAGTCCGGCCATGGGAGAGGCCGGGGGGTTGAGGGAGAAGCTTCTGGAGATCATGCGCAGTCCGGGATACCGGCCGCGCAACAAGGGGGAACTAGCTCGTGATCTTGAGCTCCGGTCTGATCTCAGGGCGGATTTGCGCTCCGAGCTGGCAGGGCTGGAGAGGGAAGGGGTGATTGTGCGCGGGAAAAAGGCCCGCTATCGCTTGCGTGAAAAGGAGCAGAATCTGCTCTCCGGGATCCTTCGTTTTCAGCGGAAGGGCTCGGCTTGGTTTTATCCGGATCCGCATGACGAAGCCAATCTCGCCAGTGGTATTGACCTGAAGCGCTTCAGCCGAATTTACGTGGGAGCACGAAAGACCTCAGTAGCACTAGATGGTGATCGCGTGGCCCTCCGGGTCGAGCGTCTCGGTCCTCCTGTCTGGTGGAAGCATGCCAGGCATAAGAGGCACTCTCTTGACCTTCCGGGTGCGGAGGACCAGGCAACTGGAAGGGTCGAGCGTATCCTGCGGCGTCGCAGTGGGACCGTGGTGGGAATCCTCATGGAGCGTAAGGGGTTTGTCTACGTCCAGCCTGATGATGAAAGCCTGCCTGCAACGATTGAGTTGAACAGTAACGGGGGAGGGCAGTCAGGCCAGAAGGTTGCAGTGCGCTTGTTGGAGTGGGACAGCCGGCAGACGGCGCCCCGGGGAGAGGTTTCCGAGGTGTTGGGCTGGCCTGATGAGGCGGGAGTGGATATCCGGGGAATTATTCTCCGCCATGGGCTGCGGGAAGAATTCCCGGAGGAGGTTCAAGCCGAAGCGAAAAAGGTCCCCTCTACCATTCATCCAGAAGTGCTGAAACAACGGTCAGACTGGAGAGAAAAACTGGTTCTCACGATTGATCCGGATGATGCGCGTGATTTTGATGATGCGATCTGCGTGCGAAAGCTTGAGGACGAATGGGAGCTGGCTGTTCATATCGCGGATGTTGCTCACTACGTAAAGCCGGGAACGGCCTTGGACCTGGAAGCCCGACAGCGCGGCAATTCGACCTATCTGGTGGACCGGGTTATTCCGATGCTGCCCGAGGAGTTGAGTAACGGGATATGTTCTCTGGTTCCAGCGGAGGATCGCCTCACACGGTGCGTGATCATGAGGTTCGACAGGCAAGGGAAATTAACCCGGACTCGTTTCGAGCAGGCGGTCATTTGCTCAAGGTCCCGTCTTACCTACCGGGAAGCACAGGAGATGCTGGAGGGGGGAGAAGGTGAAGGAGAAGAAAATTCGTCGAGCGGGGAGATTGCGCAGGCTCTCACGGTGTGCTGGGAACTGGCCAAGCTGCTGCGCCAGCGCCGTTTTGAACAAGGGGCTCTGGATCTGGACTTTCCCGAGGTCCGCATGGAACTTGATGCATCCGGGCGACCCATTGGTTACCGCCGTGAAGACCATAACGAAAGTCACCAGCTGATCGAGGAGTTCATGCTGGCGGCCAATGAGGCCGTGGCCCGGGTGGTCAAGAATGCCGAACGTCCTGCCATTTACCGGGTCCATGAGGAACCGGATCACGACAAGCTCTTTGAATTTGCAGAGCTCGCGAGGACGCATGGTTATGAGCCGGGTGATCTCGTTAACCGGAAGCATATCCAGAAACTTCTCCGGGCATGCCGCGGTGAACCTGAGGAGCACTCTATCAAGCTGGGCCTGCTCAAGAGCCTGAAGCGAGCGAGCTACCGGGAGGAGCCCCTGGGGCATTATGGGCTCTCCAAGACAGACTACTGCCATTTCACCAGTCCCATCCGCCGTTATGCCGATCTTGTGATTCACCGAACCCTGGAACCCCTTCTGGAAAATTCACCCGGCGGCAGTCAAGGGGCAGCCACTCAGGTTCAATGCCGGGAACTATCTGACCATATCTCGACCACCGAGAGGACAAGTGCGAGTGCGGAAACGGAATCGCACCGGCTCAAGATGCTCGAGTGGTTGCTCCTCGCTGCAGATGATTTCGATCCGCCGACTTTTGAAGCCGTCATTACGGATGTACGCAGGGTTGGACTGATGGTGGAGGTTATTGAAATTCTGCAGCGGGGACTTATCAAGCAGGACGACTTTCCAGGTGGGGACTGGCGACTGGAGTCCCATCGCATGCGGTACGTCACCGCCAGGGGAGAAGAGCTGGCACTGGGTCAGATCGTTTCGGTCCGGGTGGGGCGGGTCAACATGGAACGCCAGCAGGTAGACTTCGTCCTGTCAGGAGAGTGAGTAACGGGATAGCAACCTCTGCGGCTCCGGTAACTCCAATAAGTGACTCAGGGCCGAGAGAGGGCCAAAAGTTCTTTTCCTGTTCGCAGGAAGACTCCATATCTGGCCTGTCATGAAACGCATTCTGCTGCTCACTGCGGCTTCCATCTTGCCAGCCGTCCTGTCGGCTCATCCCCATAAGGGGGTTATCCCGAAGGGCGAAGTTCTCACCGTGGCGGTTGCCACGGGTTCCGGGGATCATACGTATTCGAACGTTCCCTGGTGGGGAACTTCTGAAAACAAGGGGGTGGGCAGCACCAATGGGGGAGTTGCGATTGACAAGGCGGGGAGGATCTACTTCAGCACGGACACCCCGAACGGGATTCTCATCTACAATGCAGCGGGAAAGCAGCTTGGGAAGATAGGCCCCAGTAACATTCACGATCTCTTCATCCGGGAAGAGAGCGGCAAGGAGTTTATCTGGGCGTCTCACACGGCAGGAAAGCGGCTGGTCAAGATGTCCCTGGACGGCGAGGAAGTCTTTCAGATCCCGAATGCCAGCACCGGGGAGGTCAAAGGGGGCTGGGGAGGAGTAACTGCAGCTGATATAGCGCCAGATGGTTCGATCTTCGTGGCCCTTGGATACGGGTCCAACTTCATTCACAAGTTTGATGCCGAGGGGAAGCTGATCAAGACCTTTGCCGGCCGAGGAAAGGGAGAAGGGAAGTGTAACACGGCACATGGCATGGCCCTCGATCATCGTTTTGACCCTCCGAGGATTCTGGTGGCGGACCGTGAAAATGGCCGCCTGACTCACTGGGATCTTGATGGCAACTGGATCGGAGTCGTTGCAGATGGGTTGCGGCGGCCTACGGACCTTGCTTTCCGTGGAGACGTGGTGGCCGTGACCGAATTGGCGGGAGGGGTCAAGATTCTGGACAAGGCGGGCAAGGTGATTGCGCTCCTTGGGGAAAATCCGAACCCAAAGCAGAGGGGCCAGAATGGGGTGGCTCCCAACCAGGCCAAGCCTGCACACTTTACTGCACCGCATGGACTGGCCTACGACCCCTCCGGTAATCTGTATGTGCAGGACTGGAACCGGTTCGGGCGGATTACCAAGCTCGTCAAAGTAGAATCTTCGAAGCAATGAGCAGTATTCCCCTGGAAGATAACTTTGAGGACGTCCTCGGAAAGGCCCTGCGGGGCACCGGGATGCCGGACGGAGTCCTTGAGTTCCTGACCGGTGTTTCCGAGGAAACGATAGCGAAACTGAAAGACGGAGAGTTTGACGAGGAGTCCCTGCGCAAGGTCGCATCCCCGTTGGGACTGGATGCTGATACGCTTGTGGAACGAGCCCGGGAGGCGTGGTTGCCAGCGCCGGTCGAAGTCGAGGGCCTTCGCCAGTACAACACCGTTTTTGATGACATGACGGTGAACAATTATCTGGTATGGG
Source organism: Roseibacillus sp. (assembly GCA_002709395.1). GTDB lineage: Bacteria > Verrucomicrobiota > Verrucomicrobiia > Verrucomicrobiales > Akkermansiaceae > Roseibacillus_B. The sequence goes on along the minus strand of PAQU01000089.1, from coordinate 7,810 downwards.
ATCCTGCCTCGAAGGAGGCGGCGCTCTTCGACACGGGAACGGACGCGAGCGGAGCAATCGGTCTGGTTGATGAACTTGGCCTGACTCTCAAGCAACTCTTCCTCACTCATACCCATCTTGATCATATCGTAGACCGGGCCGCGGTGGAAAGTCACAACCCGGAGCTCAAGACTTTCGTGAATGCCCTGGAGCCGGCTGGGGGAGCGACTCGTTTCCAGCCCGGAGATGCCTTTTCGGTGGGAACGCTGCGCGTCTCCACCCGCTTGACGAAGGGCCATTCGCCAGGTGGAACGACATACGTTATCAACGGATTATCGTGTCCGGTGGCCATCGTGGGGGATGCGTTGTTCGCGCAGTCCATGGGAGGTGGACTGATTTCCTACCAGGATGCCCTTGCGACCAACCGGGCCGAATTGTTCAGCCTGCAGGACGACACGGTGATCTGCCCGGGACACGGTCCCATGACAACAGTGGGAGAGGAAAAGGCCCACAATCCCTTCTATCCAGAATTCAAGTAACGTATCAAAGAATAATATATCATGAGCCAAAAAGTAGCATTTGTCGGAGTAGGACGGATGGGCGCCAACATGGCCCGCCACCTGCAACTGGACTGTGGTCACGAGGTGACCGCGGTTTACGACATCAACAAGGAAATTGCCGCCTCCCTGGCGGAAGAACTGAGTGCAGAGAATTGTGCCACGCTTGCCGGGGTGACCGCTGCTGCAGATGTCATCATCACGGTGATTACGAATGATGATGCAATGCGAGCCATCTACTTCTCTGAAGAGGATAATCTTCTGGAGGGAGCTGGTGGCAAGACCTTCATCAATTGTGCCACCCTATCACCCGGTGCCCACCGGGAAGCTTATGATGCGGGCAAGGAAGCTGGGGCTGCGGTGCTGGAGGGGGCAATGGCTTCCAGCATCAGCCATGCTCGGGAAGGTAATCTCTATCTCATGATCGGGGGAGATGAGGAAGTGTTCAATAGCAACCGGGCGTTGCTGGATGACCTCTCCCTGAACCTTCGTTACTGCGGAGAGGCAGGGCAGGCGGCGAAGGTCAAGGCCCTCGTCAACATGGTGATGAATATCAACACCGCCGGGTTGGCTGAAGGATTGGGCCTTGCCTCGTCCCTTGGGCTCGATCTTGGTATGATCTGTGAAATTTTCTCGCAGACAGGCGCCAACTCACGGGTTCTGGAGACAGATTCCGAGGATATGATCGACCGCGATCACGAGTGCTGGTTCTCGGCGGAGCATGCTGCCAAGGATTCCGGGATTGCCCAGGCCCTGGCGCAGGATGCCGGCCTCAGCCTGCCGGTTAATGACGCGACCAAGGCCCAATACGACAGGATGACGGCCGAAGGGCTTGGGGAATTGGATAAATCCGGAGTTGCCGAACTGACCTTCCCGGGGCGACACGGTTCCTGAAAGCGCAGGATAACGACTTCAGTTTAAAGAGAAAGAGCCCCGCAAGTGCGGGGCTCTTTTGGATGAATATCTTAACTGGTTTGCTGGACTATCCTGCGATTTCCGCACCGTGGAAGTCGTTCCAGTCCTCAAGGTTGTTGAGGTTCACCGCGTCGAGGATGCCTGCGTCAGCAGGAAGGCCGACTGCGCCGAGAATGCCATTACGAGTATCGTCGTCGTGGTTATATCCGTTCACCGCTGCGTTATGAGCGGCGATTTTGTCGGCATCGAAGTTTCCGTTTGCCTGGCACCAGGCCTCGCAGGCGACGTAGTTTGGCTTTTCAGCGGCGACGTGATCAAGGAATGCCTGGCGATCGATGCCCAGCGCGTCGAGGGTCATCTGGTCGAACCCGGCACCAGCGGCAGGATAGTCGGGATGAAGTTTGCCGGCGGCGTCGAGCGAAGCTTTCTGCCAGAGGCGAGGGAGATGTTGAACACCGAGAGGACCTGCGGTGCCTGAACTGATGGTTGGGATAATGCTCATGGTTAGATTACGTTGAACGGGTGCACGGATAGCGCCCGGTGAGGTTTCTTGGCAATAGCAATCGAAGGGAAGCAGGGAAAATTCCGGAGGCAGAGGCTGAATTCTAAACCTGTCAAACTAAACAGCCAGTGAAGGGATTACGGAGAACAGGTGGATAAGGTCGTTTGATCCTGCCACTCGAGCAGGATGCCCGCTGGGGGATTGAGGGCTCTCTTCCCGAGTGCTTCGATGGGTTGAAACTGCATCTTTTCGGGGTGGAACTGGCTGATTGACAGTTAAGAAACGGTTGATAAGGTGCGCGCCCGCTCGCGCCGGGCACTTTGATTCCCCGCTCTTGGCGCACGTTTCACAACCAGACCTACCCCTTCCTGACGATGGCAACCAAACGTAAGTCAGCCCGCAAGAAAGCTCCGGCTCGTCGCAAAGCTACCACTAGTAAGAAAAAGCAGAACGTCTATTACTTCGGCGCAGGAAAGTGCGACGGAGATGGATCAATGAAAGCTCTCCTTGGGGGGAAAGGCGCGAATCTTGCCGAAATGAGCAGCATTGGAGTTCCTGTTCCGGCGGGCTTCACCATTACGACCGAAGTTTGCACCTATTACTACGACAACGGTAAAAAATATCCCAAGACTCTTGATGCCGAGATCGAGGCAAATATTGCCAAGGTCGAAAAGGCCATGGGCAAGAAGTTTGGGGACCTTGCGAACCCCCTTCTTCTTTCCGTTCGCTCCGGTGCTCGTGAATCGATGCCGGGCATGATGGACACCATCCTCAACCTCGGAATCAACGACGAAGTCGTCGAAGCCCTTGCCAAGAAGACAGGCAATGCAAAGTTCGCCTGGGATTCCTACCGTCGTTTCCTCCAGATGTATGGAAGTGTCGTAATGGAAGTGGAAGCCGAAGCTGGTGAGCACCACGATCCATACGAGGTCATTCTTGATAAAGCCAAGGCCAAGGCCAACGTGAAGGACGATTCAGGTCTTAAGGAAAAGGATCTCCGTGAAGTGGTCGCTGCCTTCAAGGCGCTTATTAAGAAACGTTCAGGCAAGAATTTTCCCGAAGATCCGCGCGAGCAGCTCAAGGGAGCCGTGAATGCAGTCTTTAACTCCTGGCAAAATGACCGTGCGATCGTTTATCGCCAGAAGTATGGAATACCCGCCGCTTGGGGAACTGCTGTAAATGTTCAGGCCATGGTCTTTGGTAACACCGGTAAGAGTTCCGGGACCGGCGTTGCGTTCACTCGTGACCCGGCCACTGGCGAAAATGTTTTTTACGGTGAGTATCTCATTGATGCACAGGGTGAGGACGTCGTTGCCGGTGTCCGCACGCCGAAGCCCATCGCCAAGATGGCAAAAGACCTTCCCAAGTCTCATAAGGAGCTTCTCGTGACTCGAAAGAAACTTGAGAAGCACTTCCGCGATGTTCAGGACGTTGAGTTTACCATCGAAGAAGGAAAACTCTGGATGTTGCAGACCCGAAACGGAAAGCGTACCGGTTTCGCTGCCGTCAATATCGCTCTTGATATGGTCAAGGAGCGCCTCATCAAGAAGGAAGAGGCTATCCTCCGAATTCCTGCTGATGACCTCGGGCACCTCCTCGCTCCAATCTTCGACGCGAAGGCCGAGAAGGCTGCCAAGAAAGTTGGCAATGGCCTCCCGGCTGGTCCTGGTGCAGCTTCCGGAAAGATCTATTTCTCCGCTGAAGACTCGGTGAAGGCAGCAGCCAAGGGTCAGAACGTGATTCTTGTCCGCCAGGCCACTTCTCCGGAAGATCTTCGTGGAATGATCGCCGCTGACGGAATCCTCACCACCGAGGGAGGTGCTTCCTCACATGCAGCTCTTGTTGCCCGCCAGATGGGGAAGGTCTGTGTTTGCGGTGCCCACGGCATGACGATCGACTACTCGAAGAAGACACTCTCCGGAAACGGCGTTACTCTGAAGGAAGGGGATGAGCTCTCCCTGAACGGATTCGTTGGAAATGTCTATAAAGGTGGCATCAAGTCTTCTCCCTCGCAGGTCATCCAGGGCCTCATCGAGAACAAGGCTGCCGCCAAGCGATCTGACACCTACAAGAAGTTCATGGAGCTCATGAGCTGGACAGACAAGCTGCGTAAGCTTGGTGTCCGTACCAACTCGGACACTCCGGAGCAGGTGCAGCAGGCGATCAAGTTTGGTGCCGAAGGTATTGGCCTGACCCGCGCCGAACACATGTTCTTTGAGGGCAACCGCATCGATGCGGTTCGCGAGATGATCCTCGCTGATGATGACGCCGGTCGCGCCAAGGCGCTCAGGAAGATCAAGGTCTTCATGAAGAAAGACTTCATCGGCATCTTCAAGTCACTCGAAGGTCGCCCGGCCACCATTCGTCTTCTGGACCCACCTCTTCACGAATTCATCGGCACCATGGATGCTGCTCAGAAGAAGGATCTCTCCAAGAAGATCGGCATGAGCGCTCCTGCCATCACCAAGCGCATCCACGCTCTTCACGAGGAGAACCCAATGCTTGGTCACCGTGGTTGTCGTCTCGGCATCAGTTATCCTGCCGTCACGGCAATGCAGGTCGAGGCTATCCTCGAGGCGGCTCACGAGGTGCAGAAGAAGGGGACCAAGGTTCTCCCTGAGATCATGGTCCCACTCGTTGCCTATGCACGTGAGCTTGAACTTCAGAAGAACGTCATCGACACCACTGCTGCGGAAGTTCGTAAGAAGCTTGGTCTGAAGAAAAGTGAGCTGAAGTACACCGTTGGAACCATGATTGAGATTCCTCGTGCTGCCATCACCGCTGACGAAGTAGCCAAGCACGCTGAGTTCTTCTCCTTCGGAACCAACGATCTCACGCAGACCGGACTTGGTCTTTCCCGGGATGACTCCTCCAGTTTCCTCCCAACTTACCAGGATGCCGAAGTTCTCAACAACAACCCATTCGCTGGTCTCGACCAGGAAGGGGTGGGCAAGCTTGTTGAAATGGGAGTCAAAGGTGGTCGTAAGACCCAGAAGAAACTCAAGATTGGCATCTGTGGCGAGCACGGCGGAGATCCCGATTCCGTGAAGTTCTTCCACCGCACCGGACTCAACTACGTGTCCTGCTCGCCATTCCGTATCCCCATTGCCCGTCTTGCCCTCGCGCAGGCTGCACTCGAGGAAAAGGGAATGACTCGCAGTGAAGTGAGCTAGAAGCTGACGACATAAGAAATTTCAAAGCCCCGTTCGCAAAAGCGAGCGGGGTTTTTTATATGGAGTTATCTCTCCTTTACTGAATTTGGAGAGCAATCCGATAAGAGGTCTTCAGTCTTGCAGGCTTGGTTGCCCCGGGTTTCTGGGCAAAGGAGAAACAAATCTGTTAGGTAAGGTCACACCTTACAGGTGCTGTGCCCTCCAGAATCCGTGGTAGATCGAAATGGTCGAGATGATCCGGGGCGACGTTCTATTTGATGGGTGAATTCGCTTTCACTTCTTCGAGAAACTCCCAGCGGTTGATGAGTTCCTCAGCCACTTTTTTAGCGGCCTCAAGTTCAGCCATGACGATGGGGATTTGTTCGAAGTCGGTTTGGATCTCGGGCGAAGAAAGTTTTTCCTGCAGGGTAGTAACCACATCGTCGGCTTCCATAGCTTTGTCCTCGAGGGTTTCGAGTTCCTTGGCTTCGGCCATGGTGAGCTTTCTCGGTCTTGGCTTTTTCTTGGAGGCTCGCTTTTTAGCTGCGCGGTTGGCGGCGGTTGCCTGGGCCCGCGCGGCATTTTCACGCGCTTGTCGTTTCTCAAGATAGTAGGAGAAATTTCCGGGGGTGATTTTCACGCCATCGTCTTCGAAGGCGACTATTTGATCGCAGATACGATCGAGGAAGTAGCGATCATGGGAGACCACAAGGATGGTGCCTGGAAAGGCGGCAAGTGCCTCTTCGAGCATCCGGAGTGATTGTAAGTCGAGATCGTTGGTGGGCTCGTCGAGAACGAGGAGGTTGCCTCCGTTCTTGAGAACCTTGGCGAGCATGAGGCGGGCACGTTCGCCTCCTGAGAGGAGGTCGACGCGTTCGTTGATACGTTCATCGGAGAAAAGGAAGCGGCGCAGGTAGGCGCGGGCGCCGAGAATTTCGTCACCAAATTCGATCTTCTCGTTTCCGTCCGAGATTTCATCGAGAAGTGAACCGGTGTCATCGAGTTGCATCCGGGACTGGTCGATGTAGTTGATTTTGACTTTCTTGCCCAGGATTGCCTTGCCGGAGGTGGGCTCAAGCTGCTGGAGACAAATTTTGAGGAGGGTCGATTTACCAACGCCATTTTTACCCACGATGCCGGTGCATTGACCCTCTTCGAGAGAGAGGTTCATGTGCCGGAATAGGGTGCGGTCTCCCAAGGTGATGGAGACGTCTTCGAGGTCTACAATGGTATTACCGAGTCGTGGTGGAGGGGGGATGAGGAGGTCAATTTCACCTTCACGAACGAAAGCTTCCTGATCTTTGACTTCGTAGAATGCATTAAGGCGGGAGCGGGATTTGGTAGTGCGGGCTTTAACGCCCGCCTTGACCCACTTGAGTTCGTCCTTAAGGAACTTCTGGCGTTTTTTTTCGGTGTTCTCGGCGATTTCCTGTCGTGCTGCCTTGGACTCGAGAAAGGCGGTATAGTTTCCGGGGTGGGAGTAGGCCTTGCCGTCTGAAATCTCGATGATGCGAGTGGCGATGACGTTGAGAAAGTAGCGGTCGTGGGTGACAAAGATGACGGCTCCGGTGTATGTTTTGAGAAAGTCTTCGAGCCAGCGGATTGATTCGGAATCGAGGTGGTTGGTGGGTTCGTCGAGGAGAAGAAGGTCAGGTTGTGAAGCGAGGGCACGACAAAGGGCGACCCGGCGCTTTTCACCACCGGACAGGGGCCCTGTCTCGGATTGGAGTGGCGGAGTAAAGAGTGCATTTGAGAGGGATTTGATGCGGGCATCGAGATTCCAGCCATCGGCGTGCTCAATAAGCGTGAGGAGGTCAGCGAGTTCAGATTCACTGCCGGACCCATTTTCATAGCGCGTCACAGCAGAGGCGACGTCGGCGGCACCGGCGGAGATGTTGTCGTAAACAGAGAGGGAGGGATCGAGTTCGAACTCCTGGGGGAGGTAGCCGATGCGGAGGCCGCGGCGGACCGAGGTATCTCCTGAGTCAGCTTGGTTTTCATTAGCGAGGATTTTGAGAAGAGAAGTTTTTCCGCACCCGTTCCGGCCGACGAGACCAACTTTTTCCCCGGCAGAAATGGCGACGGTTACGCCATCGAGGAGGGTCTGGTGGCCGTAAGCGAGGCGGAGTTCGTTTGCAGAGAAAAGAGTCATAGACTACGAGTGGAGGGGTAGCGGAGCAGTTAGAAATGTCGAGCGCTGTAGATCGTTCACCTTAAAAAGATTGGGATCAGCGCCGTTATAATCATTAAGCATGATTTGTGCTTTGCCCTGAGAGAATACAACGCCCTGGCCACCATGGTTGCCGTTCCGGCATCAGTTACCCTGCTGTTACTGCTACGCAGGTCGAGGCTGTTGAGTTCGGCAGAAACTCAGACTCAAGGTGAGTGATCCAAATTCCACGGTTGGGACGATGATTGGAATTTCGCACGCTGCCATCACCGCTGGATTCTTCTCCTTTGGAACTAATGAGCTTACCTGGACTGGACCCGGGTTGGCCAGAGATGGCTCCTCCGGGTTCCTCCCAACCCGCCGGGATGCGGAACCCTTCGCTGGTCTCGGTCAGGAGGGTGTGGGGAAACTGGTTTAGACCTGCTTTAAAGGCGGAGCCGCTACAAAGAAAAAAACCCAAGGTTGGTATTCGCGGTGAACGCGGGGGAGACCCTGATTTCGTGAAGTTCTTCCACCGAACCGGGCTTAACTACGT